>JBEKBK010000001.1:0-80463 GCA_050015435.1 Bryobacteraceae bacterium
CTTGTACTGTTACACCCTGGACGCAGTCAGATTATTGAATAACATCCCAGCACTGTCCAAGTCAAGCAAAAATTTGCAGTTGCGCCTCAAAACGCCACCTAGCGTCCTGCCGCAACGTTTAGTTATTCGAGCACGCCGGGATCGCGCAAGTCAAGCCAGACCATCGAATGGCATCAATTCGGGGGCGAATGGTGAGCGATTGTCACTGAACAGCACCCCCATGCGGGGCTAAGGCGTTTCCCTCATAACGCCCGGATCATCTTACGTAGTTGTTTGACGCGGCTCTTGAGTTCGTCGCTCGCTTCGATCAGGTTGGTTTCGTCGAAAATGACGTGCGGCGTCATGAAAATGATCAGTTCGGTGCGGTCGTGTTCATAGCTCTTGCTGCCGAAAAGAAAGCCAACCCCAGGAAGCTTGTTTAGCCACGGGATACCACTGCTGGTATTTGTGACCGTGTCTTTAATCGTGCCGCCGATCGCGATCGTATCTCCGTCCTGCATGGTGATCTGGGTCTGCACGGTTTGTTGATCGAAGGCTGGGGTGCCTAGGCTGGATTGAACCGACGAGCTGATTCCGCTGATCTCCTGATTGACGATCAAGGTCACCACTCCGCTTGGATTAACGCGCGCGTTCACTTGCATCGTGACGCCGGTGCTCTCCGACGAGATGCTGTTGATGGTAGTCACGTTGCCCCCGGTGGGGATGGTGGTCTGCCCGGTCGAGACCGGAACCTGCGTGCCCACGTTGATCGAGGCAGGAATACTATCGGTGGCAATCAGGCTGGGCTCGGAGATCATGTGTGCGTGCGATGAGTTCTCATTGAGATTCAGCATCGCAAGCAGTTCGCGTCCGCTGTCGACCAGGGTTCCCACCGAGAAGATCGCGTTGCCCGTCGAGTCCAGGCTCGCGGTCGGCTTGCGATACGTTCCGCTCTTCTGCTGCAGCATGTATTGTATGCCGCTCGCGAACGCGTCCGTGAGGTCGACTTCGTAGATCTTGGCTTCGAGCAGAATCTGGCGCGGAGGAATATCCAGATCCTTGAGGATTTTCAGAATGTTCTGATACTGCTGGGCGTCGGCTTGAATGATCAGGGCGTTGTCGAGCGGATTGGGAACAATCCTCGGCGGTGGCGTAAATAGCTGTTGAGGATTCGCGCCAACCCCCGGAGCTCCGGGAATCGCGGCAGCGCCCGGCGTCGCAGCCGTCGCAGCCGCGAGCGGTTGCCCGGTGACGTTCGGAGCATAAGGCGTCTGCGCGGCGTATCCACCGAAAGCCGGATACCCGTACCCAGGCGCGGCGCCGTTAGCGCCCCCGCCGCCAAAGCCGCCCATGTTGGAGCAGGCCCCGGCGCCGCCAAATCCGCTGTTGAAGTTGTTCGCGTTTCCATAGCCGCCAGGATTGTTGTAACCGGCGCCTCCGATAGCGGTCAATCCATTGCCGTAGCCTCCGCCATATCCTCCGCCATATCCGGCGGTGTTGCCGTATCCGCCATACCCGCCGCCGTAACCACCGGTCGCGGGCGCGGCATATCCGGCGCCCGCCCCGGCAAACCCGCCATATCCCCCGCTCTGGACTCCGAAGAGTTGGCTCAGTGCGATCGCCAAGCAATCGGACCGCCCGTATTTCACGCGGTAGACATAGTTTTCGACCGTGCCTGCCGTGATCTTCACGGGCACGTCAAGCTTCTTCAGCCATTCTTCCACCGTGTCGAAAACGCCAGGATTTGGCGCGACGGCAATGAGCGTGTTGATGCGGTCCACGGGCAGAAATTTTACCGGACTGTTCTTGCTATCAAGCGAAATGGACTTGAGAATGTTGTCCAAGTCCTTTACCAGATCCGACGGCCGCGCATTCCGTACATCGAACAAGCGGACCTTTTGATTAGCGAAGTTGTCGCTGTCAAACAGCGCGATCAGCTCCATCATGCGCCGCATGTTCCGCCGGCTGTCCTGAATGAACAGCAGGTTCGCCGGCGCGTAGGTATAAATGGTCGCGTTTTCGCCCTTGAACTGATCCAGAACCTTGACGAGTTCGTCCACGGTGACGTATTTGAGGAAGACTAGATTGAGCATGGGCTGATCGTCTTCCTGAATATTGCGCGTCGCGGTCTCGGGGTGGAGCGGAAGCATGCCGAGATCCTTGGTGGGCACAATGCGGTAGACGTCGCCCTCCTGCACCATGGCCGCGCCGTTAATGCGCAGGATCAGATCGAGCAGACTGCGCGCGTCCAGGTGGGACGTGTCCCCGTAAGTGTTGAGGATCACTCCACCCTTCACCGCGGGATCGAGAATGTAATTGATGTGCAATTGCCGCGCGAGTTGATCGATCACTTCGGTGAGTGAGGCGTTCTGCAAGGCCAGATTTCCGATCGGCACGGGCTTGGCCGGCTGAGCTTGAGGGGGCTGCGCTTGAGGAGGAGCGGGCGGCTGCGCCTTCGAGGCCGGCAGGATCCACAGAGCGGCTCCCGCCGCAAGGACCGCAAGAGTCGTTCGATGTTTGCGCATCACTTCACTTGCTCCCAGTGGCAAGACGCTCCGAATGGGGTTTGAGTCATAACCTTCTTGTAGCCGTCCTTCACGGTGCCGTTGGGCGAATTGTCTCCCGCCACGCAGCCATGAAATCCGCCGCCCATATCCGTTCCAAGCGGGGACTCTCCGGCAGTTAGATTGCGGACGGGCGCCAGCGGAGTTGCAGCGGGGCGCGCGGCGGCCGGCGCCGCTGAGGCCGACGACGGTTGCGGAACCGGTTCCTTGGGCGCCAGATCCGCGAGCTTGCGCTCGATCGTTTTGCCTTCCCAGGCAAGCGTGATATTTTCGCGATCGAAACTCACTACCTTAAACTTGCCCACGGTTTCGCCCGCGTGATAGCTTTTCTGGCCGGCGCTCGAATCCGCGCTGAGGAATACGACTGGCTCGCCGATGGCCATCTGGCCGTGGTAGGAGGGCAGCGGCGGGATCGGAGGATCGGGCTTTTTAGGCGGCACTTCGATAATCACCGTCGGATTGCGGTCCTTTGTGAACAACGTCTTCTGCGCGACTTCGATATATTCCGCCGGCGTGACCGGCTTGGGAGGCGTCGCGGCCGGGGGCGGAAGCACCGGCGCGGCGTGCGCCTTTTGAGCGAACATGGCCCGTTCGTGCGCCCGCAATTCGATCCGGCGAGTGCGAAGCCGCCAGAATAGCAATCCCGCAAGGGCGATCAGCACCAGATTCAGCAGAATCAGTTTGCGATTCAAAACGCCGTGCCTCCCTTCTTTTCCGGGACCAGCTTGCGCGGCACGATACCGCTAACGGTGAGCCGCACGCCGACCGTCTTGTCCTTCGGGTTGCCGGGATTGATCCGCAGGTCGGTGGTGGAAATCAGCTCGGGCTGAGACCCGAGGGATGCCAGCAAATTAATCAATTGATCGATCGGGCACTCGATCTGAACGGAGACGCTGGCCTGTCCATACGAATCACCAAAAGGAACGATCCCGCCGAGCTCGGTGGCGCGAATCTCGATCGGCGGCGCTTCAGCCGCGCCCAGACGGCGGATGATCTGGATCAATTGGGCCTGAGCTTGCGGGGCGGTGTCCGCGGTGATGAGCCCCTTTTCGCGGATGGCGAGCTCGGAGGACACCTTCTTGGCGATCTCTTCTTTTTCGGGAACGGTCGCCGCCGTGTCGCGAAGTTTCGCGAGCCGCTTTTCCGCGAAGCCGACCGAATCCACGGAAGCGGCCACCACGTGAGTCGTACTCGCCGGCCAGTAGGTGTAGAGGAGCGCTACAACTTCAATCGCAGCCATGCCGGCGAGTACCCGTCGAACGCGGGGCGAGATGGTCATTACTTCCCCGCCTTGCGAGTGGTCCGGACACGGAACATCTCGCCATTTTGAATATGGATCGGCGGCATACCAAACTCCGACGATTGAAACAGCGGCGAGGCGTCGATCACTTTGAGGAGCGGGGCCGCTTGATCCGTCTCACCCGCGACCACTACCTGCGTCCGCGTGATCTCGAGGCTGTTCAGCCATGTGGGCGGCGGGAGAATGCGTGTCATCTCAGCGAGCACATCCATATCCGCCTTCGAGTGTCCTCGAAATTCATCGAGCAGCGCGGTGCGACGCCGCGCGGTTTCGATTTCGCGATCGAGCGTGGCTGCGCGACCGGCACGGGGCTCGACTTTCGCGATTTCGGCCTGGAGCGAGCGGAGATAACGTCGGTCTTCGAACCCGGGATATGCGGCCAACGCGCCCGCCAGCATGAGGACCACGGCTCCCAGCGCTGCTGAAGGAATCCATTGCATGCGGGAGCTGGTCTGGCGGTGTTCGCGCGGCAGAAGATTGAGAGGCAGACACAATCGCGGACATGCGGAAACCAGCGCAGCCGCGTACGGCAGCGAAGGAGCGCAAAGGGTGCGGCGCGCGCCGCCATCCGGATCAGAAACTGTTTCGCGCCGCGCTCCGTTTTGCGCGACTTCCTCAAAAAGACCTAGCAGGTCTCCGATGGGCCGGGCCTCGAGGTCCGGCTCGACGCGCAGCTCGGAGCGAGCCAGTGCCGTGGCGCGCGATAGCTCGATCTCCTCCGAATCGAAGCTGGCCGAAAAGAGCGGCCGCGCCGGGCTCTCTCCATACAGCTCGATATGACCATCCTCAAGGTGATACGCGAGCAGTTCCGAAGCAGGGGATGCGCCAAACATTCGTAGCGCCGAATAAATGGCCGCGGCGGAACAAGTGAAGGAGGCAACCTTGATGCCGGCTTCATCGAACCAGGTGGCATAACGCTCGATCGCAGCCCGGCGCGCAATGGCGACCAGTACGGTTGAGGTGCCGGAAAGACGCGCCCAGCTGGAAACTACGTTGTCATCTTCGGAATAGGGATGCAGCCCGTCCAATTGAAATTCGACGGCGGCGGCCAGATCGTGGTCGGAGACGCCAGGAAGCGGGAGTTGGCGCACGATCAGATCCTGACGCGGCAACAGAACCGTGGCGGCGACGTGGCGCAGACCGAGTTTGCGCACGAACGCGGCATACTCGGTTCCCCACACGCCGGCGGGCTGGTGAGGAACGTCGTCCACCACCAGTTGATCCAACACGCGTGCTCCGTGGGGCCGGACACGCACGCCTACGACTCGGATCGACTCCGACCCGTGCCGGCCGAAGATTTCGATACCGACGCCGTTGCCGAACGCCAGCCATTTTTGGAGTTCGGCTGGGATCATGGCACGACCGCCGACTGCGACCAGGCGTCGTCATACCAACGCAGCACGTGCAAAGGCATATTCGGGAAGTTCAGGCGATTCAGAATCTTGACGGTTGCCGCGGCGGTTCGGACTACATCAGACGGCGTTCCGTCGGGACGGCGCAGCCGCGCGGTGCCGCGCAACGTCCAGATATAATTGCCGCCGGTTCGCATGCGCGGCGTCGGGAAGCCGAGCTGTTGAACTTCTCCCATATTGCTGAACGGCTGCTGTTGCCGGCGGCTGACGATCGCGCCCACGCCCTCCCGCGGAACTCCCATCGCTTCCATCAACGCCGGACTCGCCGTGTTGATGTCAAAAGGTCCGATGCTGCCCCACACTGAAAAGCAGTCGCGCAGCCCGCCGCTGGCATACAGACGCCCCTCGGAGTCCGGGAGGTAGTTGCCATAAAACAATTCGGGAGTCATGCCACGAACCAGCAGTAGTTCCTCAATCTCTTCAAAAGACGCGTGCCGGGCCCGGAAAGTCGGACTGATGGTCAAGTAATACTGGTCAAAGCTCGATCCGGTGGGGCCGGGAGTCCGCCAATCGATAATCGCCCCGGCAATTTGCTGCGCACGCGCGGCGTCCCCGGTTACTACAACCAGCACCCGCATCAGATCGTCCGGACTAGCCGTGTTGATGTTTAGCTTGGCCGACTCCGGAATCAATTCGACTACGGCGTCGCCGCTGGGGAAGGACATCGTGAACCGGGGCTGGTTGGGCTGCCAGAAGCTGCCGCCCCCGCGACGCGGGTAGTCGGTGCCCCATAACATCCATTGAATCCCGCGCTCCACCGAGCCGGTGGCTAGGTACCAGGCGCGCAAGCCATCGGACGCAAGGGACACGCGGTCCGTCTCCGCGCGGACGGTGGTCGAGACCGAAAAGGCGATCACTGCCAGAGCGGCGGAAAGCCACAGGACCATCAGAAGCGCACTGCCCCGGCGGCCTGCTTTACGGTGCATCGTCGTAGGGCGCACCCACGTTGCGCGTAATGTGAATCGGAATGGTAACGGGACCGGCCGGGAGGCCGGACGGATCACCCGGCAAGCGGCCCATCTCGATGCGAACCGCCGACGGAAGATTCGGCCGATTCCACTGCGGAACCCAATTGCCGGCCTGCGGCGAATCCAGATTGATTTCGTGATACGAGAAGCGGCAGAAGGCGAGCCGGTCGGCCAATACAAAAGATTGCGGATTCGCTTCGGCCGGAGAAACGCAGAAAGGAGCGGTGCTGAGCGGGCCGCTGTAGAGATGCTCGTTCACGATCAGCCGAAACCCGCCGCCCTGGGCCGGGATCACCTGAAGCTCGAGAATACGCGGACTGCCGCGCGCCCCCTCCGCCAGGGAATAAGTCGAAACCAAGTGGAGCGTCTGCTCGGTGCCGCTGAAAATCGTAAGGCGGGCAACGCCGCCGGATGTTAGACAATCCCCCAGCACCGGCATCACGCCGCTGATCTCGCGGGAAAGAATCTGTTCGGCGCTCATCACGCGGCGATTTAATTGCAGCCGCGAATCCGTTTTTTCGAGCGTGATCATGCTGGTGCGCATCGCCATGAGCATTCCCACGGAAAGCGTGGCGACCAGAGTGATCGCGATCATGAGCTCGATGAGCGTGACGCCGCGTTCGCCGCGGGTCATTCTTGACATCACGGTGTCTCTCCGGCCTGGAGCAGACTTCGGCGATACCCGTCCAGTGAGAAGCTATGGCGCGTGGCGCCGTCCAGCCACCAGATTTCAACTTCAATACGATCGACCACCCAGTTCCCGGCCCCTGCACCCGCTGCAGTTTCAAAGGGCAGAACTGTCGCGCTCCATCCGGCGTTTGATCCGCCGATCTGCGCAGGATCAAACGCGCCTTGGAGCGTGGTCTTGCGAGGAATATGGTGCTCGACCAGCAGCTCGTCCATCTTCTGGCGCGCCAGCAGAGTGGCGCGATCATACTGCGTCAGCCGCGCGGCGTTGCGCGAGGCCGCGGCCAGTCCATTCAAAACACCGGCGACCGCAATCCCCATGATGACGGTAGCCACCAGCACTTCGAGCAGGGTGAACCCGCGTTGGGTTTTCATTGCGTGACTACCCTGGACTGCGGAACGCCGGTCATAGGGTCGACGCTCACGATCCGCCGATGGCCTTCCTGGGTTGCGATCTCGACGCCGATGGCGGGCACCGTGCCACCTGGATACATCAGGAAACGGCGGGGCTCGGGGGCATCCGGCTGCGCAGCCGGCAGCACGGAAATAATTTGAATGGCAGCGGGCATGTCCAGACGCCGGACGAAACTCAAGTCCGCGGCGCGGGCGATCATCGAGTTCTCTTTCGGCGAGATGCGTATTTCCACTACTTGCTGGTGACGATCGGCACGGTCGAGCGTGGCATCTAAGAAAGCAACAATCGCGTTCGAAGCTGAACGCAGGCGGAGCGAATCCAGGCCTGATGCGATCGAGGGGTAACTGAGACCGGCCACCAGTCCGATCAGCGTCACGACGATCAACAGCTCTAGAAGACTGACGCCCCGCCGGCTATTTGTTGCTCCAACTGACGATATCGGCATCATTCCCTTCTCCGCCGGGTTGGCCGTCGGCGCCTAAAGAGATCACATCCGGCTCGTCGCCATGATCGCCCGGGAATTTGTAGAGATACGGCCGGGCCCAGGGATCGACCGGGATATCCTGCGGCAGATACGGTCCCGCCCATTGCGGGACATTCTCAGGCTTGACGCGCAAGGCCTGCAATCCTTGTTCGGTGGCCGGATAAGTTCCGGTGTCGAGTTTGTACGCGCCCAGCGCGGTCATAAAACTGTTGATCTGCGCGTGCGCCGCGGTGCGCTTGGCTTTATCAGCCTGGCCGAGCATGCGCGGCGCCACCAGCGCCGCGAACAGCGCGATGATGGTCACCACCACCAGCATCTCGATCAGCGTGATACCGCGTTGAGACTTCAATTTGCGATCGTTCATAGTTACACCGCCACGTCGTTGATGCTGGTAATCGCCAGCATCAAGCTAAGAATCAGAGTGCCGACCATTATGCCCATCACCAGGATGATCAGCGGTTCGAACAGCGAGGTAAAGCGCCGGATCGCCGTCCGTGTTTCATTTTCGTAGATGTCGGCCATGCGGGTGAACATCGCGTCCAGATGACCGGTTTCCTCGCCGACGCTCAACAGATGCGACGCGAGCGGCGGAAATTCTCCCGCGCGTTGCATCGGCGCCGCGATTCCTTCGCCGCGCTTCACGCCTTGAGCGATACCCTCGAGCGACGCCGCAATTCTTCGATTGTTCAGAATACCGCGGGAGATGCCCAGCGATTGCACCAGCGGAACGCTGGCGGAAACCAAGGTAGCCATCGCGCGCGCGAAACGAGCGGTCTCGGCTTTGCGCAAAGCGTCACCCAGCAGGGGTACTCGTAGACGAAAACCATCCCACCACAGCGCGCCGGATCTCGTCCGAATGAATGTCTGGAAAGAGAGGACCGCGACGGCGATCACCACCGCCACGGGCAGCCAGTAGCTCTGCACCAGCTTGCTCATTTCGAGCATAATCAGTGTCGGGGTCGGGATCTTCATGCGCGGATCCGAAAAGATCAGGGCGAAGCGCGGGACCACAAAGTTGAGCAAGACAAAAATCGAGCCGAAACCAACACAGGTCAGGAGGGCCGGGTAGATCAGCGAGCTGACGATGTATCCGCGAAGGTCGTCCCGGGTGCGCTCGAATTCCGAGAGGCGATCAAAAATCTGTGCAAGCGCGCCCGATGCTTCCCCGGCCCGAACCATGTTGATGTACAACTCCGAAAAATGCGAAGGGTGCGTGGCGAGACTGTCGGCCAGCGATTTTCCGCCCTTTAGGACGCGAACTACGTCCAGCACCAGGGAGCGGAACGGACCATGTTCCGTCAACTCCGCCGTGATCGACAACGCGCGGTCCAGGGGCACGCCCGCGTTCAGCAGCGTCGAGATTTCTTGGGTGAAGAAGAGAACGTCGCGGCGCTTGCCGCGATTGAAGGAAGGCAACTTCAGCTCAAATCCGCGATTCTGCTGCTCTGCGCCGACGTAGACCGGGATCAGCCCCTGACGCCGTAATTCCTGGACGACGGATTTGTCGGTCTCTGCCGTGAGCGTGCCGGTGCGGAGTTTTCCGTCTGAAGCCACGGCCCGGAAATGAAACGCGGTCGCCATGGCTAGAACTCCTGGGTGACCCGCATGACTTCTTCCGCAGTGGTCACGCCATTGCGCACTTTCAGCCAGCCGTCCTCGCGCAAATTGCGCATCCCGTGCCGTCGCGCGCAGGCAGTGATCTTGCTCGCGTCCTCATTGCGCATGATGATCGCACGCAGCTCTTCATTCAGCTCCATCAGCTCGAAAATGCCGAGACGGCCGCGATAGCCGGTGTTGTAGCAGTTCTCGCATCCCGTGCCGTGGTAGGTCTCGATGGTCTCGCCTTCGGGCGTGACCGAAGTACCGAACGGAGCTTTACAGGAATCACAAATGATGCGCACCAACCGTTGGGCCATCACCGCGACCACAGAAGAAGTGATGAGATAATTCTCGACTTCCATATCAGTCAAACGGGTAACGGCGCTGGGCGCGTCGTTCGTATGCAGCGTGGAATAGACGAAGTGCCCGGTTAGCGCGGCCCGGATCGCGATATCGGCGGTTTCGCGATCGCGAATTTCGCCCACCATGATCACGTCCGGATCCTGGCGGACAATATGGCGGAGTCCCGCGGCGAAGGTCAGCCCGATCTGGGGATTCACGTGAATCTGATTGATGCCGTCCATCTGATATTCGACGGGATCTTCAATGGTGATGATTTTCTTGTCGGTCTGATTGATGCGCTTGAGCGCGGAGTAGAGCGTAGTCGATTTGCCGCTGCCCGTGGGCCCGGTCACGAGAAAAATCCCGTGCGGGAGCGACGTGTAATACTCCATGCGCGAGAGCATGTGCTCGTCAAATCCGAGCCGCTTCAGATCGTAGAAATCGCCGGCGGAGCGGTCGAGCAAGCGCATGACGACGCTCTCGCCGTACAGCGTCGGCAGAGTGGAGACGCGCAGGTCGACCTCGCGGCCCAAAGTTTTGATTTTGATGCGCCCGTCCTGGGGAAGGCGGCGTTCAGCGATATTCAGGCGAGCCATCAGCTTCACCCTGGAAATGATCGCGGCCTTCAGCGCCGGAGGCGGCGCATCCTGACTGACCAGCACACCGTCGATCCGGTAGCGAATGCGAAATTCCTTCTCGAACGGTTCGATGTGAATGTCACTCGCGCGTTTCTCCACTGCTTGCGCGATCATCGCGTTTACCAAGCGGATGACCGGCGCCTCGCTGGCCATGTCGCGCAGATGTTCGAGATCTTCGTCGCTCTCCGCGGCGGTCATCAGGTCCGTGTCGCTTTTACCCGATGGACTTCCTGCCTCGCCGTAGTAACGGTCGATGGCGTCCAGGATCTCTTGTTCGCCGGCGATTCCCACGCGAACCGTGAGACCGGTGCAGGAAGCGACGTTGGACCGGGTTTCGAAATCCAGCGGATCGGCCATGGCTAGCGTCACCGTGTGATCGTGCAGCGCGACCGGCATGCAGCGGAACTGGCGCAGGAATTTTGGAGAAAGCGTTTCGGTTTCGGGAGAGACGGCCGGTGGTCCGTCGATGGCGAGCAGTGGGACTTGCAACTGTTCGGAAAGCGCCGCGAGCACATCACGCACGGCGACGAACCCGAGGTCGACCAGAATCTTGCCGATCTTATCGCCCCGCTCGCGCTGTAATTCGAGCGCGCGGCCGAGATCCTCCGCCGTAATCAAGCGGCGCTCGATAAGGATCTCGCCCAAACGCATGAATCAGTTGCCCAGCCGCGGATAAACGCTGATGAACGCGGATAAGGCGTTTGTTTTCGATTCACGTTTATTTATGTTCATTCACGGCCTAATAGTTTTCAC
This sequence comes from Bryobacteraceae bacterium, assembly GCA_050015435.1. Taxonomy (GTDB): domain Bacteria; phylum Acidobacteriota; class Terriglobia; order Bryobacterales; family Bryobacteraceae; genus Palsa-187. The sequence continues at coordinate 11,142 of JBEKBK010000001.1, forward strand.
TAATCGAAATCGCCTGATCGAGCCCTGCGCCGCCCGCGCGTTGCGCGTCGAGCAGTCTCTTTTTCTTGGCCTGAAGGGTCACCTGCACCGGCAGACCGCTCACATCTTCCCAGGAATAATGCGACAGAAAGATCACGATCACAACGTCCTCTTCCGGTGGAATCGGATCGAGCGAAGCGGCCGTGGCGACCAGCGCTTGCCGCATGGCCTGCTTCAATTGCGGAAGCCTTTCGATTCTCTTCTGGCGGTAACGCGCGATTTCCTCCTTAGTCAAGGGCGGGCCCATCATCAGAGTACGGCCGGTGAAAAGGTTGACTTCGGCCGTAAGCACGGCCCCGTAGCCATCCAAATAAACGCCGCGCGTGGCGCCGATCAGCACGAACGGATTGTCGTCCCACAGCCGCGTCACGCGGTCATCGAGACTTTTTTCCGTCGCGATCAAGGCCGCCCGGCCCACGCGCGGCAAAGTACCTGCCGTCGCACCGAGAGCGAAAGCAAGGAGGAGGAAGATCGATAAGGATTTCATTGTCGCAACCTTTATTGGCGCACGAGGCCGGTATTCATCGCGTACATCCGGGTGAGCTGTTTGGAGAACAGCTCGTAGTCCGCGAGTATGCCGGTCATCTGTTTCTGGTTCTGTTCTTGTACCTGCGCCACCGCCTTGGCCACTGCGGCATCCACGCTCGCACGGACGAGGAATCCATGGGCCACGATGGCAAGGGCGAGCACCAACGCTGCCGCAAACGAGGGACGCAGGAAAACCTGCCACCAGCGGGCCTCGAAAACTTTATCCGAAACAAAGGCGATCCGCCGCGGGACTTCTTCTTCCCGCAGCGACGAAAGCGCGTCGAGCGTAAGCCGCAGCGTCGCCAGTTCCATCCGGCAACTAGAGCAGGTCGCAGCGTGCGTTTCCGCCTCACGCCGTTCCTCCGCGTCGAGCCCATTTAGTGCGTATGCTTTCCAGTCAAAAGAGGGACAACTCATGATTCACCTCGCAGGATGGCTGGGGCCAATGTTGTCTTTAACAGATCGAGCGCCGTATACAGCCGTGATTTCACGGTCGACACCGGACACTCGAGAATTTCCGCCATCTCCTCGAATTTGAAGCCCTGATACACCTTGAGCAGCACAGCTTCCCGCTGATCTTCACTTAAACGGCCAAGGGCGCTCTCTACCGCCAGCGACAACTCCACCGGGAACATGCCGGAGACTGGCTCCTGGGGACGCGGTTCGTGGGCTAGCTCGACATCCGGCCGGCGCCGCCGCAAAAGAGAAAACGCCTCGTTATGGGCGATCCGGAACAGCCACGCCGAGAAGCGCGCCGGGTCATCGAGTTTCCGCAGGTTTTGATAGGCTTTCAAGAACACGTCCTGGCTAAGATCAAGCGCATCTTCACGATTCGAAACCAGCCGCAGCAGATAATTGAAAACGCGCTTCTCCCAGCGGGACACGAGGAGGTTATAACCCTCCACATCTCCGCGTCGCGCTTTGGCGATCAGGTCGCGATCTTCGACCTCGCGAAAGATCAACTATTGGCTCCGTTCGTAAAGACGCCCCGCAGGGCGGAAAAGTCGGACTTCCTTATAAATTATGACGCCTCACCCCCCCAAGTACCATAAACGGTTCGTCAGACCGGAGCGTCAGCAGGACTATGAGATGGCGCTTGGCGACTATCGTCATCGTGGGCTTGATGACGGCGGCCCTCTATCTCCATCACCGCTCTATTGAAGTCTGGGAGAATCAACTGAGAGCCACCTTATGGGGCCTCCACACCGCGCTCCATGAGTACATGTTCGACAAGCAAAAGGCGCCTCGGACTCTTCAGGACATGGTCCAGGAACACTACTTACGGGAGGTTCCGGTCGATCCCATGACTGGTTCAAACTCGACCTGGCGAATCGTGAACGAGGGTGGGGAAGTTCGCGTAAGGAGCGGTTCTACAAGATCCGGCCTCAACGGGAAGCGTTATTCGGATTGGTGAAGATCCGGGCAGCCGCGCCATAATGGACCGGTGATCTCGAACGAACCCGTAGTCGAGTTGCGGCGTGAACTCGGGCTTCGGGATCTGATCCTCTTTGCAATTTCCTGCATCATCGGGGTGCGTTGGATTCCTGGGGCGATTCATGGCGGGCCGGGTCTGGTTACCCTGTGGCTCCTGGGCGCCCTGCTTTTCGTGGTTCCACTGGCTTCAGCCATCGGAGCGCTTGGGGTGAAGTATCCCGGCGCGGGCGGCATGTATCTATGGACCCGCAACGATTTCGGCCCATGGCACGGCTTCTTGTGTTTTTGGGTGTACTGGATGGCCATCGCCTTCTGGTATCCCAGCGCCGCCATGTTTTATATGAGCGCGGCCGTCTACACGCTCGGTCCGTCGTACCGGCACCTGGCCGACGATCACGTCTTCCTGGTAGCCGCGTCGCTGGCCGCAATCTGGATCGCGCTGGGAACTAATTTAATCGGCATGAAGGTCGGCAAATGGACCGAGAATCTGGGCGGTATCGCAACCTGGGGCATGGGAGTACTGTTCCTGACCCTGGCGATCCTGGTGTGGGCCAAGCGCGGAGCAGCGGCCAATGTTGATTTTGTCCCCCAAGCAAGCTGGAAGACGGCGAACTCATTGGCGGGGATCGCCTACGCCATGACCGGACTGGAACTGGTGGCCCTGATGGGCGCCGAGATTCGAGATCCTAGCCGGACGCTTCCACGAGCCGGATGGATTTCCTCGGGCTTTGCCGCGATTTTCTATTCGGCCATGACCGTGGCGTTACTGGTACTTGTGCGGCCCGAAAATATCGACGAATTGAACGGATTGGCTCAGGGCGGCGCGGCTGCCGGGTTGGTTCTGGGCTGGCATTGGCTGTCGCCCGTGATCGCCATGGCGGTACTGGCAACCGGGATCGGGCAGTTCGGCGGATTAGGCACTTCGGTGTCGCGCATGCCGTTCGCTGCTGGCATCGATCACCTATTGCCCCCGGCATTCGCGAAGATTCATCCCCGCTGGGGAACGCCGCACGTTTCGATTCTGGTGCTTGGCGGCGTGGCCTCCTTCCTGCTGGTGGTGACGCAGCTCGGCGATACGCTGCGTGCGGCCTATCAAACGCTCGTATCACTGATGGTGCTGGTCGGGTTCCTGCCCTTCATCTACATTTTTGCCAGCGCGTGGAAGGCCGGAACGCGATTGAGCGCTCTGAGCGGTTGGGGAGTGACTGTGCTCGCCGTGGTGTGCTCCGTGGTACCCACCGAACAAGTCACCAACATTTTTCTGTTCGAAGTCAAGATTGCGATCGGAACCATCGCCGTTATTGCGACTGGATGGCTGGTGTACCGTCAAAGTAATAGATGAATTATCCGGATTCGGTCCGGTTCCTGTACGCGCTCGGCAACGAAATCAAGACGGCGAAGCTGGGCTTGGACCGGATTTCGACCGTCCTCAAGGCGCTCGGGAACCCGCAACAGAGCTATCGCATCGTGCACACCGCGGGCACGAATGGCAAGGGGTCGACTTGCGCCATGATCGAATCAGGATTGCGCGCGGCAGGCCTGCGTACGGGGCTCTTCACGTCGCCACATTTGACGGAGCCTACGGAACGAATTCAAGTCGACGGAATTGCGGTTACGCCTGAACAATTCCAATGCGCATTCGAAGTGATCCATCGCACGGCGGAATCGCTGGACCTCGATTGCCATCCGACCTATTTCGAGACCGTCACTGCCATGGCGTTCTGGCTCTTTCGAGAGCTGCGCGTCGAAACCGCCGTGCTCGAAGTTGGCCTGGGAGGGCGATTGGATGCGACTAATGTGGTCGAGCCGGCGCTTTGCGTGATCACGCCAATCGATTTCGACCACGAAATCTTTCTGGGTCACACCATCGAGGCCATCGCGGCGGAGAAAGCCGGGATTCTGAAGCCAGGTGTTCCGGCGGTGTTCGCGCGGCAACGTCCCGAAGCGGCCAAGGTACTCGAAGACCGGGCACGAGAACTTGGCATTCGGGTCACGCACGCGGAAGAGTTCGAGGTGCTCGATCTCGAAATCGACGCACGGGGCAGCCGGTTTTCGGGCTTGGTGGTGCCGCTCGCGGGCGAACACCAGATCGAGAACGCGATCACGGCGGCGCTGGCTCTGCGAGAGCTGGGAGTGCGTCCCGAACAGATCGCAGCCGGAATCTCTGACGTTCGCTGGCCTGGACGCTTGGAGCACGTGGCCCCCAACCCGGACATCATCCTGGACGGCGCCCACAATCCCGCCGGAGCGCGGGCTCTCGCCCGATATCTCGACCAATTCTATCCGGACCGCAAGCTGTGGATGATTTATGGAGCGATGCGCGACAAATCCGTGGACGAGATTGCGGGGATTCTGTTTCCCCGAGCAAGCGAGTTGATCTTCGTCGCGCCATCTTACTCGCGAGCGCTGCGGCCAGAGGCGCTGGTAGAAATCGCTGGACGGGGTGAGACCGCACCCAACGTCGCCGCAGCGCTCGATCACGTGCGTAGTCGGGCTTCCGCAGATGACGTAATCCTCATCACCGGATCTCTGTTCTTGGTGGGGGAAGCAAGAGCGCTGTTCGTACAATGAACGGGATGGCATTGGTATGGAGCCTGTTGATTGTCGATCCGCTGATTGTTCTTTCGACGATTTTCTGTGGCTCGGTGAGCGCAATACTCGCGATCTCGGGGTTCCACGGGCGCGTGTTAATGAAGGTCGCGCGCGCCTGGGCGCGGTCCATCCTGATATTTGCCGGCGTGCGCGTGCAGGTCGAAGGCCTGGAAAAACTCGACCCGAATACCGGATACGTTTTTGTAGCGAATCATCTCAGCTACATGGACACGCCCGTCGTGCTCACCCACGTGCCCGTGCAGTTCCGATTCCTGGCCAAACAGGGGCTGTTCAAGCTTCCGTTTCTGGGTACGTACCTGAGACACGGCGGTCACATTTCGGTTCCCATCGGCGATGCGCGCGCGTCCGTAAAGTCGCTCACTCTCGCCGCGAAGACCATCCGCGAGCAAGGCATCTCCGTTTTGATTTTCCCGGAGGGCGGCCGATCGTTCGACGGAGTATTAAAGGCGTTCAAGGACGGCGCGGCTTTTGTCGCGATTAAAGCCGGAGTGCCACTGGTCCCAATGACTCTCATAGGAACGCGCGCGATAATGGCGATGCATTCGAAAACCATTCGACCGGGTAAAGTTCGGCTGCGGATCGGCGATCCGATTCCGACGCTGGGCATGACATCGCACGACCGGGAGGCACTGACGGAGACCGCGCGACAGGCGATCGTCGGGATGCAGAAAAACGGTTTAGCCGCAGATGAACCCGGATGAACGCGAATCGGAAACAGATTTTTGCTTATCCGCGTGCATTCGCGTTTATCAGCGGCTGAATTGCTTCGGCGCTAGGAATCTGCGTCGCAGCACCAGCACTCGTTCTCCACGTTGATTGAAGGCACGCGTCTCGATATACACGATGCCGCGATCCGGTTTGCTCCCCGATTCCCGGGCTTCCAGAACTTCGCTCTCGGAGTAAAGCGAATCTCCGACAAACAGCGGTTTCTCAAAAACCACGCTCTCATAACCCAGGTTGGCGATCGTTTTGCCGCTGGTATCGCCGACGCTTTGCCCCACGGTCAGGCTGAAGATCAAGGTATCCACCACATGCCGTTCCGGCGCATGGTGATGATCGAGAAACAGCGGATTTTGATTCATCGAGAGCAATGCAAACCAGGCGTTATCGTGCTCCGTGATGGTTCGTCCGGGCCAGTGCTTGTACACGTCGCCCGGGTGAAACTCTTCGAAATAGCGTCCGTAATTCACGGGACGATGATCTTTCGCTCGAGCGAGAGAACCGTTTCACCGCGCTGATTCAAACCCTCCGATGTGACCGTTACAACTCCGTTTTCTTTAGCAATGATGGTTGACCGCGCGTAGATCGTGTCGCCGTGGAAGACCGGCTTGAGGTGCCGGATGTCGCGATATTCCAGCGTAGCCGTCGTGCGACCACCCACATCGGCCTGCGACATCCCGATCACCAGGGCGATCACCAGCGGACCTTCCACCAGCCGCTGACCGTGCTGTGTTCCCGCGGCGTAGTGCGCGTCAATATGCAGCGGGTGCTGGTTCATGCTCATCAGGCTGAACAGGGTATCGTCGAATTCGGTGATGGTCCGGCCGGGCCAGTGGTCAAATTGTTGGCCGGGTTCCAGCTCCTCATAACTCCGTCCGTAACTCATAATATAGGGTAGTGCGTTTTCTGGTTTTTTCGATTGCGCTGTTTGCGATGCCCACGTTTGCGGCGGAACATTGGATTGAATATCAGTCGGGTCCTCTGCACGTCTTCAGTGATGCCGGCGACAAACTGGCGCGCGCGCGTCTCACTGAAATGGAGCAGTTGCGGTACTTGCTTGGGACGATGATGGGCAAGATCGGCCTCGGACCGGGAGGCACGGCCAAGAGCCAGTTTGAGCCGATCTGGCCAGTTGATTTGATCCTGTTCGCCAACGCCACGCAGTACGGTCCTCACGCGCTTCAAAAGCCGTTTGTCGACGGCGGTTCGGCAACGCTGGGCGCCTGGAGCGCCGATACGCCTCTACCGCGCGACATGCTGCGCGCGCTTACCCGTCTACTGGTGGATGACAACGCCGGCCAGATGCCGGAAACATTCGAGACAGCCCTCTGCGACCTCTTCTCGACCATTGATGTCAAGGGGCCGAAGGTGTTACTGGGTGCGCCGCTTCCCGCCGGCGAATTGCCTCCGGATCGATTGCGAGCGTGGGCCAAGATGCAGCTCATTGTGACTAATCCGGACTATGCCGGCAAGGGGCGCGTGTACTTGAACAATCTGCAACAGGGCGGCGATGAAGGTTTGGCGTCGCGAAACGCTTTTGGGGTGACACCCGCGCAATTGGACGCCACCGTGGATACCTACTTGCGCACGGGAAAATTCGCCGCCGCGCCAGCCGTTGGGGAGGCGCTGAGTCCGCACGATTTCATCGAAAAGCCCATGCCTGCGGCCGCGATGGACGGCTTGCTGGCCGAACTGGCGGCCAAGGGCCAGAACTTTCCACCAGATAGCCCGCGCGGATTGCTGGCGCAAAATACGCGTGAATCGCTCGCATTAGCGGTGCAGGCGAATCCCCGGTGGGCCGAGCCCCATTTCCAGTTAGCGGACATTAACCAGTCGGACCCGGATGTACAGATCAGGGAGCTCAAGATCGCCGTTTCGCTGGAGCCGCGCAATCTTCGCTATTTGCAGGCTCTCGCGACCGCCCAATACCAGTCGAACCTGTTCGCCGACTCGGACAAAACATGGGCTACGGCCGAGAAAAACTCTCCGACTGACGCCGAACGCGACAAAATCCGTCAGGTCCGTGCGGATATGGTAGAGAAGCGCACCGACTTCGAAGAGCTCATCAAGAAGCGCACCACGCAGGAAGAAGCGGATCATTTGCAGAAGATCAAGGACGCCGCCGCTGCGGAGGTGCACGCGGCGGAACGAGCCGCGAACCAGCGTCTGGGTGAGCGAAAGCTGAACCAAGCGCCGGTGCCCTGGTGGGATGGGAGCGATCCGTCGGGCGAGAAAATTTCGGGCACCCTATCGCAGGTCGACTGCTTGAACGGTCCGATCCGCCTGACCATCAAGATCGATGGTGGCGGCACCATCAAGCTGCTGATCCGCGATCCGAAACAGGTCAGTATCCACGGAAGCGAGAATGGATTTGCCTGCGGGGTTCAGCGCAAGCCACCCAAGATCAAAGCGGTGTATAACGTGAAGGCAGACGCGAAGCTCGACACGGTTGGAGAAGTTCTGGCGGTCGACCTTCCGTGAGGGTTCGGCTACGCTGGGTCGCGATCGCGATTTTCTTTCTTTCCTCCTCGCTGAACTACCTGGATCGCCAACTGCTCGCGGCCTTCGCCCCGACGCTTCAGAAAGAGTTCCACCTGTCCTATTTCCAGTACGGGCAGATTCAGTCCGTTTTTTCGATCGTCTACGCGCTGGTCGCCCCGCTGGCGGGCCTGTTCATCGATCGCGTGGGGTTGAACTTGGGTGCAAGCATCGCGGTGGCGCTTTGGTCGGCAGCGAGCGTCGCCACGGGCTGGGTGGGCAGCTTTCGATCTTTGCTGGCTTGCCGGACCGTTCTGGGAATCGCCGAGGCAGCGGGAATTCCTTCCACCGGCAAGGCAAACGGAAGCTATCTGGAGCCGCAGGAGTTCGCGTTAGGCACCTCGGTGAATCAGATCGGGGTCAGCGTCGGCGGCGTTGCAGCGCCGTTGATCGCCGCCGCCCTCGCACCCGCGTATGGATGGCGATCCGCATTCGTGCTGTGCGGCTTGTTGGGATTTGTATGGGTCCCTCTTTGGTTTTTCACGTCGAGACGGATACCTCCCAAAGCTGTGGCGGTCCGCAAAGCGCCAGCTCCGATCCGGGAACTGCTTCGCGACCGCCGCCTCTGGGGACTCGTTTTCGCGACTATTTTCCTGATGTCGCTCTACACCGTCTGGACAAATTGGACGACCCTTTACTTCGTGAACACGTGGCACCTCTCGCAGGACGAGGCCAATAGCCGCTATGCATGGATCCCGCAGGTCTGCGGCACGCTCGGAGGATTTTTCGGCGGATGGCTGGCGTTCTTTTGGATTGGCCGGGGCGTGGACGTGATCGGTTCGCGTTTGCGTGTGGGTTGGATCAGCGGCGGAGCGATTCTGTTGACTGCGGCGATCCCTCTGATGCCTACCCCGGGGTTGGCTGCGGCGGCGATTAGCTCCAGCTTCTTCTGGACGGTTTGCATCTCGACCAACCTCTACGCGTTGCCGATCGACATGTTCGGACCCGCCCGGGCTGCTTTTGGCGTTTCCGCGCTGACCTCCGCCTATGGTTTAATGCAGACGTTTGCTTCCCCGGCGATCGGTTGGATGGTGGATCATTTCGGTTTCTCGGCCGTGTGCGTCGCAGGATCCGTCCTGCCGCTGGTGGGGGTCTGGATTCTGCACGTCACAGCGAAGCCGCGTAAAGTCTAGATTTCATGGATCCAGATCCGTTGGTTATTCGAAAAGGGACGGCCGGCGACAGCGCGGCCATCGCCCGGATTCAGGCTGCTTCGCCAGAGTCTGCTCACTGGAATCCCGAGAGCTACCTTGGATACGATTGCCTGGTCGCGATCGCACAATCAGAGGTCGTAGCGTTCCTGGTGTCGCGCGAATTACTACCCGGAGAGCGGGAGATTCTGAACCTCGCGGTGATTCCGTCCTACAGGCGGCGCGGGATCGCCAGTAGGCTGCTCAAAGAAGAACTGGATCGTTCCAGCGAAACTTGGTTTCTGGAGGTTAGGGAATCCAATTTGGCCGCTCTCAACCTGTACAAACAAATGGGGTTTACGCCCGTCGGCCGACGCGAGCAGTATTACCAGGACCCCTCTGACGCAGCTATTGTCATGAGGATTGTTTCATGCTATCGTCATGATGCGCAGTCGGCCGTCGGTGACCGGCTGCCAGGAGAGTAATACCCACCGGGCCAGAAGGATCGAAATTAACAGACTCGGCGTGGCACTTCAACTACGAAGGAGACCCGTTCGATGGAGATGAATCCGCTAGAAGAATTGAAAGCGCATCTGATGGCGACCAGCGAAGAATTTCGCGAATTGGCTGCTCAGCACCTCCGGTACCACAAGCTGCTGGAAGAGCTGGAAGCGAAACCCCATCTATCCGACCAGGAACAGGTGGAAGAAGTTCGCCTTAAGAAACAGAAGCTGCGCCTGAAGGACCAGATGAACTCGATTCTGGCTCAATACAAGGCACAGCACGTCGCCTAGCCGTTAGGTGCGCGTAGTAGAAATCAGAAGTGAGTAAGAAGCCGGGCCCCAAACGGGGTCCGGCTTTTATGTTTTAAGGTGGTCTCAGGCAGTATAATAAGATCTTCCACCGGGCAAAAAACCTGCAAGAAGAAGGAACCCACCATGGACGAGAAAGAACGTAGCCGAGCCCTTGGCGCAACTCTGGGCCAGATCGAAAAACAATTCGGAAAGGGCTCCGTCATCCGCCTGGGAGCTCAGGCGGTGGTAGCCGTTCCGGCCATCTCCACCGGCTCGATCTCGGTCGATTACGCGCTCGGCGTGGGCGGATTTCCACGGGGCCGCATCTCGGAAATTTTCGGGCCGGAATCCTCGGGGAAAACGACGGTCGCGCTGCAGGTGGTCGCGGAAGCTCAAAAGGTGGGCGGCATGGCGGCGTACATCGACGTCGAGCACGCGCTCGATCCCGCATACGCGCGCAAGCTGGGCGTCGACGTCGACAATCTGCTGGTCTCCCAACCCGACTACGGCGAGCAGGCGCTCGAGATCACCAACGCATTGATCACGTCCGGATCGATCGACGTGCTGGTAGTAGATTCGGTGGCCGCGCTGGTTCCCAAAGCCGAGCTGGATGGTGAGATGGGCGACAGCTTCATGGGCGTGCACGCACGCCTGATGTCGCAGGCCATGCGCAAGCTCACCGGGATCGTGTCGAAGTCGAATACCTGCCTGATTTTCATCAACCAGATTCGTGAAAAGATTGGCGTGATGTTCGGCAACCCGGAAACCACCACTGGGGGCCGCGCGCTGAAGTTTTACTCGAGCGTTCGAGCCGACATCCGCCGCATCGCCGCGATCAAGGACGGCGAAACGGTGACTGGCAATCGCACCAAGATCAAGATCGTGAAGAACAAGATGGCTCCGCCGTTCCGCGAGGCCGAATTCGACATTATTTACGGTGAGGGGATTTCAAAGGAAGGCGATCTGGTGGACTTGGGCGTGGCGCAAAATTTGGTGGAGAAGAGTGGAGCCTGGTACAGCTACAAAGGCGAACGAATCGGACAGGGACGCGAGAATGCGAAGCAGTTTCTAAAAGACAATCCCGATATCCGGAAGAAGCTCGACATAGATTTGCGGAAACTGCTGAACCTGGTGCGGACAGAGGCAGCACCCGCCGCGCCAGTGCCGGTGGCAGTAGCGCCCGCCGCAGCAGCTTCTCGCTCGCGCGCTTAGCTCATGCTATGTTCCGTCGCAAACCCGACCTGATAGACGGCGTCGCCCCGTTCGGCTCGAATCGGCGCGACCAAAGACTTGCGATGAGGACCCTCGGGTAAGGCCTGTACCAAAGGGTAAGGCCAGTCGATGAGCGGGTGTTTGGGTACAATCATCGTAGGGAACGAATGCTAGTTCACTGGAGGCTGTCCAAGATAGCCGTACGGCGTCCGACGTAAGGGTGGTTGACGGCTGCGTTCCCCGGAGGAATTGGCTTGCGCGGACCCGTATCGTGCGGAATAGGAGTCCTGGGTCCGTTAAGTTGCTCGATCGGCTCCGAAGTCCGAACACGCTGCAATGCTCGCCAATTACGAAAGGGCGAGACGAAGACGGAATACACGACGCAGGCTTACTGAATCTCCATGAGGTGCGAAGAATTAAAGGCGTCAGTGCTTCGATGGATTGATAAGGAAATTGAGTGTCGACCTAGCGCTAACGACTGTCTAACAGCCACTCTCCCGATCCTCAAGCCCAACGGCGACGCTATCGAGATTGGCATTGAGCCAGCGGGTGCTGGCCGCTGGAAACTCTCCGATCTCGGTGAAACCTACGCCACCCTGTATCTGGCCGGCGTGGATTTATTCGAGGAGTATGTTCGCGCCGCTGAGTTCAAGCAAATAATATCCTCCCATCGAATCACCAATAATGAGGATCAGCAAGAGTTGATGGTTGAAACGTCCTCAGGTGAACTTGTGGGGGTGATGTTTGATTTCGTGCACGCCATTCAGTCCATGTTGGCGTTGCAATTGACGGTTCAGCCAAGGCATCCGAAGCGTGACTTCGCCAGTGTGGTCGCTAAGTTTCTTGCCGAACAGCACGCGTCCTTCGAAGTTCCTGCCGAGTACGTCAACGGCAGGACGGGTAAGTGGAGGTTCAATTTCATTTTGAACCACGTGAGTGAAGAAACACTCGTGAAGGCTCTGACGGCGAGGAATAAAAACGAGGCGCTTCGCTCTGCCGAGCAGAGCGTCTTTGAAATTGGCGACGTGCGTGGATTGAGAAAGGTGCAGGCCGTTGTTATCGCGGACGATGAGGACGGCCGGCAGGCGTTTTGGCAACCTCAGGTGATGAAGGTTTTCGATGGGTACAACGTTCCGGTCTATCCGTTTGTAGGAAATCGGCAAGAGCTTATGCAGTTCGCGAGCCGATACGCAGTCCCCAGCAAGAGCTAGGGGAACATAAACGTCTGATAGTCGGACCTCAGTTCGATGTTCTCCTCTTTGAGAAAATCCAACAGTGCTTGATTAGGGTCGTCTTCAGTGATCGGAGGATCCGGTTTGTAGGCGTACCTGTCGATCCTTGATGAGGAGAACATGTGTTTGTGCGGTCCTCGAATTTTCCCACTTTCTCCCGGATTCTTATGCACCTCGGCCATGTCGTAGCTTCGGACGCAATGGCCCATATACTTGAGAGAGAATCCCCAACGCGTGCGGTTATGCCTTCCTACCTTCTTCCAATATCCAGATAGATCGAGCCCTTCGCAGTGAGGACGGTCGCTTGGAAGATGAAGACACCCTCGCCATTTCCCGGCTTCCACGCGATTCGAGAAGCTACGTGCTTCGGGACGAAATGCAGCTGTTCAGACAGTTCGTAAGTGAACTCGCCAGAGGCCATGAGCCAAGTTGGCTCCATCCTATCGCATTAGGTGAGCCGAAAATTCTGATTGTCTGTTAAACAGCTCATTTTTCAACCAAAAAATTCCCAACAAACAGCGCGTCGATTCCGGACGAGTAGAAGCTCCGGACCGCATCGCGCGGCGTCGAGACCAGAGGGTCGCCGAACAGGTTGAAGCTGGTGTTGTACAGCACTGGTAAACCCGTGGCCTTGCCGGCCTCATTCAACAAATGGTGATACAGCGGATTGTCGGCCTCGCTTACCGTATGCACCCGGACCATGTCATGGCCGAGGATGGCCGTCTCGAAGGTCTTGCGGTACGCATGCCGCACACGCCCTACCGTGGCGAGATGACGCGCGTTCGGTCCCACTTCGAAGAACTCACTCGCCAGTTCCACCGGAACCGACGCCGCGAATTTGCGGAACGGCTCGCGATGCTTGATGAAGACGTTCAGATTTTCGGTCGAGTACGGATCCAAAGGCGACGCCAGAATGCTGCGGTTGCCCAACGCACGCGGGCCGAACTCCATTCGCCCGTGCATCCACGCGACGATCTTGTGTTCGCCCAACATCCGCACCGCCGTGGTCAACAGATCGTCAGTGGAGCGCAGATACTGAAAACGCAGCTTGCAGTTTTCGAGCACCTGTTTAATTTGCTCGGGGCCATAGCTGGGACCCAACAACAGCGAACCGGAACCCGAATGGCGGGCATGTTTCCGTACGTGATGCCAGACATAATCCACCGCGCCAAGAGCCGTGCCGGCATTGCCTGCGGCAGCCTGGACGAATACGTTCTTCCACCTGCCACTGCGCTCCAGGAACTCGACCAGCAGGGCGTTATAGAAGAGACCGCCAGCGAGGCAAAGGTTTTCGCCCTGGCCCACCAGCGTCAACACAGTGTCTTCGATGGTCTTTTGCAGGCCGCGCGCCACCGAAGGCGCCAAGGAGGCCGGAATTTTCGCGCCATCCGCGAGCCCGAGGCACGCGAATAACTTCGCGCTGAATCCTCCGCCCGAAAGGCGATGGCCATCGAAGAACGACGAATCGATCCGCGCGTCTTCGGACAACACTTCCCGGAACAGTCCCGCGAAACGATCATCGCCCGACGCGGAGAGCCACTGCACTTTGTGTTCATCCGCGCCCGCTCGGAAGCCGAGCAGTTCCGTAACCGCGCCGTAGAAGCGGCCGAGCGAGTCCGGATAATACCAGGACTTCTCTGCCTGCAGCTCATTGCCGCGACCGTTCCAACGCGCTCCGCAGCAGAAATCGCCAGCGTTGTCGAGCGTCAATACAGTCGCGTGCTCGAAAGGCGAAGCATAAAATGCTGATGCCGCGTGAGCAAGGTGATGCTCAACCACCACAACCTCGCTGTTCGGAAACTGGGCGCGCAAGGCGATATGGAACTCGGCTTCCGGTCCGCGCGCGAACGGGCGTACAATCGCGACGCAATCCACCTGATCCGGCGTCGCGCCGGCGAGCCGAAGGCATTCGTCAATCGACGCGCGCGGCACTGCGTCAGGCGACAGCGCTCGCGTCAGTTTCGATTCCTCGACTGCGGATTTGATTTCGCCATCCTTCAAGACGGCGCAAGCCGGATCGCGGAGCAGACCACCCAGGCCGAGAATCACCATCAGCTATCCCGTTTTTCCTTTCTTTTCGGACTTTTCTTTCTTCTCGATTTTGGCCCAGGTGTCGCGTAGCGCAACGGTGCGATTGAACACCATTTTCTCCGGCGTCGAGTCGGGGTCCACGCAGAAGTAGCCGAGGCGTTCGAACTGGTAGCTGCTGCCCGACGCCGCACCCGCAAGGCTCGGTTCCAGCTTGCAACCAGCCAATACTTCGAGCGAGTTCGGATTCAGATTGTCGGTGAATTCCCCGCCCTCCGCAACTTCGTTCGGATCCTCGCGATTAAAGAGGGTTTCATACAGCCGAACTTCTGCGTCGACGGCGTGCGCCGCGGAAACCCAATGGATCGTGGACTTCACCTTGCGCCCATCCGGCGCATTGCCGCCGCGTGTGGCCGGATCATAGGTGCAGTGAATCTCCACTGGTTCGCCCTGGTCATTCTTGATCACGCTCGTGCAGGTAATGAAGTAGCCATAACGCAACCGCACCTCGCGGCCGGGCGAAAGCCGGAAGTACTGCTTCGGCGGATCTTCGCGAAAATCTTCCTGCTCGATGTACAACACCCCGGAGAACGGAACCGGCCGGGTTCCCACGCTCGCATCTTCCGGATTGTTGACCGCCTCGAGTTCCTCCACTTGATCCTTGGGATAGTTGTCGATCACCACCCGCAACGGCCGCAATACGCCCATCACGCGCGACGCGCGCCGGTTCAGATCCTCACGGACGAAGTATTCGAGCAGCGAGAGCTCAGTGACTCCATTGGTCTTCGACACTCCAATCCGGCGGCAGAAATTGCGGAGCGCTTCCGGCGAGTAGCCCCGCCTACGCATCCCCGAAATGGTGGGCATGCGCGGATCGTTCCAACCGCAAACATATTTCTTCTGAACCAGCATCAGCAGCTTGCGCTTACTGAGCAGCGTGTAAGTAAGGTTCAGGCGATCAAATTCGATTTGCTGAGGATGATAAATCCCGAGCTGTTCGATGTACCAATCGTATAGCGGACGATGATCCTCAAACTCGAGCGTGCAGATCGAATGAGTAATGCCTTCGATTGAATCCGATTGACCATGCGCAAAGTCGTACATCGGATAAATGCACCATTTGTTCCCGGTGCGATGGTGCTCCGCGTGAACGATTCGATACATGATTGGATCGCGCAGATTGAGATTCGGCGACGCCATGTCGATTTTCGCGCGTAAGGTTCTGAAGCCATCGGGAAATTCACCGGCGCGCATGCGCTCGAATAGTTGCAGGTTCTCTTCAACCGTTCGGTTCCGGTAGGGGCTCTCCTGCCCCGGCTCGGTCAACGTTCCGCGCTGCTTCCGAACCTCCTCGGGTGTTAGATCGCAAACATAGGCTTTTCCGGACCGGATCAGTTGAACGGCCCACGCATACATTTGATCGAAATAGTCGGAGGCGTAAAACAGGCGCCCTTCCCAATCGCCACCCAGCCAGTGGACATCCTCGATGATGGAATCGACGTATTCGGTTTCTTCCTTCGCCGGGTTCGTATCGTCAAACCGCAGGTTGCATTTGCCTCCGAACTCGGCCGCAAGCCCGAAGTTCAGGTTGATGGATTTGGCGTGTCCGACGTGAAGATAACCGTTGGGCTCCGGTGGGAAGCGCGTGTGGACGCGGCCCCCATACTTGTTGGTCCGCAAATCGTCCAGGATGATCTCGCGGACAAAATTCGAGGGCGCTGGTGTTGATTCGGTCGGATTCATAGCCTTTCCTAGCTTAGTATTTGAAGCGCGCGGTCGAGTCTTTTGAGAGTGGTTTCGCGGCCAAGCACCGCAAGACTCTCAAACAGAGGGGGCGCTATTTTGCGGCCACACACCGCAACGCGAATCGGCTGGAACATTTGGCCGGTTTTGATCTTGAGCTCTTTCGCGGCAGGGCGCAAGGCCGCGTCCAAGGCGTCGTGAGTGAAATCGGCCGTCGCCAGAACCTCGCGCGCCCGCTGCAACGCGAGCCTTGTGTTGGCCGCATCTAATTTATCCGGGATCAGTTCATGGGGGTCGTATGGCGGTAGCTCGTCCACGAAAAAAAAGTCGGCCGTGGTGGCCACATCGCGCAGCAATTTGATCCGATCCTTTATCAGGGGAGCGACCTGCAACATCTTTGGAAGGTCGACGTGGAAACCGGCGGCGCAGGCGAACGGCATCAACAACTCGGCCAGTTCTTCGACCGGCAGGGCACGAATGTGCTCCGCATTGAGCCACACGGCCTTGGGATCGAAGGGATCCTCTTCGGTGAAATTCACGATCGCATTGCTGCGATTCACACCGTCCAGTGTGAACGCATCGGTCAATTCCTGACGGGACAGATGCTCGCGATCGTCCTTGGGTGACCAGCCGCGTAGGCACACGAAGTTAACAAACGCTTGGGCCAGGAATCCGGCGTCGCGATAGGTGGTCACGCTGACAACAGGTCCGTGCCTTCTTTTCGATAACTTGGAACCATCCGGCGCGATCAATAGCGGAAGGTGGGCAAACTTCGGCGCAGCCTCCGTGAGAGCTTCGAAGATCAGCACATGTTTGAAGGTGTTGGTCAGGTGATCCTGGCCTCGAATGATATGGCTGATGCGCAGGTCCGCGTCATCGGCGCAAGACGCCATGTGATAGGTTGGAACGCCGCTGCTCCGCAGCAGCGCGAAATCTTCGATATCCGCAGTGGCTTTGCATTGGGGACCGTAGACCAGATCGTCAAAGCTTACGTCAACTCGAGTCTCGCGCGGCACCCGGAAACGGAGCACGAAAGGCTCGCCCGCCGCCGCCCGGCGATCGCTCTCGGCCTGCGAAAGCTCCCGCATGCCCGGGTTGAACAGCCACGGACCGCCAGTGTGCGATGATTTTTCTTCAGTTTCCAGCAAAGCCGGCGTAAAGTCGCGGTAGGCCAGCCCCTTCGCGAGGATTTCGTTCGCCAAACGCTTGTGAAGCTCCAAGCGCTCGGATTGCCTATAAAACTCATCCCAACTGAGGTCGAGCCATTGAAGCCCCTCGAAAATCGAGTCGAGGGAAGCCTGGGTATTGCGCTCGACATCCGTATCGTCGATCCGCAGGATCATCGTCCCTTGGTTGCGCCTGGCGTACAGCCAATTGAAAATGAAGGTCCTGGCGCTACCGATGTGCAAATAACCGGTAGGCGACGGGGCGAAACGCACTCTGAGCATGGAAACCTACAGGATAACAGTCACCGCCCGCTTTACACTCTGTGACGATGACTCTTTTGGTTTCAGTAGTATACTGTGGGAGCCTGCGAAAAAATATGCACCTTTTTCGGGCCACCTGCCTGTGGATGATAGGGTCGACGGCCATGGCCGCTACCACCACGACGACGCCGACGTTTTACAAGGACGTCCTCCCGATCTTGCAGAAGCGTTGCCAGGAATGCCATCGCCCGGGCGAACTCGCTCCGATGTCGCTGCTCTCGTACCAGGAAGCCCGGCCGTGGGCCAAGTCCATCAAGAGTTCGGTGGTGAGCAAGAAAATGCCACCCTGGTTCGCGGATCCCAGATACGGGCATTTCGCGAATGAACGCAAGTTGACGGATAGCGAAGTGACCACGTTAGTCGCGTGGGTGGACGCAGGCTCGCCTGAAGGCGATACGAAGGATAAACCCGCCCCGGTCAAATCTTACGACGGCTGGAATATCAAACCCGACGTTGTGATCGAAATGCCGAAAGCCGTGGAGATTCCGGCCGTAGGGACCGTCGAGTACACCTACGTAATCGTGCCGACGGGCTTCACAAAGGACACATGGGTGACTGCGGCCGAGGTTCGTCCCAGCAATCGCGCGGTGGTGCATCATGTGATCGCTTTCGTCCGAACCCCCGGGGCTTTGTATTTAAGAGATGCCAAACCGGGCGAACCGGTGATTCCGAACGCGGGGGTGATGCGCGACGAGAACGGGTTCCCGGCTCAACCCTCCAAGCGGCAACACATCGCTGAGATTCAGCGAGCCGAGAATCAGGACGTGGGTCCCGAGTTTCTGGCCGGGTATGCGCCGGGTTTGCAGCCGCAACGGTTTTCGATAGGCGGAAACGATGCGGCCAAGTTGATCCCAGCTGGATCAGACATCGTGTTCCAACTGCATTACGCCGCCAACGGCAAGGCCACTTCGGATCACACTAAAATCGCCTTGACGCTGGCGCCCGCGCCCCCGCAACATCGCTTCCTGACGCTGAACGCGTTGAATACGCAGATCGACATCCCCGCGGGCGATTCAAACTACGAATCCCATGCTTCGGTGACGCTCAAGCAAAACGCCGACTTAGTGTGGTTACAACCTCACATGCACCTTCGCGGCAAGGATATGACTTTCAAGGTTACCTATCCGACGGGCGAATCCGAAATATTGCTTCAAGTTCCGCATTTCAGTTTCTCGTGGCAGCTCGGGTATGAAGAAGCGAAGCCGATCCTTCTGCCCAAAGGAAGCCGCATCGACGTTACGGCGCACCACGACAATTCGATGAACAATCCGGACAATCCCAATCCCCGACTGGACGTTCGGTGGGGCGATCAGAGTTGGGAAGAGATGATGATCGGTTGGATGGGCCTGGTCGTGAATGCCGACGCAAATCCAAAAGCGATTCTATCCAGGCCGCCCCGCCAAAGTGAATAAACAATCGATTGCTGTGGTGGGCGCCATCGCGCTGCTCACCGCGTGCACTCGTCCCAATCCGGCCATCGATCCACAGCTTTCAGGCGAAATCGCGAAAATCCGGGCGATTGACAACCACGCGCATCCGGTACGTCCCACGGGTGCCGGGGAAAAGCCGGATGACGAGTACGATGCTCTCCCGGTCGACAATCTGGAGCCGCAGTCGGACCCGGTTCGGCTCCGTTCCGGTTCGCCCCAGATCCTTGACGCGCGCCGTCAGCTTTTTCACGACAATAAGCCGGGCGTCACTCGCGCGCACTCAGGGGATTACGCAACTTGGGTCCTGGATCAACTCGGGATCGAGACTATGTTGTCTAATCGGGTCGCGATGGGTCCGGGTCTTCCCGCGCCTCGTTTTCGCTGGGTAGCGTTCGCCGATGCATTGATGTATCCGCTCGACAACCAGCCTCTGATTCATAACTCGGATCAGAAAGCGTTCTTCACGCTCGAAGAGCGTCTTCTGCGCCGCTACTACTCCGAATCCGGCGTGACTGCAAAGCCTGCCACTCTGGACCAGTACCTCGAAAAAGTGGTCCGCGCCACGTTGCAGCGCCACAAAGACGCTGGAGCCCTCGCCGAGAAATTCGAGATGGCGTATCTCCGGACCTTGGATGTCGACAATCCGTCGCGTGCCGACGCGGCGAGCGTTTACGCGAAAGGATCGGGAGATTACAAGGCTCTACAGGACTACATCTTCCGGTTCATCGCTTCGGAGTGCGGCCGGCTCGGCATGGCCGTGCACATTCACGCTGCACATGGCGGTGGTGGATACTTCAATGTCGCCGGCGCGAACCCTTTACTGTTGGAGCCGCTGCTCGATGATCCGTTCCTCCGGCAGACGAACTTCGTTCTGCTGCATGGAGGTTGGCCGTTCACCCGCGAAATCGCGCCCCTGCTGACCAAGCCGAACATGTACGTCGATTTTTCGGAGCAGACGATCTCCAATTATCCGCGCGCCGTTTCCGAGGTGATTCGCTCCTGGATCGAGTACGTCCCGGAGAAAGTGATGTTCGCCACGGACGCTTATCCGTATTCGCCCGAGATGGGTTGGGAGGAGTCGGGCTGGATCGCTACGACGACCGGACGCGAAGCGTTAGCGTTGGCATTGACAGGGATGCTGAACGATAACGAAATCTCGCGCGACCGGGCGCTGGAGCTGGCGAGAATGGTGTTGCGGGAGAACGCGCGGAAGTTATATCGTCTGCCGTAGAACGCCACAGAATTGTTTATTTACGTTTATTCACGTTCATGCACGGCTCGACTGCGTTTTTGGCCGGCCTAAACTGGAACCAATGATCCCTCGATCTATCGCTCTTATGTGCGGTATCGCGATGCTGGCGAACGCCACAAGCGCAGCCCCCAAATTTAGCGTCTCATTTCCGCGCGAGCGCAGTTCCACGGCATTGGACGGGCGGATTCTTCTGGTCCTTTCCACCGACCCCTCCGCCGAACCGCGCATGCAAATCGACGATACGCCGAAGACCCAGATGATCTTCGGTATCGACATCGATTCGCTCGCGCCCGGAAAGTCTGCGATCGTCGATGACACGGCATCCGGCTATCCCGTCCGCCGGCTTTCTCCGGTCCCGCCTGGCGAATATTACGTTCAAGCGGTGCTCCATCGCTATGAGACGTTCCATCGCGCGGACGGCCATACCGTGAAGCTGCCGATGGATCGCGGCGAAGGCCAGCATTGGAATCTTGCGCCCGGAAATCTCTATAGCAAACCGCGCAAGATTGCGATCGGAAATTCCGGTGCGGCCGTGGCAATCGCGCTCACGGAAGAGATCCCGCCCATTCCCGCGCCGACGGACACTAAATATATCCGCCACGTGAAGATTCAGTCGCAACTGTTAACGAAGTTCTGGGGACGTCCGATGTTTCTCGGCGCCAATATTCTGGTTCCGGAGGGATTCGATCAACACGCGGAGGCGCACTACCCTCTGGCTGTTTTTCACGGACATTTTCCCGACGATTTCGACGGTTTTCGCACCGAGCCGCCCGACCCGAACTTGAAACCAGCCTACAGTGAACGTTTCCACCTCGCCGGCTACAACCGCATCCAGCAGGAAGAAGCTTACAAGTTCTATCAGCAATGGATCGCGCCCGGCTTCCCGCGATTCCTCGTCGTCGAGATCCAGCACGCTAATCCCTATTACGACGATTCCTATGCGGTCAACTCAGCGAATCTGGGTCCATACGGCGATGCCATCGAAACGGAGCTGCTGCCGTACGTGGAAAAGCAGTTTCGCGCGATTGGCCAAGGTTGGGCGCGTTTTCTATATGGAGGGTCCACCGGGAAGCGCTAGCAGTCCAAATGTTTTACCCCGAGCACTACAACGGCGCGTTTGCGGCGTGCCCCGATCCGATCGATTTTCGCGCGTTCACTACCATCAATCTCTATGAAGACAAGAACGCCTTCGTGATCCAGGGTGCGCACAAGCAGGTGGAGCAGCCGGGAATGCGCGATTACCTGGGACATGTGACGATCACGCAGCGGGATGTGAACGCCTATGAACTGGCGCTCGGCTCGCACGGGCGGTCAGGCGAACAATATGATATCTGGCAGGCCGTGTATTCTCCTGTTGGACAGGATGGTTATCCGCAGTCAATCTTCAACAAAGAAACTGGGGAGATTCACGCCGATGTCGCGCAGTATTGGCGCGATCATTATGACCTGGGGCACATTCTTGCGCGCGATTGGTCCACGCTGGGACCGAAGCTGCGCGGCAAGATTCATCTGTACGTGGGCAGCGCCGATACTTACTTTCTGAATGACGCCGTGTATTATGTCGAGGACTTTCTGAAGAACACCACCGACCCGCCGTATGAGGGAGAAGTGAAATACGGGGATCGCGTCGAACACTGTTGGAACGGCGATCCGACCCTGCCCAATGCCCTCTCGCGCCTGCACTACAACACGATGTATCTGCCGAAGATGATGGAGCGCATGGAGAAGACTGCGCCGCCCGGAGCGGACCTCAAAAGCTGGCGATATTAGATCACCGCATTGCAGTTTTTGAATGCTGCAGAGGCAAGGCGGTCTTGTACTTTACCTGCTTTAGGGCCACGCTCGAGCGAATGCTTCCGACCCCCGGAACTCTCGAAAGAAAGTCAGTCACAAATACCTGGTATTCGTCGAGATCCGCCACAACCACGCGCAGCAGATAGTCGGAGGCGCCCGTCATGAGGTAACATTCCATCACTTCCCTACGCTTTGAAATCGCGCTTTCGAAGGCCTTCAGGCTGGGCTCGACTTGACGGTCTAAGCTCACTTGAACAAATACGTTGACGCCTAGCCCGACGGCGCGCGCGTCCACCAGCGCGGCGTATTGACGGATAAAACCCTCCTCTTCGAGCAACTTCATCCGGACCAGGCAAGGAGACGGCGAAAGACCGACCTTCTCAGCCAGCTCCACATTCGTGATGCGGCCGTTCTCTTGCAGCACGGTTAGAATATGCCGATCGATGGAATCAAGTTGACGCTCGATCACGATGACAGCATAACATGCCGTTGCTCTCCTTAAGTTACGCATAGTATGCTGCGAACGGGCTTCAGCAGAGCCAAGATCAGTGTCTGCTGCCGTGGGACGTTCCGTATGCTGATCCCATGTCTACCGCGATTTTGTCGCCGACCGCCTTGGATAATCGGCAGGAAACTGCTGAGTGGCTCGAGGCTTTAGATCAAGTGCTCGCCAGCGCCGGACCTGAGCGCGCCGCCGAGCTGCTGCGCGAGCTCAATCTGCACGGGCAACGGCGCGGGGTGAAGGTCGCGCGAATGCTGAGCACGGCTTACGTGAATACCATTCCAGCGGCGGAGCAGCCGTGCTATCCGGGCGACTTGGAAATAGAGCGCCGCCTGAGCGACATCCTGCGGTGGAATGCGATGGCCATGGTGGTGCGAGCCAACCAGGAAACCAGCGAGTTGGGAGGGCATCTGGCCAGCTACGCGTCCGCTGCCGATCTGTTTGAGGTGGGGTTTCATCACTTCTTCCGGGGTGGCGCGAACGCGGACTTGGTCTTCTTACAGCCCCACTCTTCCCCGGGCATCTATGCTCGAGCCTTTCTGGAAGGCCGGTTGACGGAAGAGCACCTGAGCAACTACCGTCGCGAAACCGGCGGCCACGGCCTTCCTTCGTATCCGCATCCGTGGCTCATGCCGCACTTTTGGCAATTTCCAACCGGCTCGATGGGTCTGGGCGTGATCACGGCCATCTATCAGGCGCGCTTCATGCGATACCTTCAGGCACGCGGAATTGCGGACACTGCATCGCGCAAGGTCTGGGCGTTCGTAGGCGACGGCGAGATGGACGAGCCTGAGTCCATCGCCGGACTTACGCTCGCGGCACGAGAGAATTTGGACAACCTCATCTTTGTCGTGAACTGTAACCTGCAGCGTTTGGATGGGCCGGTACGCGGCAACGGGTCGATCATTCAGGAACTGGAAGGGCTATTCGCCGGTGCAGGATGGAATGTGATCAAAGTGCTCTGGGGGTCGGAATGGGATCCGTTGTTTGCGTCGGATAAAGACAATTGCCTGGAGCGCATGCTGCGAGAACGCGTGGATGGCGAAATGCAAAGTTTGGGCGCGAAAGATGCGGCTTTCAATCGGGAGCACTTCTTCAATCTCGATCCGGCGACGAAGGAGATTGCCGGCCACCTCTCCGATCAACAGATTAACCAGCTTCGCCGCGGCGGGCACGACCCTGTCAAAATCCATGCCGCCTTCGATCGTGCCAGCCGGACCGCCGCCGCACCGAGCGTGGTTCTGGCGCTGACCAAGAAAGGCTTCGGCCTTGGGCCGGCAGCCGAGTCGCGGATGGCGGCCCATCAACATAAGAAACTCAGCGCCTCCGAATTGCTGTGGTTGCGGGACCGGTTGTCGATTCCACTCACTGATGAGCGGGCCCAAGAGGCCGCGTTCTATCGCCCATCCGCTGACAGTCTGGAACTCGACTATCTTCAAGCGCGCAGATCGAACCTGGGAGGGTTTCTGCCTTCGCGCAGTACGACTTGTCAAACAGTCTCTGTTCCACGAGCTCGCGAGTTCGCGGATTTTGCATTCGTTCAAGACTCCCGGGAAATGTCCAGCACCGTCGCGTTTGCGCGAATGCTCACCAAACTGCTCAAGACGACGGCGTTTGGTGAACGCATCGTTCCGATCGTGGCCGACGAAGCGCGAACCTTCGGATTGCAGTCACTGTTCCGGCAAGTCGGAATTTATTCGCACTGCGGGCAGAAATACGTGCCGGAAGATCAATCTGACTTTCTGCACTACTTTGAGTCGGCGCGCGGACAAATTCTGGAAGAGGGAATTTCGGAAGCCGGCGCCCTGGCTTCCTGGATCGCGGCAGCGACGTCGTACGCTCATCACGGCTCGCCCATGTTGCCGTTCTACATTTTCTACTCGATCTTCGGTTTTCAACGAGTGGGGGATCTAATTTGGGCGGCAGCCGACTCGCGCTCCCGCGGTTTTCTGCTCGGCGCGACGGCTGGCCGCACCACGCTCGCTGGCGAAGGATTGCAACATCAGGATGGCTCCAGCCACTTGATCGCTTCCACCATCCCCAATTGCCGCGCCTACGATCCGTGCTTCGCCTACGAGGTGGCCGTGATTATGGAAGATGGAATGTCGGCGATGTTCGAGAGACAGGAGGACGCGTTTTACTATCTGACGCTCATGAATGAGGGCTACGTGCATCCGATCATGCCCGCGGGCGCCGAGGAGGGTATTCTCCGGGGCATGTATCAAATCCGGAAGACCGCAATGGAAGCGCCGGGGAGGGTACAGCTCTTGGGCTCGGGAACGATATTGCTCGAAGCCCTGGCAGCCGCCGAGTTGCTCGAGCAGGAGTGGGGAATCGCGGCCGACGTCTGGAGCGTCACCAGCTACTCGCAGCTGCGCTGGGAGGCGCTCGAGATCGATCGGCAGAAGCGGCTCGACCCTAGTCACGACGGGCGAGCCCCGTGGGTGGAGGGCTGCTTAACGAGCTCATCCGTACCGGTAATTGCATCGACAGATTACGTTCGAGCGGTTCCGGATTTGATTCGTCCCTGGGTCAGAAACGGCTACGTCACGCTCGGCACGGACGGCTTCGGAAGAAGCGACACCCGGAAAGCGTTGCGGAAGTTTTTCGAAATCGATCGCCAGCATATTGCCCTCGCTGCGATCAAGGCTCTTGCGGATGAGGGTACAGTGGATTCGTCCCTAACGGAAACGTGTCTTGTTCGATATCAACTGTCGGGTTCGTCACCCGCCCCCTGGCTCGCGTGATGTTCCGTATCATTGTAAGGAAAGAGCGTAAAGAAAGAACGATTCCACTATGTTCACGGACCTCGAACTCGCGCGCCGGCTGGAGCGAACCGAGGGGTCTGCGGGCGCGGCTTTCGTCCAAGCTCGTGGTGGAGATAGCGGGTGGATTGAGATCGCCGGCGCATACGCGATGTTCGATGGCCGGGAGTCTCCTCTTACGCAGACCTTCGGTCTCGGGATGTTCGAGGATGCAACCGAGCCGGTACTGGGCCAGATCGAAGACTACTTTCAAACTCGCAACGCGCCGGTGCACCACGAAGTCTGCCCTCTGGCCGGGGTTCCACTCATGCAGACGCTGGCCGGACGTGGCTACGTTCCCTGCGAAGTATCGAACGCTCTATTTTTGGACCTGGCAGAGAGCCGGCCGGAACCGGTCCTCAATCCGGCCCTTACGATTCGCATCGCGAATAGGCACGACCGCAACGCCTACGCCCATGCTGCCGCGGAAGGGTGGCGCGAAGCCGGAGATGTCGCTCACTTGGTCGACGAGCTGGCTCGCGTAATGTTCGCCGCCGCCGGCTATACCGGCTTCATCGTTGAGAAGGACGGAAAGGTCATCGCCACGGCGGGGCTGGTCATGCACGATCGCGTTGCATTACTTGCCGGAGCAAGTACCATCCCGGAGGCGCGCGGGCAGGGCGCCCAGCGGGTGGTCTTGGGAGCCCGCCTGCGGCACGCCGCCGAGGCGGGCTGCGATCTCGCCATGATGGTTGCCGAGCCGGGCAGTTCGTCCCAGCGCAATGCGGAACGGAATGGCTTCCGAATCGCGTACACGCGGGCGAGGTGGCGGCTTGCAAAGTTGTCGTATTCACACGAGGAGGGGAAATGACGAAGAATTCATGGGTTCTGGCCACTGCTGTTTTTGGCATCGTCGCCGGGAGTCTATGGGCTCAGGATTGGACGCAATGGCGAGGTCCCAACCGCGACGGCGTGGCGCCTTTTACCGAGCCGAAGACTTGGCCGGAAAAATTAACCACCAAGTGGAAAGTCGTAATAGGAGAGGGATACGCATCGCCGCTCTTTGCGGATGGCCGGATTCTGGAGTTTGCTCGGCAGGGAGACGACGAGGTTGCCATGGGTGTCGACCCAGCAAACGGCAAAATTCTTTGGCGGCAGAGCTATCCGGCGCCGTACACGCCGGTGGCCGCCGCAGCTCGCCACGGCAAAGGTCCGAAGTCAACACCTCTCGTTTACGAAGGGAGACTCTATACCTTCGGCGCATCTGGCGTTCTTTCGTCGTTCGACGCCGCGACAGGCCAACTCGAGTGGAGGAAGGAATATAGCAAGGACTTCAAGGCCACATGGCCGGAATTCGGGACATCCATGTCGCCGGTGGCTGCGGACGGCGTGGTCGTGGTGTTGGTGGGTACGAACGACGACGGGGCCGTAATCGCCTACGACGCCAAATCCGGCGCTCAAAAGTGGATCTGGAAGGGCGACGGGCCAGCTTACGCTTCCCCGGTGATTAGCGAGATTGACGGCGTGAAGCAGGTGGTCACCCTCACGCAGAAGTACGCGATCGGCCTTTCCCTCGCATCGGGAGACCTGTTGTGGCGAATCAATTTCCCGGGACGGGAAGGCATGAACATACCCACCCCGCTTCGCTTCGGTCAGCGGCTGATCCTGGCGGGCGACCCCGGAACGATGTTGCTCCAGGTGAACAAGCAGAACAATTCCTGGACGGCGGAGAAGGCGTGGGTGATTACCGAGCTTACGATGCGTTTCAGTTCCCCCGTGCAGAAGGGCAATCTGATTTTCGGATTTTCCAGCCGGCAAAGCGGGATTTTCTTTTGCGTCGATGCGGAGACCGGGAAGACGCTGTGGACCAGTCCTCCGAGGCAAGGGGACAACTCCGTGGTCTTCATTTCGGGAGACCTGCTGTTCCTTTTGAAGGATAACGCCGAATTAATCGTCGCCCGCGCAAGCGGTGCCGCGTTCGAGCCGCTGCACACCTACGAGGTGGCTGCCAGTTCAACCTACGCCAACCCTTTGATGCTGCCCAAAGGTATCGTGATCAAGGACAACACTTCACTTTCGTATTTGACTTGGGAGTAACACTCAGTGGTCGCATGCATCGATCTGATCATGCGGATTCGTACGTATTGCAAAACCGAATTCATCGCGGGGCGGGAGGCTTTTATGTGGTGCCGAACAGGGAGCAAACTCAACCGGTACAGGGTAGTCTTTGCGAATTCGCAGCCCGCCCATTCGTGTCCTCAGGAATTGGACTGCCGGGACAATCTGCGCGACGATCTTCCCGCTGGCGTCCCTTCCCAGGAGTTGAAGTTCGCCGGGGTGATCTGAGGTCCTCGCCAGCGGGTCCTCCGACAGATCGGGGAGGGACAACTGGAAGCTCCCGTTCGCGGAAGCATGTTGCGTCCCGCCCAGCGGAATGTCCGTTAGGATTGCGTCACCAAGGCCCAAGAAGCGCCCCGCCCAACGAGCCACGTACTTCACCTGAATGTTGATATCGCGGCCGGAGAGCCGGTCAGGGTTAATCAGCGTGCCGTTCAAAGTGACATTCGGTAGAGGCTGGCAAACGAGGGAGTATCGTGGAGCGGCCGCACCCGCGGTTGGCAGGTCGATCGTTTGGAGCATGCACCCTGGAGCGTAGACCAGCGCTCTAAACCGATTCGCTGGAGTCCCGTGGCGCTTGGTGCTGATAAAGTACGTGGAGACTCCCGGATGCGGCTCCAGCCACCCGCCGAAATCGTCATCCAGCACGTACCTCATGAATAACGTTTCGGAGCGAACTCCAACCGGGAGCGTGATCGCAACGTAGGCCGCCGCACTGCCAGCAGGTTGCGGCGCTTGCGCGGAACAAATCTGAACAACAAGAGGCAACGCCAACAAAGCTCCTGAGCGACAGCCTCTCATACCCCGATCATAGCGCCGGGGACGCTCTGACGCCGGACGCACTTAGTACCTTCGACCGATTGCTTCGCTAGGCCCCAGGTGGTAATTTTCAGATGCCGTGGAACTCAAAACATTAACATTAAACCCGACCGCAAACCCGACCGCGTCATCTGAAGTTGCCGCGCGAGTCAAGGTTCTCAATCCCGTGACATCGTCAGGGCCTTCAATGCACGCCCAGATCGTCAGTTTTACCGATGGCGGATTCCAGGTGCGAGTTCCGCAACGCATCCTGGTCGGATCACACGTTCAGGTCCGCACTCGCGAAATCGTTGCGTTTGGAGAGGTGCGTTCCATGGTCCCGGTGGGGGATGAGTTCGATATTGGAGTGCAAGTGCAGCGGTCGTCGTAGAGCTTGTTTGGTCTACTGTCGCTGGAAGACCAATGTCTCCAGTGCACGGCGTGGGCGATCGATCATCAAGACCATGCTTCCATCGCCGCGGAGGCTATAGCGCTCGACGGTAGTGATTCCTTCTCGAGTGGTGGTCACCTTCAGAACACCACCCTCCCATTTGGACTTGCTAGTTACGCCGGGATTCTTGATAATCGTGTTCTCGCGGGAATCCGTACTGAAGCTCGATGTCGTGGATTGATTCGCGCCTTGGTAAGTGAAATTGCGCGAAACGTAGATGTTGCTCTCCCGATCGTTGATCGTGATCGTACCGGATTCGATAACCGGCTCCTCATGAAATTCGCTGCGCGACGGTATCAATTGCCAGGTTCCGTTCAACTCGTGATGATTGGCGGCCAATGCACATCCGGCAAAGATGGTTAAGGCCGCCGCGCCTGTCAGGAAACTTCTACAGGATTGTCGCCGCATAACGCCTCCTAACAGGTTGTTATGCAGCCGGGCTGCCACTGCAAATCCAGGCCGTCATCTCCAATGCCAGTCATCGCGCAGGCGTTGCAACTCGTGCAGATCGTCCGTCATCCTTTCGCGGGCATGGCCGTCGAGTGCATCTATATGCGTAATGTGCTCGATCTCACCGATCGCTGCGTCCAGCCTGCCGCGATCCAGACGATTTCGGTCGAGGTCCTGGCGAATGTCGGTCAGGTTACGCTCGACGGCTTCGTAATGGCCACGATCCCCCATGGCCCACACGTCATGATGCTCGATGTGGCGCAAATCCTCCTGGGTTCTTTCGATGACACGATGGGCGCGACCCCAGTCGCCCTCCTGCGCGTACATTGGAAAACATCCGGCGAGAAGCAAGCCGGCGATGGCAAAAGATGATGTTTGTTTGCGCATAACTCACTCCGCAGATTTGATCCAGCAGAGCAAGAAATGTTTCCGAGGCGTCGTCCCCCGGGCCGCTTCATTTTTTTGGTTCAGGGCCGATACGTTCAATGGTGACGCCGATGAGCTTGACGGGGTCGATGGGCCGATCCCCCCGCAACGGGGCACGACTGATCTTAACGGCGACCTCTAAACCCGAGACGACTTCGCCGAAGATGGTGTATTTGCCCGTCCATTCCGGCACTTGCTCCGTAGTGATGAAGAACTGGCATCCACCGGAGTCGGCACTCCCCTTATTGGCGACAGCCAATCTTCCCGACCGATCGAACCTTAGGCCGGGCAGAATTTCATCCCTGATCGTTATCCCGCAATTGTGCGATCCGGTCGCGGTGGGATCACCGGACTGGATCATCTGGCCTGGCAGCACGCGGTGAAAGGTGATGCCGTCATAGAGCGGACGCTTCACCATTACGCCCGACTTAGGATCTAACCACGCCTTGGTTCCTTGGGCTAGGCCTACGAAGTTTCGCACGGCGATGGGAGTGTCCTTTTCATACAGCCTAGCGGTGATATTTCCCTGCGACGTACGGAACACCGCATAGAGACCGGGCTTCAAGGTTGGATCTTGGGCCCGGAGGGCGGAAGCGATCAGGATCAGCGCGTGGAGCAGTCTCAATGTGCTCATTCTATCGAAGACGGTTGGCGTAGCGCGTGTCAGTTCCAATTTTTCAACATTGGCCAGATGTCGTTCAGAGGCTGCTTGAGGCCGCGGCAATAGAAGACGTCGAAATGCTCGTATGGCATCGAGTACGGGTGAGATACGCTGGCGACCTTTTGAACCTGGGCGAATTTTGACTCGAGATCCTGCTGCTGTCCATGCATGACGATCATACTCTCGCCGGTATAGCCACGCGGCCCCCATAGGAAGTAGCTCTGATGCCCGCTGAGGGCGGGCGGCAAGCCGTATTTCGGGCCGAACATGTCGATGGCCCCGGCTTCTCCATAATTCTGACCGAAGATCGCGGTCTCGTTCCGGACTTCCGCCGGCAGGCTGTTAAAGACCCGCGCGACGGTGACCGTCATCTCCTCCCAGCCGAATCGGTCGGCGAACAGTTGCGGCAGGGGACCGAGCTTGTGAGTCTCGATCGTAGGTGGGGCGAGATGCAGAGCCTGTGTGAAGCGGATGTAGGTCTCCGGCGGCAGGACGGGAATGGCGAACGGTGCGATGAAGACTCCGCTGGCTACGAGCGCGATAGACCACACAAATGTCAGCCAACGAGCCTGCGTCTCCCAAAAGCGCAAAGGGTGCGGCGCGCGCCTCCAACAAGGGTAAGGAACTGATCGCGCCGCACTCCGTTTTGCGCGAGTCTCCCAAAAGACCGCTCCGGCCGCGAACAAGATCGGGAAGGCTGGAAAAAGATAATAGATGCGCGGGCTGAGCGCGACGATCACACCTGCGGCGAAAACCCACGCCCACCCCAGCACTCGAAATGGCTTTCCCTTGGCCAAGAAGAAGAACCAGAGGCCGGCCAACCAGATCGGGAGAGTAAGCGGATTCATGGCCCCAATCTCCTGGCCTAAGAATGCCAGCGGCGTGAGCGCAACATCGCGCCCGCTACGGCGGATATTCGCCTGCTCTTCAAGGAATGGAAAGTGGTGCTGAACATTCCACAGCAGATTCGGCAGGAAGATGAGCAACGCGATCGCTCCGGCGATCCAGATCCATGGATTCGCAAATACTTTGCGTTGCGGAGTCAGGATCAGACCGACGACAATGCCTGCTCCGAAGATCAGCATGGAGTGCTTGTTCTCGAGGCCGAATCCCGCCAGGACGCCGAACCAGATCCAGAGCTTCTGGTTGCCGGTATTCACAATGCGGATCACTACCCAGGCGCATCCCATCCAAAACAGCGGCTCGAAAGCGTTCATCGAAAAAAAGCTCTGGGTAGCAAGAATACCTGGCGCGACCAGCACGGCGAGGGCGGCGAGACCCTGCGCGACCCGCTTCCCGCCGAGTTCGCGCGCGATCAGAGCGGTGAGCGCGACCTCAACCGCTCCTGCTACGGCGGGCAAAAAACGGATCGCCGTTATTGACTCGCCGATAATCGACCGCACGATCCAGGCGATCAGCGCAATGAGCGGCGGCTGGTCGACGTAGCCCCAATCTAAATGCCTGCTGCAAGCCAGATAATACAACTCGTCGCGGAAATAGCCGTATTGAGGCGCAGTATATAAGTCGACCAGAAACTTACACGCAGCAACACACAGGATCACCCCTCCGGCAGTGAGCGGAAAGAGGATCTTGCGGCTGACGCCAACCTCCGAGGTGGATGAAGGGCTCATAAGTCGCGAGGCTGCTTATTCAACTGTATTGGAACCGAGGGTCGATTGGCGGGGCGAACGGGGGCTGGCCGCGGTTAAAGCACGGCCCTCGGCATTGGTGCGGTTACTGAATGATAGCGGCTCCGTTGATGGCGCCCCCGATTTTTCAACGTAAAGCGCAGGCATCGATGACGCCATGCAGGCCGCTCTGAATAGCCAGGTCGGTCGGCGCGTTGTGAGCGTAGTGACACCGATGTTATCCAGGAAGACGTTGCTGTCGCTGACGAGATATCGCAACAGTTGCGTGCCGGGGCTATCCGACGAGAAGAGAAAGTGTCCGGAAAGAGCGTTCCAGCAGGGCGCATGGGTGATCGATCCTTGTGCGTTCGTGAACGGTGTCGGGCCCGTTGCCGTGCTGACGGAATGAGCGATGGTCGTACACGTAGTCGCCATCGGCAACCATTCCCACTCTTTTCCGATTAGATGGCTCCGCCGGCATACGAAATAATCTGCGCGGAACTCCCGTCGCCGATCAGGAGTTGAGTAATACCGTCGTTAGACCCAACGGTATTTCGGTACGCGTTAAACGATTCCGCCATGTTAGTACTTAGGACAACCAGATGATCGTGTCCAAAGGTGACAGAGACGGGCTGTGAAGTTGTTTTCAGGGTCTGAATGGGCTGCATCGCGTTGCCCTCTCGCTGGAAGATCGTGACGGTGAATGAGCTGCAGTTTATGACGGCCGCGAGCTCGCCCGAAACTGCCACACCGCCGCGTTTCCGCTGGCCCTGTCGTTGCCATCCCGACAGGGCTCTTCTTCAATAACATTTGTTTCTCCTCATTGAACATTCGCCAGCCCAAGACGGGCCGGCCGTGGGAGCTTCTGAAAGGCAAATGTCTATTCGTTGTGAGCCAGAGGAAGTTACGGTGCTAATTGGGAGAATTCACCGGCAGCGGACCAAAGCCGAAGCGCGCATCTCGCACATTGCCCGCTGCATCCACCAGGGCCTCCGCTTCGAAGCCAGGACGATCGGGGGTTCCGAAACGCAGATCAATCAACTCTACGCGTGATCCCTCAGGCAACGGCGTGACCTTCCAGAACTTGGCTTGAGAAAATCGGCCGAACACCTCGAACGGCCGCGTGCCGCGCGCCGCATCGATCGCCGGATTCGGACCAGTAGGGTAGTAGATTCGTCCCGCGCCCGGATCGAAGGGCTGGTTGAGATCCAAAGGCACGATGCTGACAAACCCATCGCCTTCGGCGATGCCGCGCCAGCGGAACGGATCGAAGCGATTCGGAAGGGCTACGAGACGCTGCGCGATTTCACCGTTGAACAGGCGGGCGTTCATCACTTCCAGTGCGCGTGCATGCCCGGCGAATCGGGCGCCCTCGTAGGCGAGCACCACCAGCAGCGCGAACCACGCCCATCCGCGCTGCGGTCCAGGCCCGGACCGCGACCCGATTTCCGCGCTCACGAGCCTGGACAATGCCGGCGCGGCGACAGCGAGCAGCAGGACGACGAGAATCCAGGGATCGACGATATCGGTCTGGTCGAGCCGCAGCCAGCGGCTTGAAAATGGGAGGAACAGCCGGATGCCGTACGCGTTGGTCCAATCGAGCACGAGATGACTGAATACCGCAACCAGCGACCAAAGATAAAACCGCAGTGAAATCCTCGCTCGAACGGCTGCCCACACGATGAGCAGAGGAATCAGCGCCATGCCCGGCGCGAACACCAGAGCATGCGTGTACGAGCGATGGTATTGAAGATAAGTCAGAGCGCCGCCCAAGCCCGAGACAATGTCTATATCTGGAATATTCGCGGCAATCACCAGCGTGGCTGGTAAGTATTTGTCGCGATCGGAGCCGACCGCGCGCGCAAGCATCAGCCCCACCAGGCTATGCGTCAGATTATCCATGCGGTCTTATTTGTACGCGCCGGGCATCAGCAATGTCAGCGCGCCCGGCACAATCTCGAAACTTGCCGGCACACGCCCGGCGTATTCGCCGTCGACCTGAAGGTGCACGTCACCGCTAAATTCCACGTGACCAGCGCGCAACCGGCGCACACCCTTCATGGATGGCAATTGCCGGAATAAGACGCCGCCCATGTACCACAGGTAACGCAAAGGATTCGACCCCTCGAACAGCACAATTTCGAAATCATCGCGGACCAGCGAGGCTTCGGTGGCGATTTCCAGGTCGCCTCCATAGTTGCGCACCCGGCTGGCAAGCGCGAACCCGCAACGATAAACGTCGCCGTTGATGCGCGCGTCGAACTGGCCGACGCTTTGACCAGCGTGTCCGAGTCCCGTGAGCCAATACGCAACTTTGCCCGCGCGCGCCTTGAATCCCGGATTGATATCGTAAACGATTTTTGCATCCAGGCCCACGCCGCCCATGGCTAGAAAATGGCGCGAAGTGCCATTCCCGTCCCAGAGTTTGCCGAGCGCGACGCGTCGTTCGACGAATCCGCTCAGCCGCTCGACCGCCTTGGCTGCATTGCCGCCCAGCCCCAGCTCCATCGCAAGCACGTTGGCGGTGCCCCCGGGCAGGATGCCGAGCGGAACCCGCGAATGAGCCATGCCGTTGACCACTTCGTTGATGGTTCCGTCGCCTCCCAGGACCAGAATCAGGTCGGCTCCGTCAGCGATCGCCTGACGAGCCATCTTCGTGGCATCGCCCGGGGCACGGGTCGGCAGCGGCTGCGGATGCAGACTCGCGCGGGCCAGCGCTTCAGTGGTACGGTGTAGAATGCGCTCAGGACTCCGTCGGAACCTGCCGGCAGTGGGATTGTAAATCAGGACCGGCTGCTGGTACTTTACGATCTTTTGAGTATAACGCCAAGTGAGTTCCATCCCCCAAAAAATTGAGGATTTGCGCGAGAAGCTGCGCCGCCACGAATACCTTTATTACGTCCTCGATGCGCCCGAAATCACCGACGCTGAATACGATGCGCTGATGCGGGAGCTCCAGGCTCTGGAGGATCGGCATCCGGAACTGATCACGGAAGATTCGCCCACGCGCCGCGTCGGAGGCAAGCCGCGCGAGGGCTTCGTTAAGGTCGCGCATTCCAGCCCGATGCTGAGCCTGGACAACGCGATGGGGGAAGAAGAGCTACGGGATTTCGATCGCAGAGTCCAGGGACTTCTGCTGGGCGAGAGTTTCGAGTACGTGGCCGAGCTGAAAATGGATGGTCTTTCGCTGGCCGTTCATTACCAGCACGGCCGATTGGCAAAGGCCGTGACGCGCGGCGACGGAATCGTTGGCGAAGATGTCACGCAGAACGCCGAGACCATCCACTCGATCCCGCTCAAGCTGAGATCGAAAGGGGGCGACTGGGAAGTGCGCGGCGAAGTGGTCTTCAATCGCCGCGCTTTCGAGAAGCTCAACGCCGAGCGTGAAGCGGCTGGCCTATCGCTTTTCGCGAACCCGCGCAATGCGGCGGCCGGATCGCTGCGCGTCCTCGATCCTTCGATCACAGCGTCCCGGCAGCTCGACTTCTTCACTTATTTCCTGTATAGAAATGGCGAGTTCGCGTTTCCCACTCAATGGGAGGCGCTGGATACGCTGCAGGAAATGGGATTCAAGGTCAATCTCAAGCGCAAACTCTGTTCCGACATTGATTCGCTCGCTGCCTTTTGCCGGGAGTGGGAGGAAAAGCGCGACTCGCTTCCCTACGAAATCGACGGAGTGGTGGCCAAAGTAAATTCAGTGGAGCAGCAGAAGCGCCTCGGTTGGACCGCCAAGGCTCCGCGCTGGGCCATTGCCTTTAAATTCCCGCCTCGCCAGAAAGAGACTCTGGTCGAGGACATCCAGGTAAACGTTGGCCGGACCGGCGCGCTCACGCCAGTCGCGTTTTTGCGTCCGGTGAACGTGAGCGGCGTTATGGTTTCGCGCGCGACGCTACATAACGAAGACGAGATCGCGCGGCTGGGACTCGAAATCGGCGACTCCGTGCTGGTCGAGCGTTCTGGTGACGTCATTCCGAAGGTCGTTCGAGTGGTCGCGCGGGGCAAACATCGGCATCCGTTCAAAATGCCAGGGAAATGTCCCGTTTGCGGCGGTGAAGTGGTTCGCGTGGAAGGGGAAGCCATCACGCGCTGCATCAACACCAATTGTCCGGCGCGCCTTAAGGAGTCTATTTTGCACTTCGCGGCTCGGGGCGTGATGGATATTGACGGGTTGGGGGATGCGCTCGTGGATCAACTGGTGGACCGTGGCTTAGTGAAGAACGTCGCCGATCTTTACCGCCTCCAGCCGGAGCAATTGATGGAGCTGGAGCGGATGGGAAAGAAGTCCGCCGAGAAGTTGTCCCGGAATATTGAAGCTTCGCGGCGCGCTCCTCTGCCGAGGGTCCTGAACGGATTGGGCATTCCTTTCGTCGGCGAGCGAACCGCTCAATTTCTCGCCGATGAATTCGGCGATCTAGACAAGATTGTCGCCGCCACGGAGGAGGAGTTGCAAAACGCGGAAGAGGTCGGGCCTAAAGTGGCGCAGAGCATCCGTCGGTTTTTCCACGAAAAGAGAAACCGCGACCTGGTGGAGCGTCTTCGCGAAGAGGGGCTGTCGTTCACCTATGCCGCCAAGCCCAAGACGCGCGGGCCGTTGCATGGAATGACCTTTGTACTGACCGGAACGTTACCGAACCTGAGCCGTGAGGACGCCAAAGCGCGGATTGAAGCGGCGGGCGGAAAAGTTATCGGGTCCGTGAGCAAGAAGACTGACTACGTAGTCGCTGGCGCGGAAGCCGGATCAAAACTGGACAAGGCAAAGGAGCTCGATATCAAGGTCATCGATGAGACGCGGTTGCTCGAGATGATCGGATAGCGCATGCGCCATTTCCGCGATGTGCTTATATCGTGGGGGCCGTGGGGGCTTCTGGTGCTGGCGACAGTCGAGTCGCTGGGCATTCCCAACCCTGGCGGAACGGACCTGGTTCTCATCCTGCTGACGGTCGCCCGGCCGCTAGACGCGTGGTGGTGCGCGTCCATGGCGGTGATCGGGTCTCTGGTGGGTTCCGCTGTTTTCTTTGAGGTGCTCCGTCGGGGCGGTGAACGATATTTGGCGCAGCGCACAGCATCGGGTCGCGGCGCGAAAATCCGCGCCTGGGTGCAGCGTTACGGACTGGTTACCGTCTTCATTCCCGCTCTATTGCCGATTCCGCTGTTGCCGTTCAAAGCTTTCGCAGCTTGCGCCGCGGCCCTTGGTTGCAGCCGCAGGCGATTCCTCCTGGTACTGTTTGCCGGGCGGGTCCCCCGCTACTTTGGCTTGGCCTATCTGGGCGCTAATTTGGGCGAAGACTCGTGGCCTTGGGTTCAGGGGCACGTTTGGTATATGCTAGGCGTCGCCGTAGTTATTTTC
Organism: Bryobacteraceae bacterium; assembly: GCA_050015435.1. GTDB lineage: Bacteria > Acidobacteriota > Terriglobia > Bryobacterales > Bryobacteraceae > Palsa-187. The sequence goes on from JBEKBK010000001.1 coordinate 48,241, forward strand.
GTGGCGTTGTATGCTCTAATCCATTGGTCGGACCGCGAGCAGCTACAATAGAAATAAGTCCGTCCTAGGGGACATTCCCCATGATTGCGATTCAATCCATTACCGAAGAGATCCAGGACTTGAAGCTGTCCCGCCGGGCCGTGATCCTGGCGCATCACTACCAGGAGCCGGAACTTCAAGAGCTGGCCGATGCCGTGGGCGATAGCCTGGAACTCGCTCGAAAGGCTCGGGATTTTGAAGGAGACGTGATCGCATTTTGCGGGGTCTGGTTCATGGCGGAGACCGCGAAGGTAATCAATCCGGAACGGATCGTGGTGGTGCCGGATCGGGATGCTGGGTGCAGTCTGGTGGATAGCTGTCCTGTAGAGCAGCTTCGCGCCTGGAAGCGCGCCAATCCGGAATATACGGTGGTCTCCTATATCAACACGTCGGTGGAAGTGAAGGCCGAAAGCGACATCCTCTGTACTTCACGCAACGCGGTCCGGGTCGTCAACTCGATTCCGGCGGAAAAACCGGTGCTGTTTCTTCCGGATATCAACCTTGGGAATTACGTTCGCGAGCAGACCGGGCGCAAGAACACGAAAATTTGGCAGGGCGCCTGCATCGTGCATGCCACATTCCCGGCGCGCCGCCTGGCGCAAGCCCGCGTCGAACACCCGTCCGCGCTGGTTGCGTCTCATCCGGAATGTACGCAGGACATTCTCGCAGTGTCGGATTTTATCGGGTCGACTTCGGCCATCATCGACTGGTGCGTGGATCAGGACGCCCGCGAATTTATCATCATGACTGAGAGCGGCGTCCGCCACTCGTTGGAAAGGCTGGCGCCCGAGAAGACCTTCCACTTTATTCCCAACGAGCAATGCAATTGCAGTGAGTGCCCGTACATGAAGCGCAACACGCTTGAAAAGCTGCGGGATGCGCTGCGCGATTTGAGTCCGCGCGTGGAACTGACCGCCGATCTGTTGGATCGCGCACGGCTTCCCATCGAAAGGATGTTGGCCGTACGATGACTCCGCTCATTGACAGCTTCGACCGCATCCACGACAACCTGCGGATCAGTGTTACGGATCGCTGCAATATCCGCTGCTTTTACTGCATGCCCGAAGTGGGCGTGAAGTTTCAGCCGCGCGAACAGATCCTGAGCTTCGAAGAGATAGAACGGTTCGTACGAATCGCCGTGACGCTGGGCGTGCGCAAGGTGCGCATCACCGGCGGCGAGCCGCTGGTCCGGAAAAATCTGGCGACGCTGGTCCGAAAGCTGGTGGCGATCGAGGGCGTTGAAGACCTGGCGATGACCACCAACGGCGTGCTGCTGGCGGACCAGGCTGAAGAACTTTACGACGCTGGATTGCGGCGCCTCAATGTCCACCTGGATACGCTGGACCGCGACCGCTTCCTGAAGATCACCCGGCGAGACGATCTCGAAAAGGTGCTGAACGGCATTGAGGTGTGCCGGCGCCTCGGTTACGGACCGATCAAGATCAACGCCGTGGCCGTGAAAAACCTGGTGGAACCGGATATCGTTCCGCTGGCTCTTTACGGGCGGGAACGCAACATTGAAATCCGGTACATCGAGTTCATGCCGCTTGATGCGCAGGGGCTGTGGGATCGCAACAAAGTGCTGATGACGGATGATATGCTTGCGATGCTCCGGCGCGGCATTGGACCGCTCGAAGAAATTCCGGACCGCGACCAACGCGCACCGGCAACGGAATACAAATTTAGCGACGGCATCGGGCGCGTAGGCTTCATTGCGTCCGTCAGCCGGCCCTTCTGCCTGAACTGCAATCGTATCCGGCTGACCTCTGACGGCAAACTGCGTTATTGCCTATTCGCGATCGAGGAGACGGACGTCAGGGCGCTGTTGCGCCAGGACGGAGACGATGATTCCATCCGCGCCGCGATCCGTTCCTGCGTGGCCGGCAAATGGATCGGGCACGAGATCAACTCCGCCAAGTTTGTCGCCCCTCCGCGCCCGATGTACTCGATCGGCGGATAGGTCGTGATTAGTACGTGCCGCTTTTCAGAAGGGAGACTCATCGTCTCCCTTCTCCCTTTCGCTCAATAGTTTAGTTGAAGTAGTCTGGCAGCCGGGTCTGAGTACGGGTCACAAAGATGCCCCCCGCAACGATAGCGCTGGGGATTTCCACGGCGTCTGCAATCGACGTGGCGAGAAGCCCGCCTTGCAAAGTTGCCCCCGTGATTACGAAGTCATCCGTTTGGATCGACGTGGTTCCATTCGACGCGGTAAGAATGCGGTTGATTTTGCCCGTGCCGTTGCAATTCACGGTGTAAGTTCCCGCCTGCGTGCCGGTTACAAGAGTTCTGGCTCCCGTTGTTGATCCGGCCGTGGGCTCGTTCACGATGAAGGTTCCAGTCAGATTTCCATTTCCGTCGTAATACCTTGTCCCGAGCGCTATTGCTACGTTAGCGCCGTAATTGGCCACGATCGCATAATTGCCCTGAAGGCTTGCAAGCGTGTAGCAGTTTTGGGTTTGGGCATTGGCGGCAGACACGCCCAGGAAGCCGGTGAACATGACCACCGCTGGGACAAACAAGTTCATTTTGTTGAACATGGTTTTCTCTCTCCTTGAATTTCTTTTCGCCTGGCTGTGTGCCCGGCACTAAACACCTTCGTAAACGGAGGAACAGATGGCTAGCCACTCCGGCAATTTGTGACAGAATTCTCTTGATGGGAGGATCTCCATCCGTCTCGGAGTTGCTGATCGCCTGGGGACGAGGCGAGCCGGCCGCGCTCGAACAACTCACACCGCGCGTTTACGGAGAGCTGCACAAGCTCGCTCGAGCCTATCTGCGACGGGGTATTTCCGGCCAGTCGCTTCAGCCGACGGCGCTCATTAACGAAGCCTACCTGCGATTACTCGACCAATCACAGCCGGTGCAATGGGAAAATCGGGCACACTTTTTCGGCGTCGCAGCGCGGCTGATGCGCATCATTCTGGTCGACCGGGCGCGCGCCCATCACGCGGCCAAGCGGGGCGGCGTCGCGGCTGCGGTCACCCTGGACGATTGCATGGCGGTTTCTCCAGGCCGCGCGCCGGACGTGCTCGAGGTCAACGAGGCTCTCGACCGGCTGGCGGAGGTAGATGCACGGAAGGCCAAGGTGATTGAAATGCGCTACTTCGGGGGCATGGATCGGGAAGAGGTCGCAACCGCTCTCGGCCTGACGGTTTTCACCGTGAAACGCGACCTGCGGCTCGGTGAGGCGTGGCTGAGAAGGTTTCTGGCCCGCGAAAGGTCTTGAGCCTACAAAACACCTCCGTCACACGATACACTTTTTAGTGCAGTTTCCAAGTCAAGGCAGTCCCAGAGAGGCGGCGATATGAGCGACCGCTGGCAGCTTGTTGAGGACATCTTCCACCGGGCCGTTGACCTTGCACCGCAGGAGCGACCCGCTTTTCTCGAAGCAGCCTGCGGAGTGGACCAATCGCTTCGCCGTGAAGTGGAGTCGCTGCTGGACTATGAGTCCGAGTCCGGCACAACGTTTGCTGGCCCGCCGGGGGATGATGCACCTCGCACCATCGCGCACTATCGTATTTCGGGCAAGCTCGGTCAAGGTGGCATGGGTGCGGTCTACCGGGCGACGGACACCAAGCTGGGCCGCCAGGTCGCCATCAAAGTCTTGCCCCGCACCTTCGCCGAAGATGCGGACCGGATGGCCCGTTTCACCCGCGAGGCGAAGGTTCTCGCTTCGCTGAATCACCCCAACATCGCGCAGATTTACGGCATCGAGGACTCTGGCGGTGTTCGTGCGCTGGTGATGGAGCTGGTTCCTGGGGAGACGCTGAAAGGACCGCTCCCGCTGGCGACCGTTTTCAACTATGCAAAACAGATTGCGGAAGCGCTGGAGGCCGCGCACGAAAAAGGAATCGTGCATCGCGACTTGAAACCCGCCAACATCGTGGTCGCGCCCGCTGGCGTGGTCAAAGTGCTTGATTTTGGCCTGGCGAAGGCGGCGCATGAATCGGCGCCGGCCGAAGATCCTTCTCTCTCCCCGACGTGGACGCTGGCTGAGACAGGCGGAGGAGTCATACTGGGAACCCCGGCATATATGAGCCCGGAGCAGGCCATGGGCAATCCGGTCGACCAGCGTGCGGATCTCTTCTCCTTCGGGGTAGTCCTGTATGAGATGGTCACGGGAGTACGTCCGTTCGCGGGAAGCTCGCCGATGGCCGTCGTCGACGCGATCCTGCACGCTCAACCGCGCGACATCGGTGACAATCTAGCTCCCCGAAAGCTTAAGACCATCATCCGGAAGCTCCTCGAGAAGGACCCCGCGAATCGTTATGATAGCGCCGGTGATGTACGCCGGGAGCTGGAGTCATTAGAGGCTTCTTTGGCGCCGGCTAAGCCCGTGAAATTATCGAGGAATGCGTGGATCGCGGTTGGAACTGCGGCTGTTCTGGCCGTCGTCCTGGCAGTTTGGCTCTGGCGCGGGTGGTCACGCGAGCGATGGGCGCTCGATACAGCGATGCCGGAGATTACGCGGCTGATTGAGGGTGGGGAGTATCTCAAAGCCGCCACATTGGCGCGGGAGGCACGTTCGGTGTTGCCGAAGGACCGGACGATTGAGGAACTCTGGAAGCGAGCGACCGGAGAGGTCTCGATCGCGAGTGTCCCTTCTGGGGCTGAGGTTTCCATTCGACTATATAGAGCAGATCCAAACGTCTGGGAAACACTGGGAAAGACACCACTGCAGAAGGTTCGGGTGCCTCAGGACGATTATGTCTGGCGGCTGGTAAAACCTGGATTCGCCGCCGCGTTCTTCATACGTAGACCTCCTGGCGCGGCGCCGCCCGGCTACCATTCCAGCTTCGATATGACGTTGAAGCTTCGCCCCGCGGGGAGCGTTCCTCCAGAGATGGTCGTCGTCGCGGGAGGGAGCACCGGACTCGCATACCCTCTGGAGGCAGCCCCTGGAGTCCGGATCGGCGACTTTCTCATCGACCGGCATGAGGTCACCAACGAAGATTACAAGAAATTCGTTGACGCCGGCGGGTACCAGAAGCGCGAGTTCTGGAAGCAGCCCTTCGTGAGAGACGGGCGTGCGGTTCCATGGGAACAAGCAATCGCGTTTTTTCACGATTCGACGGGGCGCCCCGGTCCGGCGACGTGGGAAGTCGGGGATTATCCCCAGGGGCACCAGAAATATCCTGTAGCAGGAGTCAGTTGGTACGAGGCGGCAGCGTATGCGGAGTTTGTGGGCAAGAGCCTTCCTACGGCGTACCACTGGACGCTTGCATCGCAAGCGGCTAACTACACACCCGTGATCACTCCAGGCAGTAACTTCGGGCGCGAAGGAACCCAGCCGGTCGGAAGCGAGAATGCCCTGAGCGGATCCGGCACAACAGACATGGCCGGCAATGTAAAGGAGTGGTGTTTGAATGAAACGAAGAACGCCAAAAGATTAATCTTGGGCGGGGGCTTCGGCGAATCCAACTATGAGTTCCATCACTTGGACATGCAGTCGCCATGGGATCGCGGGGCTAACTTCGGTTTTCGATGCGTCAAGCTCGACTCGCCGCCCAGTCCTGCTGCTGCGGCGCATATAGAAGTCACGACTCGCGACTATTGGAAAGAGAAACCGGTCTCAGACGAGGTCTTCAAGGCCTATACCGCCCTATACGCTTACGACAAGGGGGAGCTGAACGCCCGGGTGGAAGGAACGGAACCGATGGAGGCGTGGTCGCGAGAGAAAGCTACTTTCGATGCCGCGTACGGTCACGAGCGGGTGACGGCGTACCTCTTTCTCCCGAAGAACGCGCGTGAGCCGTTCCAGACGGTGGTGTATTTTCCAGGCGGGTTTTCCTTTTTGGACGACAAGCTTGATCTCGCGAGCCTTGAAGAAACCCGCGGCTTCATTATGAAAAGTGGGCGCGCGTTGGTCGCCCTGATTTATAAAGGCATGTACGAAAGGCGCGATGGCTTCGTGCCCGGCGGCAATGATCCGCCGGCGTTTCGGCGGGACCATGAGATCGCGTGGGCCAAAGACCTGGGCCGCTTGCTCGACTATTTCGAGACGCGCAAGGACATCGACAGCACCAAGGTGGCCTACTTCAGCGACAGTGCGGGCGGCCCTGAAGGGGCGCACCTCCCGGCGGTCGAGAAGCGAATCAAGGCCGCGATCCTATCGTCCGGAGGTTTTCAGCTCACGATTCCGTACCGCCCGGAGGTTGACCCGTTCAACTTCGCGCCCCACGTAACCATTCCGGTGCTTATGGTGAACGGACGGTACGATTCCTCGTTCCCGTTGGAGTCATCGCAGCTTCCGCTGTTCCACTTCCTCGGCACGCCCGACAACGAGAAAAAGCACGTGATCTATGAGGGTGGGCACGGCGCGTTTCCCCGTCCAGCCGCAGTTCGCGAGGCCCTCGACTGGCTCGACAAGTATCTTGGCCCGGTCCAGCACTAGATGAGCGCAGATCAACTCCGCCAAGTTCGTCGCTCCTCCGCGTCTGATGTACTCGATCGGCGGATAGGCGAGCTACTCTCATTCGGTTCCGTACGCAACTGGAACGTTCCGATCGCTACTTCTTAACAAATTTCCTGACATCACCGAGAAAATCCGCTCCGTAGACGTTGCCGTCGGCATCCGTGGTGACGCCTTCCGCCAGGCTCGAACCTCCGGCATAAGGATACGGACAAGGATCGGGAATGAAGTACTTGACGGAACCGTCCCGGGCGCTTCCGATTCGAATGCCACGTTCGGCTCCGAGGTTATAGCCATAACCGGTCTGTGCGAGTCCAAATTGTCCCGTGTTGGTCCGGCCGTCCTTGGATTCTGAGTCGGCCACATAGAGCATGTCGTTCTTGTCAATGTGAATGCCGCTTGGGCGGCTAAACTGATACCACACGGCGATAAACTTGCCGTTCTGGTCGAAGATCTGAATGCGGTTGTTTTGACGGTCACCGACGAACAGCCTGCCGCGGGAATCGAAGGCCAGCGTGTGGGGCACATCGAATTCACCTGGGCCCATGCCTTTCTTTCCCCAGGCCTTGATGAACTTCCCGTTCTTGTCGAACTTCACGATCCGCGCGTTGCCGGTCGCTGTGCCGCCTCCGCTGTGGCCGTCCGCCACGAAAATGTCGCCGTTAGGAGCGATTGCAACGTCGGTCGGCGCGTCGAACTCGTCCTCGGCCGGCCCTGCAACTCCTTTTTTGCCAAGCGTCATTAAGATCTTGCCGTCCGGACTGAGCTTGAAGACCTGGTCGCCGCCGTTGTCGGCCAGCCATAGATTACCCTCTTTGTCGATCTCCAATTTGTGAGGGCTGACGAACTTGCCCGCGCCAAACGCCTTCAGGAGCTTGCCCGACGTGTCGAATTGGAAGATTGGATCCACATTCGCATTAGGGCCGGCACAGGTTGCACCCCCGGCTCCGGAATTGCCGCAGCGGTCGGTTACCCAGATCGTGCCGTCGGGACCGGTCGCGACGCTCGCAGTGGATCCCCACTTCCGGCCTTCAGGCAACTGTCCCCAACTTACGCCCGCGCGATACGGATTCGGGAGGTCATTGCGTGCGCCAAGTAGAGACGCCGGTGGCAGTTGGACCGGATATTGACCCGGCGGAAACACTGGTTGGGCACGCCCACGACCGGCCGTTGGGTTCGCCGGCGCGCCGCAGCTCTGGGCGACCGGCCCAGGAGATCCTTGGGCCTTGAGGTTCTCTGGGGCACTTGCGAGCGCCGCGATTCCAAGGATAAGGGACGTGGCGCGGGAGAGATACACACAATTCACTCGACTTGCATGGCACATGGTAAGCGATTGTAACTCCAATATCTCTCCGCAGCACCCTATACTTAGCGACGCTTGAGTATCCTCGGTAGCAGAATCAGAGCTGCGCCGTAAAACAGCAGCGACACGACTAGCGTCATCGTGCTTTCGCGCGAGAAATCGCGGACCACGATCTTGCCGGCAGCAACGGTCATTAGAACGTACATCAGCCAGACGAGCTCGGGCCGTTGCCAGCGTTCACCACTCCACGCCAGCGCTACCGCGAACAGCACCAACACCACCGCACCCACCCCGAGCGACGCCCCCAGACCCGACGCGGACCAAACAAAAACTGCAACGACGAATAGTGCCGGTACCCGGCCGCCCGAGCGCGGGATCCTGAAATAACAGACGGCGGCGGCAATCAGAATAATGAGGGCGGCGCGGGATGGAAACGATCCGGTCGTCGCGGCGAGCAACTGAGAGGCTGAAATCGCGGCCACACCCGAAATTGCTGCCGCCAGCCATAAGAACGCCGGTACCTGGGCGTTCGCGAACGCGGTCCACGAGAGGCCGATCGCCAATGCCGACCACACTGCGACCAGAGGAACGCCAGAGAACAAGAGAGATGTTGCTGCGATCACCAGCAGTCCTGCGAACGTCGCGTAAGTCTGGGTGTTGCGGCTGGAGGCTCGTGTCTTAAGGGCTATCGCGTAACATGCCGCGCCTGCGACCAATGCGATCAGACCAACCGGCGTAGTCGCCTTCGTCAGGTGCAGCGCGCCTCCTGTTGCAAGCGCGAACGCGCAACCCATCTGCCCAATTTCGTAGACGGTGAACGTTCGGCCGCGAATCAGGGTGCTCACCGCCGCGCTCCCGATGAATACCAGCAGCAGAAGCGCCAGCATCGCCAGAGCGGCAGCCAGAGATACGGGCGCATATCCTTCAGGAAGTCCGCTTACCCGCCCCAGCATGGTGATCAGAATGAGGATCGCCGCGTCGGCGCATAGGGCGATAAACCAGCGTGTGGCGAGAGTTGCGTACTCGGCTCCGGCCGCGATCGCCAATAGCGCAATCGTGAATGGCAGAAGATCGTGAGTGCCAATCAGCAGCGCGCTCGCGATGGCCGCGCCGGCGGAACATGACCACATCGCGACGCGTGTCTTCCAGATCGCGGCAAGCGAAAACGCGACGATCACACCCGCGGCGGTCCACGTCGAAACCGCCTGTAACCGCACCGTCGCTTCCCAAATCAACGGGGCAAAGATGAATACAGAACTCAGCGCGTTGGCGGTCGCGGCGAATGTTCCTTCAGCTTGCGTCGCACGCCACAACCAGAAGCCTGCGTACAGGATTCCCACCGCAACGCCCGCTTTCGAAGGAAGCACGTGGACTTCGGTGAGGGCCCGCAAAAGGTACGCACCCGCAATCGCCAACAGCGCCCGGCCAATCACCGAAACCGCGTCGGAGGAGACATGCAACTGAGGAATCTCAACGGGCGGTGCTGCGGTTACGGGTTTTGGCTCGCGCTGCTCGAGCGCGGAGACACGGCGCTGCAGGTCACGGACCTCGACGGCCAACTCGCGGAGCTCTTCGCTCGCGAGGTCCGCTTTCGAAGCGACGGAAGACGCGTCCACACGCCTCCTTCTCGACCACCGGAACTCAGCTTACGCGGGCTGATGTTCCTCCCAGGGTGGCAGCAGCTTTAACAGGGCCCACAGGATGCCCAATGGAAGAACCAACAAAATGATGGCCGGCAGCAATCCTTCCTTGGTGGCGAATTCGACCTTGTAGGTCGTGTACCCCAGGAAGCTCTTCGAAAAGAGTTGTCCGCCGATGACCACGTTCCAGCGCATGGCAAAGATTCCGATGAGCGTCAGGGAAGCCGCAACGGTATACATCCCACGGCGCACACCGTCGCTCAGGTTCTTCACCTGCGTGATCGCGAGCAGCGCCAACGGCGCCAGCGTCCCGATGAAAATCTGCAAAACAATCTGCGAGAAATACAGCCGCGTATGCACCATGAAATCGAGCGAGCGGAACGATTCGTCCGACTCGTAGACTCGATGCACCAGGTCGAGCATCTCCAGCGAGAAATCGATTACGAAGACATAAAACAGATATTTCGCGATCGCGTCCAGGCACGGCATCTGGATCTCCTGATGCCGCAGGCGATTTACTACCTGATAGACGAGCAAGACCAGGGCGATCCCCGACACCATCGCCGAAAACAGAAACACGACGGGCATCAGCGGAGTCGACCACCATGGATTCGCCTTCACCGATCCGAAGATGAATCCAACGTAGCCGTGCAGCAGAAATGCCGAAGGAATGCCGATCACCGTGACGATCCAGCCGACTCGATCGTCGATGCGCCGCGACGCTTCGCTGATGTTCTGCGATCCAAGCGTCAGGGCTTTGTAGATCCACTTCACCGGACCGGTTGCGGTGCGCGACATCAGCACGATGTCTTTGCGATAGTCGAGCCAGATCTCCATCAGCAACACCACCAGCAGGTACCACAAATAAACGAACCCGAACATCGCCATGGCCGAGGTCTTATGCGGCGTCAGATACATCTCGAAAGATCGTTCCGGATGCCCCAGGTGCATTTGCAGCGGAAGCGGCGCGACCAATAAAAATGCAAGCGCGGTCAGCAGCGCCAGCCGGTACGTCGGCTGCACTTCCTTCACATGGAAGACCCGGGCGAGCGATGCCAGAATAAACGCGCCCGCCACCAGGCCGGTCAGATATGGATACAGAACAATGAGGACGCTCCACTGGAGCTCCACTTCGTTCGGATACATGAAGCCATCAACGCCTGGCATGCTTCACCTCACCGCCCCATCCATATCCTTGTAAAACACCTTCGCGCCCGTAGCGAGATGCGGCTTGAGTACTTCCACGTGGTTCTCCCGCAGGAATTGGTGCACCGGGTCCTTGGGATTCTTCAGATCCGCGAGCTGGCGCGCACCGGTCGGGCAAACTTCAACGCATGCCGTGGTGAGCCCCTTGGTGATCCGGTGATAGCACAGCGTGCATTTATCAACGACGTTCTTTTTCGGATCGAGATAGCGGCACCCGTACGGGCAGGCCTGGATGCAGTAGCGGCAGCCGATGCAATATTTCTGGTCGACCAGAACCACGCCGTCCGGAGATTCAAAGGTCGCACCCACGGGGCAGGCCTGCACGCACGGGGAATCGGCACAATGATTACAAAGTTTTGGAACGAAGAATGCTTTGCCTTCGGGCCGATTCATGACCGGAAAACCGTTCATCCCTCCATTGGGTGAATCGACCTGGGGGCGCTCCGTCTGATCATCCGTCACGTAGTAGCGCTCGACCCAAGTGCGGAAATAGCCGTCGGGCACTCCGTTCTCGGCGGCGCACGCTTTCACGCAATTGCCGCAGCCGATGCACTTGCTGATATCGATGGTCATGCCCCACCAGTGCTCGGCTGCTTTGTACTTATCGACCTGTGCTTCCGGCACGGATTCGCCGTTCATGGTCTGCAACGCGACGCGCGCGGCCCCCGAAAGAATGATGAACTTACCCAGGTCGAGCAACATCTCGCGGCGATTCGTGTCGTGGCTGGGTTGGCTCATCCGGTGGCTCCTTAGGGTTTCGGCGAATGCGGCTGGTGGCATTCGGCGCAAGACAATTCACCGGCGTGCTCTTTCGAAATCACCTGCGGGAAGGTCTTCGGTTTGGCGGGATCCGCCTCGTGGCAACGCACACAGAGCGTCGCCGGATTCGGTTTCACCGCATGGTTGGTCATCGGATCCTCGGTGTGCGCCGAGGTGGGGCCGTGACAGGCTTCGCAGGCCACCCCCGCGTGCTTCCCTTCGCTTTTAGTCTTCATGACGTCGTCGTGGCAGGTTTCGCATACCGCTTTTCCGGCGAAAGACACCGGCCGCGCTCGAATGTCGTCGAGCGCCGCCGCGCGGTAATGCCCCAAGTCGCCGAAAGTGCGCGGCACCACCGCGTGGCGGATCGCCAGGAAGATCAATACAAAGGCGGCAAGAGTCAGCGCCATCCTGACCAGATGCTCGGACTCCTTAAGGAAGTTCCTCATGCCTGCGCAAACTAAAGCAGTTGCGGGGCCAAGAGGGCGGGGAACCCGTCTCGTTGCCTTACAACAGACTTAGCTGCACGCTGCTGCGCGTTTTGGCTGGGCCAAGCCGCTAAAGCTGCGTTCCAAAGCGCAGGCAAAGGAGTTCACAGATCCGCCAAAACGCGCAGCGTGGGGTCAGTCGACGGTCGCAAAAGTTAAGGTTCAACCCACACGGTGTAAGTCAGGGTCTGAATATTATTGGGGCTTGCGACATAGTGGGCCGCGATTTCCCAGCATCCTGACGCCGGTATATCTACGCCGGTCACCATAAACATCCCCGCCATACCGTGGCCTTCAATGGACGCGTTATTTGTCCAGCCGTTCCAAACCAATGGTGCTTTGCCATCAAGTTGCCGAGCCACAACCGTCAATCGGGGATCTTTCTCCTTCATCCAGTCGTACCCTTGGCGAAAGAAGGGCAGCTTCCCTCCACTGTGAATGTGCCAATCAGGGTAGATCACGGTCCAGAGTCTGGGAGTGCCGTACAGAGACTCGTGGCTCCCGACGATTGGCTCATAGGGCGGCGGCGGTACGAACGGGGGATCAGACGGTATTGTAACGGGACACCCGTGCTTGTCTGCTGCCAAGGATGGATATGAGCAGCTAGCCCAAATGGCAATTGAGAACGTGAGAAAGAGACATCGGGAGTTCATGCTGCGATTCCTTTCGATGCGATTGCAAAGGGCGGTTCGTCGTCCGGACCCTAGTCCCAGCATATGGGGTTTTATGGCAGCTATTGCGCGGCGGTAGTCAGAAAAATTTTCTGATTATCCCAAGTCGACGAGGGCAAGCCATTTCTGATGATATGCTTTGTTTAATGAAAAGTAAGTGCCCCTTTCTCTCTACAGCGCTTGTCGCGGTGTTCGTGCAGATCTGCGCCGCGCAGGACGCGCCGCTTCCGCCCCCCGGCTTCCACCATCTGCACCTCAATTCACCCGATCCGGAAGCCGAGATAGCGTTCTACACGAAGAACTTCACGACCACGCAGAGGGCTATGTTCGACGGGCAACCGGCGCTTAAGGCCCTGAACGTCTGGCTCCTGTTCAACAAGGTGTCCTCACGCGCTCTCCTGACGCCCCAAACCGCGGTCTGGCATTATGGCTGGAACGTCCCCGACGAGCGCGCCTACTACGCCAAGTACAAGGAGATGGGAACGAAACTCCTGCCCTTGTGGACGGGCGATGGCGATAACTTCGTGTACGTTAGCAGCGATAGCTGGCCGGGAGCCGGTGGCACACTGGGCCGCACCAAAGCGCAGATAGAAGAAGCCAAGGCGCAGGGCATCAAACCAGCGGGCGGCGCAGGGTTCGGCTACTTGGGCGCACCGGATGGCGCGATGATCGAGTTCGCAGGCAACTCCCAGACCGAATACTTCAACCACGTCCACATGTATCAGGACGATCCGCTGTGCGCGGTGCTCTGGTATCAGAAGCACCTGAACGCGCCCAAGCGTCCGGCTCGCGGCAACGCGCCCGAGCCGACCGAGGCCAACTGTAAAGTAGCCCGCGGCGAAAAAAGCTGGCCGTCGCTCGAAAAGGACGGCATGTATCGCTTTCCCACTGGCGGCGTTAGTTTCGGCGGCGTGGCCATGAACTGGTACGTGCGCCCGGGCGACACGCCGCTGGTGAGCACGCTGGGGCACCAGGCCGACCACATTGCGCTCAGCGTGGGCAACCTGGATGCCTGGCTCGCCAAGCTGAAGGGTGAGGGCGTGAAGATCCTGAAGCAGCCCTACAAGTTTGCCGACACGCGGGCGTTTATGATCGAGGGGCCCAGCAAAGAAGCCCTGGAACTGGTCGAAGTGAAGTAGGGGTTACTTACCACGGCTGGGGCCCATCATCGCTGAAAACTCCGGCGGTAGGGCCGTCGTCAGGGAGCAGCGCCAAGCGAACTGGCGTCGCGGCCCCTTGTTCGACTGTCCTCGGTCCGCGATGCTGATTCATATCCGTCGCAGTGAAACCCGGATTGGCTGAATTTACCTTGATTCCGGCACTCTTCAGTTCATTGGCGAACTGAACCGTGATCATATTCAGCGCGGCTTTCGACGAGCTGTACGCGAGTAACATGTTGCGGACCGACAACGGGGTGTTGGGATCCGCGATACGGGTGAGGGAGCCGAGACCGCTCGACACGTTGACAATCCGGCCGTGCTGGGATCTCTTGAGCAAACGGAGCATGGCTTTGGTGACGCGGAAGACCCCAAAAACGTTGGTTTCGAAGGTCTTCTGGAGCGTCTCGACAGTCAATTCGGAGCCCGGGAACCAATCCAGCGCGATTCCGGCGTTGTTCACCAGGATGTCGAGCCGCCCATGGCGGCGCTCCACCTCAGCCGCGGCGTCATCCACGCTTGACTGGGAAGTCACATCGATTTGAATGAATTCAACGGGAAGGCCCTGGGCTCGAAGATCCGCCACGGCCTTCTCTCCGCGTTCGCGGTCGCGGGCGCCCATCAGCACGAAAACGCCGCCTTTGGCGGCGAGTTGCCGGGAGATTTCCCTTCCGATTCCTTTGTTCGCGCCGGTTACCAATGCAATCGTGTCAGCCATAGGAACTCATCCTTCAAACATGATGCTACTTACCGGTGGGCACTTTACGCAGCAATTCGTCGAAGAAGTTCAGCACGAAGGTGACGTGTACCGAACCTTTCTCGGGTCCGGCACCTTCCGGCATGGGGAACACGGCGAAGCGCTTGCCGTCCGGCGCCAAGGCCAGGTTCGAAGAGCTGGGATAAAAGATTTGCTTTTCGGACCATAGGCGCGGCTTGCCGGGCACGAACGAATCGCCGTTCACTGTGTAATCCATCACCATAATGCGGTTGTCCGCCGTCTCGTAGAACAGTTCCCGGCCGTTGTTGGACCAAATTGGGTACAGCCCGCCTCCGGTCGAGATCTGCCACTTGCCGCCCCGCCCCGCAGGGAAAGGCCGCACGTAGATCTCGGAGTTTCCCGATTCGTTGGACCGGTCCGCGATCCATCGTCCGTCGGGTGAGAACATCGGTACCAACTCATTCGATGGCGTTCCGAGAAACAACTCCGGCTTGCCCGGCTTGGGGTGGTCGGGATCGCTCGTGTCCAGACTTATTGTGGAGATGTCATTAGCGGTCTCGGGATTTGTCTCGAAGTAGGCCAGACGCCGACCGTCGGGCGAGAAGGACCACGGCACTATGTTGTTTTGAGCCGCGAGGAGCCGCTCTGGTTCTCCGGAGCCATCGCTGCGGATCCAATCGATCCCGGAACCGTTGGCAGACGAGGAGAAGACTATGTGCTTCCCGTCAGGGGTCCAGGTCGGGTTCCCCGCGTGCCCCCCGAAGGTGAGCTGTGTCATCGTTTCCCGCTCCAACTCATAGACATAGACGTCGGTGCCGCTGCTGGTACTCATCAACAGCGCCAGCCGCCGCCCGTCGGGCGAAAACCGGGGAACGGTATACGCACCCAGGCTAGCAACCAGGGGCTGCATCTTCCCGGAACTGTCGAGCCACATGACCGGCCAGGTCTGAGTCGCCCCTTTCCCTGCCAGGTACACCAAGGTTCCGTGCCCGGAGGGTGCCCACGAAACATCGAACTGACCGCCGCCCTGAATCGGGCTTGCGCCCACGTCTTCCAGAAGCGGCACTGGTGTGCTTTGAAGCTCCAGCCGGGTGGGGTCGAGACCCGCTGCCATCAGCACGCCTTGATGCAGGTAAACCAGATAACCGCGGGTTCCGTTCGCCGGCAGATAACGGCCGAGGTATCCCTCAGCTACCAGTGTCTTGGTAACGCCGCTGTTGAAAGATGTTGCTTCAACGCTCGCGTTCTCCATTCCGATTACAGTGGGAGAGGCCGTGAAAAGAACCGTCTGGCCTCCCGGCAAGATCTGCGGCCAGCGATGGGATGACGCACCTTTACCCAGTTTTGTCAACGGCTGCGGCCTTCCCCCGGCAGCGGGCACCTGGGATAGGCCGGCTGTCTGGTTAAGCGCCGCGATAATCGTTCCGTCTTCTCCCCAACTGCCGCCGTAATCGAACGCAGCATCACACAGAGTCACCGGTGCCCCACCCTGGACGGATATCTTCTTGAGCTTGCCATCTGCGAAGAATCCGACCCATTGGTTGTCGGGAGAGAAAAACGCATCTCGGCCATTTTCGGTACCAGGTAGCAGGATGGCTTGAGCCTGGTCCAGCAGCCGGGTGGCAAGCTGCTGTTTGCCATTAGGACCTCGCGCCGGAAAAACCAGCCGACGGCCGTCGGGCGAGATGGCAACGGTGAGATTGAGACCGGTCATCGCGCCCGGCCCCAAGTCCACGCTCAGCCGCGTCAAGGGAAGATCCAGGGGCCGCGTCGCGCGCCAATAAAGGCCCCCGACTGAGACCAACGCAATCGCTAGCACCCCTGCCGCCCAACCGAGCCACGAGCGTGAGGGAGCGACTGCGAGAGGCCGCTCTTCCAGCAAGCGCCGTGCGTCGCCGATGTCCAGCAACCGCTGCTTCGGGTCCTTTTCCAGACGACTGTGCAGCAGGCGTTGCACCTTGTCCGGGATTCGTTTCCAATCGGGCTCGTCCTTGATCACCGACGCAAGCGTCTCCGACACGTCGTCGCCTTTGAACGGCCGATGACCGGTCAGCAATTCGTACATTAGTACTCCGAACGCCCAGATGTCAGCCCGCTTGTCCACCTGTTTGCCGCGCGCCTGCTCGGGACTCATATACGCGGCCGTCCCCAGGATCACGCCGACTTCAGTCGCACCCATGGTCAGCGTGGGGGAGTTTTCATTCGACCCCGGAGAAGCGTCCTTCTGCGCAGCGAACGCCTTAGCTAATCCGAAATCCAGCAACTTGACCGTCCCGTCCGGCGTGACCTTCACGTTGGCGGGTTTCAGGTCACGATGCATAATGCCCCGCTCGTGTGCATATTCCAACGCTGCGGCGATCTGTGACGCAATCTTCCAGGCCTCGTCGAACGGCAGTGGACCCTTTGGTGAATCGCCTTCCACCAGTTCCATGACCAGCGCACGGTCTTCTACGCCATGGATGGTGGCGATGTTGGGATGATTTAGGGAGGCGAGCACTTCCGCCTCGCGCTGGAAGCGCGCCATGCGTTCGGCGTCGCGAGCAAAAGCCTCGGGCAGAATTTTAATTGCCACATCGCGCTTCAGCTTGGTATCGCGTGCGCGGTAGACTTCGCCCATACCGCCTGCGCCAATAGGCGCAAGGATCTCATAGTGACCCATACGAGTTCCGGTAGAAATGGGCATGGGTGTGGATCATTTTACTCCAATGGGGTAGGCTCCAGCGAAGCGGGGATTGCTCAAAAATAAGTCGCATCGAATGGCGACCTGATTGCATCAGACACAATGGAGGTTCTTGGCGATGACATCTACTGAATTCGTTGATTGCAAGAGCCTGGCGCGTGGTTCCATGATCGACGTGGAGACCAAGAGCCGTCATTACCGGATCGAATGCCTCGGCGGGAACGCGATCCGCATTTCCGGCCACCCTGAGTACTGCCCCGATCCAATGCTCGCGCACCTGCATGGCTCCGTAGACCAAGAAGGAGCGTTGGAGTTCGGACTGATCGGGCGCGGGAAGCGCCTGATGTTTTTGCTGAACGAACGCCAACCCATTACGACATCGAGGGTGCTTCACGTTCGCGTGGACCAGCCGAAAACTGTTCAGCCCAAGTCATCCCCGAGCGTTCACTAAGCTCCCTGTCCTCGGTCTGTATAATAGAGTTCTCTTTTCAACAGAAAGGGCAGAATCATGACGCATCCGCTGGGGTCTCTGAAGGGCGCCCACCGCCAAGTCGGCAATATCACGATTGTGGATCTCAAAGGCCGCATCACGGCTGGAGAGGGGGCTGCAGCGCTCAGGGATGCGATCCACAAACTGACGGCCGCCGGACAGTTGCACATCCTACTGAATCTTGCAGATCTGACTTATATAGATAGCGCGGTAATTGGTGAGATGGTAGGCTCGTGCTCGACGGTGCGCAAACTCGGTGGCGATATCAAGCTCGCCAGCCCTCAACCGCGTATCGCCCAGCTCCTGGAGATGACCAAGCTCTCCGCCGTGTTCAATATTTTTCCAACCGAGGACACGGCCTTGCATAGTTTCCCCGGAATTTCACCCGGATAAAGCAGCCAAGCCTGACTCAACATCTGCCCGCAAAAGAATCGGCGTGCTTAGTTGTGTAACTGTTCTATCTCGATCAGGAAAGGATCCGAATGAATGCGGGCTCGTCCCGTCACGTTCATGTCGTGATCCCTCCTTCACCTTGAAAGCGAATAAGCCGGGGAAAGCCCGCCACACCGTGATACGATCTTCTGAATGCCAACAGAACAAATTGTTGATCTTCTGATTGCCGAACGAGACAAGCTGAACCGAGCCATCGAAGCTCTCCAGGGACCGGCGAAGCGTCGAGGAAGACCCCCAAGGAATCTTGCGGTTGTTGCCGCTCCGGCCGCCGCTACCGTCCTACCTGATGCGAGTTCCGCGTCACCGAAGAGGAAGCGCCGCCGGTTCACGGCCGCTCAACGAAAAGCCTTCGGTGACCGCATGAAAGCTTACTGGGCGGCGAAACGGAAGACTAAGTCCAAGACCAAAACGGCGTAGTGGGGCTGCCGGAAGTCGCTATGTTCGACGGCCAACCGGCCCTCCAGCTCGACTTCTTCGAAGAACCTGATCGAAGCTCGCGTTTCCGTCTGAAATAGCTTCAGTGACTTCCACGCCCACATGGAACTCGGTTCCTGCCTTACAAACGCAGTTACGAACGAGGCCCGATACGGTCGTATCGTTGACGCGGATTTCCACCTCTGTGTTGAGCTCTAACCGGAAGGGCACGGACACACGAACGCCTGTTGGTGACACGTCCAGGACCCGAACCCCGGCGACCCCGGCGTCCTTGCTATTGAGTAGCGTGGGATGATTTACGCAGCTGCGCGCATCCATTCTTCGGTCGCGTCCATTGTGGGCCGGAAGGTTGGCGGGCGCTGCACCTTTCATCGCTGCCGGTGGCACTCTGTGGACTCGAGCTGAGTCCAACGCTGCGCCGATTTCGTTATCGCTGGTGCGAAGTTGTTGTTCCCTTAGTTTCTGCCTTATGCTCTGAAGCCGAAATCTTCGGAATATAAAAACCACTCCAACCCCAATAAGACAGACCCCGGCACCGAGAATCTTCAGAGAGACGCTTGCAGGGGTCTTCAGGTCATCGACCGAAACGATGAAAAGAATTGACGCAATCGTCAGAAACTGGCCCGTCAACAACAGCAGACCGAACTTCTGATCCCGCTGTTGCCGATTCATACTCAGGTCCGCAACTTGACTTGTCTCCGTGGTCGGCACGCTGAATCTCAGGCACGTAGGGCTCCAAAGCTTGACTGACGAGGAGATTGAAAATTTAACGGTTCGATTAACTGCCGAATCCCCGGCGAAGCCAGAATGTCCCAATGCAGGGGCCAATCTGTCGCTGACGCGGCGGTGCTGTCGCAATAATGGAAAGAGTGAATCAAACAGAGTCGTTCGCCATTCGTCGCGCAACTCCGGAAGACATCTCCGCACTACAGGTTCTCATCGACTTGTCCGTGCGCGCCCTTCAGGCGCCGGATTACTCGCCGGCGCAGATAGAAGGCGCTCTTGGCACGGTTTTTGGCGTGGACAGCCAACTGATCGCGGACGGAACGTATTTTGTCGTAGAGGCCTCGTGTCAAGGACACAACACGATAGTCGGCTGCGGCGGTTGGAGTAAGCGCAAGACCCTCTTTGGCGGCGATCACCGCTCGGGCCGAGAAGACCGTTTGCTCGAACCGCTTTTGGAACCGGCCAAGATCCGCGCTTTTTTTGTACATCCAGCATGGGCTCGGCGGGGCATCGGCAGCATGATTCTAGAGGCTTGTGAGCGTGCTGCTGAAGAGGCAGGCTTCAACGCGTTCGAAATGGGCGCCACCATAACTGGCGAACGTCTATACCGGACCAGAGGCTACCAGGCTATTGACCGGATCGACGTTCTGCTGGCCAACGGCGTCTTGCTCCCGATTATCCGCATGTCAAAAAAGGCTTCGAATGGAGAAGGCTGGGGCAGGATCGATCAAGACGGCGGGCCGCCCGCCCGCTAAGATCGATCAGTGGGCCTAGGAACAAAATCCTCATCCAAGGCTGAGGCGATCGCACTCGCCGACGCACACCTCGCGGCGATCGCCTTTATCGAGGAACACCTTTTCGAACCGATGACCGTCAAGAGCATCGCCGCAAGTTCCGGCTTCTCGCCGTCGCGGTTTTCCGGAGGATTGACCCGACTCCAGGGCGAAAGCGTAATGGCGTACGTACGTGGCCGCCGTCTGGACGCCGCTTCGTGCCTTCTGATTCCCGTTCGGCATCCGGCGTAACGTTCGCGGTTACGGTCTAAGTAAGGGCCTGCCTCAGATATCCAGCCACGTCGCTCACGAAGTGGTGAACCGAAACCTCGGCGACACGGTAGCCGACGATTGCGTTCAGGGCTTTTCCGACCGCACCAAGCGGTGGTTCGTAAAGGCCCGAGAAATCCAACTGCGTTTCGGTGCGGGTCAATGAATAAATCGAGAGTTCCGCCTTCATGAGCGGGAACAGGCTTGGCATTTTCGCCGCCTGCCATTCAAGCTGCAATCGGGTGACGGGGCCCGCCATGGCGTCGGATCCCTTCTCTTCGATTTTCTTGACGGAGATGATGATATCGGCTTCGACCCCGATTCCACCGATGTCCACGCGCAATTCGGAGGCGACTGATCGCGCCCGCGAGGCAGCAGCTTTGGTAGCCGACTGGAACACCGCAAGCGCGTCTTTGTTCAACGCATCGCGGACTTGTTCATAGGGGTGGTTAACGTAGTCATAGCAGCGAAGTTCACGCCCTTTACTCATCGGAAAGGCTCCATCTTCTGGTCAAGCTGAGTCGAGCGAACTGTCCCATACTGCAATCGTAGCCGATGTTGCAGATCATCTTCGACAAAGCCGAAAGCGCCCGACTGAGTGCGGAACGGTCGCAGCGGTCTACTCGGGAACCTTAGCGGATTGAGACGCGACGGCTCTCCACATGCCCTTCTGCTTTACGAATACATCCGTCCAAATATATTTTCCACTGGAGTCCTTGCCATATTCCCTGCTCTTTTCGGTATCGCTTCCGGTCACAACGGCAGTGTTGCCAAAGATGCGAACCTTCATGGGGCCAATTTCAATGTTGTCCAGCGAATTACTGGGCGATTTCAGGTCCGCGAGCGCTTTGGCCTTGTCCGATATCTCGCCGTCCCAGCCAAGTCCCACCCAGTCATCCGCGAGAATGTCCCGCAGCTTGTCCACATTCCTGGTCTTCTGCGCATCCGACCAATTGATTTCGATCTGCTTGAGTTCATCTTCGGCGGCCTTGCCCGAAGCTGCTCGTTTTTGGGCGAGCACTATTCCGGCGCACAGCGCAATCATTAACGGCGTCGCGCTATCAGTCGCTTCATCATAAGCGTCCTCTTGGTTATAAGCGTCCTCTTGGTTCTCAAACGGGTTTCCTGTCTTGGCGGCCGAACGAGCGTAACGCTCGAACACATCCCATACGCTCACGTCCGTAGTCGCTCGCGGCAAATTAATCTGGATCATCGGTCAACCGGGTGCCTCTTCAAATGGCCGATCTCCTCTTCTAGTATCCGGACCCGATTCATCAGAGCGACAACAAGGGTGTCTTCAGTCTAGTGAAACGCCTTGTCCCGAGGTTCTTATTGCGCGAATCCGCTCAGAAATCACACCATAGCGCCATTTGCCACGTATCGGTTCCGAAGTTCTGCGAAAGTCCGAGAGCAAGTGCGACGATTCTTTTGCCGAAGACGACTGGATCTAAAGCTCAAGGGTGAACAGCAACTCAGTGGTGTAGGCTGCGACCAAGACCGGCGCGCCCGACGAACTCTGCCAGCAGGCAATCCAGAGCGGTCCAGTCGGTGTACTCATGATCCCGAGAGGTATCAGTGCTCCCGCCAACACGTTTCGCGGCCTGCTTCATGACGAACCGTCGAAAGAAATTATATTTGGTGTATCGGAGCGCCCCGGCCACGGCCTTGATACTCCCCGGATGCCAGCCTGTTTCTGCGAGAAATGCGTCGATCATTCGTTGGACGCTGGCATTAGCGCGTGCGCGAAGCGTCGGCGTTGCGCTTTTATCTTCGACTCCAGCCTGCGAGAGGCTCATCGACAGGAACACGGTGGGAATCCGCTCCAGTTCCTTCCGATAGCTCTTCACGAAATCGACCATTTCCGGCTCGTGGCGTTCCCGGTGAACCGAAGCGGCCACAATTGCCGCTGTGCAGCCGTCAAACGAGAATCCGTGAGGTAACAGTCCAGCGTGAACGACATCAGGCCGCAGTCCCAGGCGACGTATCGACGCAGCCAAGTAATCCACGATGCGATAGGTCTGCCCCTCACGGGTGGCGTAGATCACAGCGATTGACTCGGTAGGCATACAGCTCGCCTCTTTAGATATGCAAACGACGCACCAGGGGAGCGGGCAGGGAAACACCACAAAACAATCATTTGAACAACGTCCGTTCTGCGTGTCTTCACCCCTTTTGGGATTACGCAAACCATGGATGATGCGCTAATAGCCGCTATAAAACGCAGGGCTGACGATGTAAGTGGCTGAACCCACATGACTGTCCAGACGGAGGCGAGCGTGCATCTATTTGTCTTGAGATACCCAGTCTGAAGTGCGCCAGATGGCGCACAGTTGCATGATTAGGAGGATCGGAAATGCCCTGCGACGAGTGGTGCAGACTTCTAGAGCGGTATCGCAGCGCCGTTAATCGGTATAACGAAGCGGCCAATAATCTTGGCCTGGTGCCGGGTAGAGAGTTCAACGCGGCATGGCAGCGCGCGGAGCAGGCCCGCAAGGGGGCAGAGAACTGCCGCGCCGACCTACTGCACCATGAGCACGAACACGCCTGCCTAGTAGGGGCTGGACAGCCGGAAGTCCACTATGGGATCTACGATGTAGACACCGAAGAATTCATCCTCGGTGATCAAGGCCAGTCCGGAGGATGAATTTTCCGATTGCTCCTCAATTGGGAGGTGGGCCATGCGCGGAATCGGTTAAGCTAGCGCACCGACGCGTAGCGTCCGCCGATTTCACGCCTTAGCGGGCGGCGATTCGACCGTCTAGCGCCTTCTGGAAATGAGTCCGGAGTGCACTGTCGCGCCGTCACTTTAAGGTCCTGGAAATCTGGACAGTATCGAGCCATCCCCTCACAATCGGAGCGTCCTGCGATACTGAGGAACGCGCCCCCGACGTGAAAACAAAACCTGGCAAGAGCTTCCTGAGCAAATTTATCCGGTCCGCCGGCATGGCGGTGCTGGGCTTCGCGGCGGCTGCGGTTCCGCTTCATCTGCTTCTGCGAAAGCAAGTGGTTGGCGCCCCGGAGGATATCCGCTCCCAAGGCTGGCCCATCCGCCTTATGCAGGTGCTTTTCGCCAAATACGTTCTCCGGTGGATCGACGTCGAGGGGCTGGAAAATCTTCCTGAAGGTTCCTACCTGGTGGCCGCCAACCACGCTTACAAATCGGGCGTGGATGGATTCATTCTCGGCCACTTGCTGGCCACCTGCGCTCGCCGCGTGCCGCGCATCGTTATCACAGCGGACAATCGCACCTGGGTGGTGCGGGCCGAACGCTGGGTGCTCCATCACTACGGGATTGCTCTGCTGGTGGGCGATCCGGCCACGGGACACCGCCAGGGGATGTCGGACACCATCGCCGCATACCTTCGGGAGAGCAAGCGCCGTGCTGTCATCATATTCCCGGCTGGCCGCGCGATTGCAGATCCGGTTCTGCAACTGAAAGGCTGGAGTACTGGCGCCGTGGTCGCAGCGATGAAGGGCAATTGTCCCGTGGTTCCGGTCGCGATCGGCGGGTTGCGCCTGGACTGGACTCCTGAGACCGTGGTCTTCTCCGCCATCGAAGCGGACGGAAAAGCGCCGACAGGTAGTGAGGACCCGCCTTTTCGCATCCACGTCCGCATCGGCAAGCCCATCAGGCCGTCGGGCGATCCTCATGCGGACATCGAGCAACTGCGTGATGTCATCGCTGTCCTGATGCAGCGGATCCCCGGTTTGCGGCCCGCTCCCGGTGAATCCGATCCTGCCTTCGGCAAGTTGACCCTACGCGATGGCCGCACTTTGGCGTATATGGATCGTGGCCCGCGCACAGGCACTCCAATTCTCCACTTTCACAGTTTTCAGGGCTCGCGCCTGGAGCGC
Organism: Bryobacteraceae bacterium; assembly: GCA_050015435.1. Lineage (GTDB taxonomy): Bacteria > Acidobacteriota > Terriglobia > Bryobacterales > Bryobacteraceae > Palsa-187. The sequence goes on from JBEKBK010000001.1 coordinate 72,316, forward strand.
ATGGCCGCCCACGACGACCTTCTCGCGAAGCTCAACATCCGTCTGGTCTCTCCCGACCGTCCCGGCATCGGCCTCTCCACGCCCGCGCGTGACCGCACGGTTGTCGGTTGGGCGGCCGACGTGCGCCAGTTGGCCGACCACCTTCTGGGACCGGGACAACCTTTCTCCATCCTCGGTTTTTCCGCCGGGGCAACGTATGCACTAGCCTGCGGTCGACTTCCTGGACTGCGGGCCATCGCTCTGGTCAGCAGTCTGGGCCTGCCTCATCTGATCGCCAACTGGCGGCGCTTCTCGCAGGAAACCTGGCGCATCCTGCTTTCGGCCAAGCTGGCGAACTTTCGCGCAGCGACCTTCCTCAAGATCGAAAAGCGGCACCGCGACCGCCTCTTCAACCACTGGGAGAGCTACTTCGAAGACGTCAAACGCGGACTTTCGACGGACGACCAGCAGGTCCTCTCGCAGCCGGAAGTGGAGGAATCCTTCCGCCAGAACCGTCGTGAGAGCTATGCGCAGGGTCCCGGTTACCTGCTGCAGGAAGTCCAGGCGCTCTATTCCGACCCCCGCATCGACCTCACCCATCTGGCGGCCTGCACCGTGCTGATCACGCACGGCATTGACGACCAGGTCGTGCCCGTTGAAGTCGCGCGCGATCTGCATTCCAGGATTCCCGGCAGTGGGTTCCAGGAACTACCGCGGCGCGGTCACTATTTTGTGTATGAGCCGGATGAGATGGAGAATCTGCTGACGGCGCTGCTGAAGGCACACCGGAACTGTCCTGGATAGACATCTCGTTTTTGCCTGGCACCGACGCAGGGCATTGACTGCGCTTATTTCTCGGCCGCGTCCGCTTTGCGAGCCCCACCCAAGATGTCCGTCAGCGCGTAATTCCCCTCCTGACAGGCGTACTCGAAAATTGGCCCTTTCGTCGCGACAAACGGATATTCCAGGGTCCACTGCCCCGTAAAGGCTGCGGGATCATCAATGGTAGCGCGGTAGAGGATCGTATCAGCGTCGGCCCTTTGAAAGCGTTCGATGACGTGAAGGTCCGGAGAGGATCCCCGGAAACTGGTCTGATCCGTGAAGTTAGTCGTGTCGACGACCAACGTGTCGCCATCCCAGTGACCGATCGAATCGCCCAGCCATTGGCGGACGTTCTTGGGCGCGTGGGTACCATTCATCCGGATGATACGGACGTCATGTACCATCTCAACCAGGATCATCACAGCCTCTGGAGTCTGCACAATTTGATAATTATTGTTGTAAAGGACCGGAAGCATCGGTGGTCCGGAGGTCGACCCGAATCCTAGAAGGCACCGCTCGGCGAGCGGCCGATCCGCGACCTTATCATAGCGGTTCGCATCCCGCGCTCGTGCTGCATTCCGCTGCCGCGCCTCCTCGCTGATTGGCGGAATCTTCCCATCCGGCGGATCGACAATCAGCGACGTCCGCTTGAGTCCATCTACTCTGGCGAGCTCCGATCCCCGATCCACAAACTGCTTGTTGACCCAGCCAACTTCGGGCGAGCCGGTGGCCCCGATCAATGGGGAATCGGCTTTATCCGTATCATTGGTCTCGTGATCTTTCTGTTCGTACGCCCACGCTTCGGCGTCAGTGAGCGTGGCTTTTCCTGCCAGTGCCGCCGGCCGTTCCAGCGGCGTGATTGTCGCGTTGGTCCAAATACCCTGCAGGTCGGGGTGCCGATCTGGAGTGCGGGGCATCGTCCAAGTCTTGGGCTTCGCGGCTGGCGGTGACATTGGCGGGGCGCCCGGCACCTGCCCGAAAAGAGGCATTGCCAGAGCGACCGCGGCGGCGCGCACAAATGCCAAGTGTCGATCGCTTATGGTCATCTCCTCAGAGGTTGTCTCAAGGACGGTTTCGAGTGGCTCCCATTGTACTTAATGAAGATCCCTTCCGGCCAACCAGCCAGAAGACGGCCTTCCTTTTTTGAGCCTTCGTCTATCCCTCTATCTTCAACAGCTGGCTTTCACGGTGAACGAATTTGTGATTGCACGCCTCACACTGGCCAACGGATCCAGGCTCGCCTGCGGCAGCGGGAGAACCGCAGTAGGGACAATGTCCAGCGTAGGCGGGTTTGTTGCTGCTAAACATTCCAACCACGTGCGTAAGCGCGATTAGACCGGCGGTGATCATGAGTGCCGGTCCAACCACCCAACCGAGAACCGGAACCACCAAGAGAAACACACCGACACTAAAGATCACCACAGCCGCTATCCCTCCGCCAGCGAACATCTCGAATCGCCCCGGTGGGTCGATTCTCGTAACAGCGCTATCTATTGTCATGGCACCGAACGCCTATCTTGGCGCACCTCCAGTTATGACTGGGCAATTCATGGACCAAGCGCAAGCAGATTGCTTCTCTACGAAGTCCCCATTTTTCCAGTGGGATAAGCGGCACTGCTCGCCGCTATCGGGTCTGATTATTCGCCAAAGCGCGCAACCGTAACGGTCCGCGCATGGTCTAATCGCCGTTTGGCTCAAGGAGCCCAAGTCGGCATGCGAGACGACTCAGTGAGCTGGGCATTACCCTGGAGGCAGATGGACACGAACCACGCAATTAGCTTGGCAAGATTGGGGGTAAGCTGTGATGGCGCAACGACTACGATGGGCTGGACTCGGTCTCTTGCTTGGAATTCTCCTATCCGTGGCGGCAATGCTTTCCTTGGGTAGGATCACGGCCGCTGGTCCTTCCATTACACGGCCTCTGGATGCGCCCTTGGTGATCCGGGAGATTCAGGGTCTGAACGAATTAGTGTCAGTGAAATATACGCTTCAAAAGGTGATTGCACTGGAAGAAAAGAAGACGCCCCTTGGGTCCGAGAAAATCCTCCTGTTCGTACAAGCAGAAGCCCTGGGAGGGATTGATCTTTCGAAGCTCACGGCCGGCGATGTCGAGACGCTTCCTGGCCGCGTGGTTCAGGTTACGTTGCCGCCGCCCAGCATTGTTCACGTGGTGATCGATGATAAGCAGACCAAGGTGTGGGATCGCCGCATTACCTGGTGGACGCCTTGGGTTCCCTTCGACCCGGACTTGGAGCGCCAAGCCCGGCTCGCCGCGGAAAAGGCGATTGAAGAGGCCGCCGTCGAAATGGGGATTCTCGATCAGGCGCGAAGCAACGCCCAGGTCAGCATACGAGGCCTATTGGAGGCGCTCGGAGCAAAGTCCGTCTCATTTCAGAATCGGCGGGGATCGTAGAGAGCGGCTCGCCGAAACCCGTTTAGACTGGCTGGGCGCGTTCGACGGGAGTCGTGCCAACCAAGGCCAGCACGGCTTGGGCGCCTGCTGCGACACCTGAGGCTACACGGCCGTCCTCAATCAGGATGGCGGAAGGCGTGCCGCCCGAGTTGAAGACTTGACTCGCGGCAGAATTGGGGTCCAGTAGCACGCGCGATCGGAAACCCGGTTTGCGACTGTCCTCAAGGGAGCTGGATGAGATAATGATGAGCTTGGGAGCATCCGGCGGCGGATTACGTTCCCAGCGCTTGAGGTCTTCAAGCACCCGTTGGCAAAATCCGCATGACGTATTCCAGAACAACATCAATATGCGGCTTTCGAGTTGGGCAAGGTCGACCATTTTGCCGGCGAGGTCCGGAAGCCGGAGCGAAGGTACCCGGTCTCCCTGGTTTACGGGCGGCGGCAGTGTTGCCTGTGCGACGACGCCGCGAATTGCGTCGAGGCCAACCGCCAGCAGGCTTTCAATGCTGCCATTTTTCACCAATACCGCACTGGGTGTCGCTTCCACTAAGTAGGCGCGAGCCACCTCTCGGTCCTCCTGAAGCAAGACATTCCGAAGATTGTATTTGTCGCTCTTCGCGCGGTTTGCGCTCACATCCCCGCGGCTAATCAGGACGATTAATAACCGGTCCGCGTACTCCCGCTGCCACTGAACAATGTCCGGAAGTGCGTGCTCGCAGGCTGCGCAATCTGGCTCGCTGAACAACAACAGCACCGGATTCCCAGGCTCCATGAGCGTCTCGAGGCCGATTCGATTGCCTTCGAGATCTTGCAGATTGAACCTGGGTGCCGGGTCGTTCACTGGCAACCCCCGTCGAGCCGCGGCCACGCCACCCGCGAGCTTTGCTTCCACTGCATCCAGACGCAGAAGCAGACGTCCATTTTGCCGAAGAAGGTGAATCAGGGCCCACAGCTCGAACGCTCCAAGTCCGGCTACTGCGATGGCGAGACTGGCCAAAGCCAATTCAGTGCGGCTCATGCTTTCCGTCAAACCGACGATGCTCGCCCCCGAATTGTTTCGTCCTTCGAGGACGATCCAACCGGAGATGCCGGCCAAAAGTATGTTTCGGACGAGCGTCTGCCACCCGATGGGCTCGGAATGTAACTGCCCGAAGCAGTGACAGTCCGGCCGGCGGCCGCGAATCAAGCTGACGCCGATTCCAGTGATGAAGCTCACAAGCAAGATCAACACACCGATGGAGGACCACCAGGCCGAGGATACGGGAACGAGCGCAGCAGCGCAAATGATCTCGGCAAGCGGCAGCAGCCAGGAGAGCGGGCTCGCGAGGAATCTGGGGAGGCCGAATTCGATCAGGGATTGGCGAGATCCGGCGGGATCGGCCAACTTTGCGATTCCGGCGATGCCGAAGACTGCGGCCAGGATTAAGCGCGAGGCTAAAAGAACGATACCCATCAGTAGATCAGCATAGCTTTTCCCGAGGCCCGGTCATTCCGTCTTCGACCCACTGACGTTAAGGATCGAGCTCACCACGGGAGACGGGCGTTAATCGGGTGCAATTCCCGTACTCCCCAGAAAGACCACGCGCGGTGCACCGTGAGGATGGCGACTAGTCATCGCCGATCGCCTGCGCCGGGCAGGCTCGGAACGAAGTGCATGGAAGTCCTACGCGACCTGTAACCAACTAAAATTCTAGTTCCTTGCTCCCTTCAAAGCACCAAGCTGGCAAGACCCGCAGATGCCGAATCCTGACCCTTGCTGGTTGATAAAGCTACAAATTGTCGTCAAGCTGGTCAATTCGGAGGGACTAAGGGACCCGTTAATATAAGGGACGTTGACAGGCGCGTAGGCTCCGAGACCGAACGAGGGTTCGAGGGTGCTGCCCCACGCCAGCATGCCCACGGAGAGTCCAGTTAGGCCTGCCGTGGTGGGATCACAAACCGTCAGCGCACCGGTCGGATCCGCGGCTGGCGCGTTTAATGCGGAGGCCGGTTTTATGCGAAGACCGATGAGGAGGGAATGGAAAGGGGCTTGCTTCTAGGGGTTTGATGACTGCCGCCCCCGCGGAGGACTTTGCATAATCGTGGCGTCCTGAGCAAATCCAGGTTCCGCATTCTGCAACTACGCGGCGGCCCAGACGGCCCGCTGCTCGATGTTTTCGCTGAAGAGCTTCGGCAGTCAGGATTTGCCAAGATCACAGCACGGCGACATATCCGGGCTGCGGAGCACTTGCTATATTGGGCGAAGCGAAAGGGCGTTTTGCCCACGACCTTCGATGAGCAGACGTTAGACGAGTTTGCTCGCCACCTCCATCAATGCCGCTGCAAAAACTACGGACACACCCACCGTCCGGATCTGCACAACGGCGCTCGTCTGTTTGTGGGCAGTCTTCGTCGCGCTGGGTTACTGTCGATCCCGTCCGTCCAAAAGGTGGTCGAAGACCCGCATGTCTTGGTGCTGTTCCGGGACTGGATGCGCAGGCACCGGGGAACAAGTGACGCGACGCTTTACAACTACAACCATCATCTCCGTGCGTTGCTGAAGACCGTAGGAGATGACACGAGCAAGTTCGAGGCTCGGAGCCTCCGGCAGTTCGTTCAACAGACAAGCCAAGGCTGCGGTTGGGCAACGGGGAAACAGTGCACCACCTCCGTGCGAGCGTTCCTGCGTTATCTCATCGCGGATGGGAAGTGCGCAGCGGGTCTTGACGCATGCATTCCTGCGCTCGCACACTGGCGCCTTTCGTCACTGCCGCGGTATCTGCAACCCGAGGAAGTCGAGCGAGTCATTGCCGCATGCAGCGCCACCTTGGAGGCAGGTCTGAGAGACCGCGCGATTCTGCTGCTGCTCGCCCGCCTCGGTCTTCGCGCCGGCGATATCCTGCGGCTTTGCCTCAGCGACCTGGATTGGAAGGAAGCCACCCTTCGCGTCGTCGGAAAGGGCCGCCGCCAGACCCTGCTGCCGATGACCCAAGAAGTTGGCGATGGGCTCGTCGCCTATATCAAGGATGGCAGGCATCCCATCGACAACGACACACTTTTCATTCGGTCCCGCGCACCTTTTGGTCCATTCGCCAGCCACTGTGCCATCTCCGTAATCGTGGCGCAAGCCATGCGCCGTGCCGGCGTTCGTTGTCCAAGCCGGGGCGCCGCGCACGTTCTTCGACATTCGGTCGCCAGCTCGATGCTCCGGCAAGGAGCTTCGCTGCAAGAGATTGCAGGCGTGCTTCGACACCGCTCCATTGCCACCACGGAGATCTACGCGAAGGTGGATGTGATTGCGCTTCGAGAGATCGCGCAACCTTGGCCGGAGGCGACCTCATGTTGACTCAAGCTGTGGAATCGTACCTGGAAGTCCGGCACGCCATGGGGTTCGCGCTACACTCCGAAGGCACCCTGCTGCAAAGCTTCGCGAAGTACTCCAACACGGCGGGCAAGAGCCACATCTGCATGGAAACTGCCATCCAGTGGGCGGGCTTGGCGCAATCCGTCACCACGCGAGCGCGCCGGCTTGGTCAAGTAATCCGGCTTGCGCGATACCTTCGAGCGGAGGATCGAAGTCATGAGGTTCCGCCCGCCGTGTTCGGGTGTGAGAAAGGGCCACGGCCCGTGCCTTATATCTTCTCCACGGAAAACATCAAACGACTTGTCCAAGCAGCATCCGAACTTGGCCGGCGGAATCCCTTTCGCGGACAAACCTACGGCACGTTTTTCGCCCTGTTGGCGTGCACGGGACTTCGTGTGTCGGAGGCGATCAGGCTTCGCTTCGAAGACGTCACCGCGGACGGACTAATCATCCGTTGCTCCAAGTTTCGAAAAAGCCGCCTGGTGCCGTTGCACAGCACCGCACAGGTTGGCTTGGAACGGTATCTCCAGAAGAGACGCCCTTTTGCTCCATTCGATGATCACGTCTTCGTCTCATTGCGCAGGCGCCCGTTGCTGGTGGGTGACGCCGAAACCGCATTCCGAACCGCAGCACAGACGATCGGCTTGAAGCGCGAGCCCGGGCTTCCGCGCCCGACGATTCACTCGCTGCGCCACACCTTCGCAGTCAGATCCCTGGAGAACTGCCCGGACGGTCGAGATCGAATCACGAAGCACATGCTGGCTCTGTCCACCTATCTCGGGCACAGCAAAGTCGCCGACACTTACTGGTATCTGGAAGCGACACCGGAACTGATGAGCGGCATTGCCGACTCATGCGAGTCGTTCTTTGCAGGAGGTCGGCCATGACCTTGATCGCCCCTCATATCGCGGCCTTTCTGCAACAACGCTTGCCGGTTGAGCGGCGGGCAAGCCCGAACACTTGCGACTCCTACGCGCACGCATTCAAACTTCTGTTCCAGTTCGCCAGCGACTCACTGAAGGTGCGGCCCTCCGAACTGAATCTGGAGCAGATTGATGCGCCGCTTGTCGTGAACTTTTTGGGCCATCTGGAAACGGCCCGAGGAAACGGTGCTGGTTCCAGGAACATCCGACTTGCGGCCATCAAGTCCTTCATGCACTTCATGGAGTACCGAGTTCCTTCAGCCCTGGAGCAGATTCAGCGCATTCTGGCCATTCCGGCGAAGAAAACGGATACTCGCCTTGTACGCCACCTCCCTTTCCGCAAAACGAGTCTCTCCGCATGTCCTCCGCCACACCTGTGCGCTCACGATTCTCCAGGCCACCAAAGATCTGCGTAAGGTGTCGCTCTGGCTCGGGCACTCAAGCATGCAAACTACCGAGATCTACACGCGTGCTGATCCTTCTGTGAAGCTGGAGGCGCTGGAATCAGTCATTGCGCCGAAGTTGCGAACCGGCCGCTTCAAGGCAACTGATCAGTTGATCGCCATGCTGAACGCCACTCCGGTTATGCGAAGCGAGAGACCCTCAACCTGACTGAAAATGGCCGGATCGGAGTCCGGACTCAGCATAAACCTGGACTCCGCATTAAA
>JBEKBK010000002.1:0-57896 GCA_050015435.1 Bryobacteraceae bacterium
GCGGCGTGATGTTAGCTGCAAGAATGTTGAAGCATTCTTGTTTACAATCTCTGACCTAACAATCTAACAGGGCTTGCTCACGTGCGCGGATAATCCAGTTAGTCGTGCGTCTCGGTAATCAGCTTGAGTCCCGGGACCCCAAGGTAGTCGCTGACGTTGTGAGTAATCAGTGGCGCATCGTGTAGGACTGCTGTCGCCCTATCCAAGCGTCCGCCGTTTCCAGCCGTCGCCCAGCTTTGCGAGCTGCCACCATTACTTCGGCCCATTTGAGGACCAGATCGCGAGACGACGGTACAATCAGAAACCGGCCTAGAAAGCTCCGCAGCCACTCAATTCGTTTAGCACTCCAGTTCGAAAGAAGCGCCCACTGTTCTAGCTCTGCCTCCGTCATGAACGAGATCAACCATTGCCGCTCGCGGAGATGCGGGAGGTAAGCCTGTGCTCGGGTATCGCTTTTGAAAAGAAACGAAACGACGTCCGTGTCGACGACTACGGGCGTCATGCCGCCGGATCAGTCTTGGTGTGGCCTCGCCATTCGCGCATGGCGCTGAGAAAATCGTCTATGGATTCTTCTTCCGGCCAGAAGTCGCCTAGGAGATCCCGCGGGTCGCGCGGAAACACTACGCCTTGGTCCGCGATCAATTCCTCGATCGGCGGATGCCCTTCGCGGATGTACTTACCAGCCACTGGCATGGATGCTCCAAGTTTAGCCAAATTCTTTATCAGGCGACGGCTTCGAGCTCTATGGTCGCGAGAATCGTCGGACTATTAGAGAAGCCGAGTTCAGAAAGGTCTTCGCCCTGAAGGTGCAAGCTGATTGCCTCACGGATATTGAAGGCCAACTCATCCAAGGTGGGAACCTGAGTGACCACGGGAAGGTCGAGGCACTCCGCCACAAACTGGCGTTCGCCCTTGGTTATGCGCACTTGAATTGTCCGCTTCATCGCCGGTTCGGCCTCAGGCTGCCTAAGTAATCGCCCGCAAAACGGAGCCTGGATCGCGGCAGACCACCCGAGCGATTGCTTCCCGGGATTGAAGGCCGCGATTCGGCCCTTTGCGGGCTAATTATTACTCCGCGGACGCTCGAACTTCTGGTTCGTGTATTTTCCGGCCTCTTCGAGCGCGCCCGACGTGTTGTCCTTGGTACGCAGAGCGAGGCGATATTCATTCAAGGCCCGATCCCGCTGGTCGCTGATGTCGAAGATTTTGCCGAGGTTGATGTGCGACCACACCTCGGTCCATTTAGGATCGAGGTCGCCGCTGAGCGCTTCGCGGAATTCGTTGGCCGCCGGCTGCCAGTTTTGTTGGAGGAAGAACAGTTCGCCCACCCGGTAATGCGCCAGGGAACTGTTTTTGATGACATCCAGAGCCTTCTGATACTCCTTCAGAGCCTCGGAATAATCGCCGATTTCCGCGAACTGCTCGCCCTTGCGGATGGCCACCGCGACTCGCATCGGGTTATCGAGGCGGAGCACCTGCCCCTTCGGATCGAGGACAATATTTTTCGGCTTGCCGAAGGTTTCTATCGCGAATTCAGAGGACGTGCCGACCACTTCCACCTTCTTGTCTTCAGGGTTGCCCTCCGTCTCCACCCGCAGATCGACCGGCATGCGGAACGTGTCCAGATCCTGAGCGATCTTGCCCATCACGCGAAATCCCTTGGTGGTGCGAAAAACGGTGTACTCCATCTTGAATTCGGGCGCGCCGCTCGATTCGATCCATTGGATAAAGAACCAACTCAACCCTTGCCCTGAAATTTCCTCGGCGAGCTTCCGGAAATCTTCGGTATTGGCCGATTTCCAGACGAATTTTTCCGGGTAAGCCTTGAGCAATTTGAAAAAATTGTCGTCGCCCATCACCCCGCGCAACATGTGCATGACCGCGGCGCCTTTTCCGGATGTGGCGGCCCAGAACTCCGGCGAGTAATCCTCCAGCCGCGCCGTCTGTTGCAGCGGAGGCTGGTCCACGGTAAGGGCCTCGACGTAGGTGGTGTGGATGGCAGTATCCATCGCTGCTGCGCCGCTTATATGTTCGGTGTAAAGCAATTCGGAGTAACGCGCCAGGCCGTTCTCGAGCCACAGATGGTTCCGCGTCGTGGGCGAAACGAGAGTTCCCCACCATTGCCGGGACACCTGATTGGCCACCAATTGCATGTTCACCGTCTTGCCTAATCCACGTGGCGAGAAGAACAGCAGCCCTGGGGCAGAGTACCCGCTGGGCGCGCCATCCTCGGTCTCGATCACCGTCAGGTCTTTCTTCGGAGGAAGCCCGTAGAGACCAGTGAAATAGGTCATTGCCCGGGCGATTTCCTGACCATACGGATCGGCCATGTCGCCGGATTGCTGCATGTAGAAGGCGGTCGTAACGCCGCCCGCGATCACCCGTTTCGCCTCGCCACGCACCACGGCGAAGCTTCCCGGAAAAGATGGCTGATCGAACTTGTAGCGCACCGAAGTCTGGCCTGAAGGCGCCGCCTCATTGCTGTCGCTTCCGCTTGCCACCACTTTGTAGCCGGCCGGAACCGTGACTTTCATATCCGTACTAAAGCGGTCGGAAGTATAGTCGTTAACCGGGAACCACCGCGCCGGGTACATTAAATAAGCAAAGTCCGGATGGATAGCCGCAAACTTCACTCCAAAAACGGGCGACTCTTCTGATCCGGTCAGCTTGCCGTCATAAATGAAAGTAAGCGCCGCGGGCTTGCCCTTTTGCAGGACCTGAGGCAGCGTCAGGCGGATCGTCATGTCCTGCTGCATTCGCGACGCGGGAATTTGGCGGCCGTCCTCGTCGATGACTTTATCCAGGTTGAGCGCGTTGTTCAATTCAAAGGAGAGCGACGACGCGTCTTCTAGCGGAACGAATCGCACCAAGGCAGTTGCGCTGAGCGTTTGGGCCACTGGATCGATTTTCGCGTCGATCAGATAGCTCTGCACGTCGATTCGGGATCGCGGCTGCTGGCGCTCCTGCGCCAGTCCCGTCACTGCGGCCAGCGCCACCAACAGACTAACTCGCAACAGACTAACTCGCAACGACCGTTTCTCTGCTTTCACGAAACACCCTCTCAATCCACTCCGCCGCGGTACCCATCGGATCGCCGTCGACGGAAAGCCGCGCCGCTACTTCCGCCAGATCCGCACGCATCGCCGACCGCGCCTCTTCACTATCCAGCAGTTTCGCCGCCTCGGATGCGATTCGCTCCGCCGTCATATCGCCCTGAATCAGCTCCGGAACGATCCGCCGGCCGGCTATCAAGTTCACCATCGACAGAAACGGCGCCCGGACCAGCCACCGCCCTAATATCCAACTTAACGCGTTTACGCGGTAAAAGGTCACCATGGGTACTCCCAGCAACGCCGCCTCGATGGTCACTGTCCCACTAGCCGCTAAGGCTAGCTCTGCTTGGGCAAGCGCATCCCAGGTCGACCCTTCCTTTACTTGGATGGACGAACCGCGAATGCGTTCCCAAAAACTTGTCCGTTCCACGCCGAAGCCTGGGGGCAACGCGAGCACGAAATTCACCTGATGGCTCTGCGATATAAGGCGGACGGCGTCGAGTAGCACCGGCATATGCCGCTCCACCTCGCCGTGACGGCTCCCCGGGAGCAATGCGACGATACGAGCATCCAGCGGAAGGTTAAACTGTTCGCAAAATTCGCTTCGCGTTAGAGACGGGCGAACTATCCCGGCCAGCGGATGGCCGATGTAGCTGGCGGTTACGCCATGGTCCCGAAAGAACTTCTCCTCGAATGGAAAGATGCACAACAGACGGGCGATGGTCGCCCGCATGGTCCGCACCCGGCCCTGCCTCCACGCCCAGGCTTGCGGGGCGATCAGGTAGATGACCGGAACACCATGACGCCGCAGGTGTTTCGCCAGCCGAAGGTGAAAGTCCGGTGCATCGGTGAGCACAGCTATATCCGGCTGCTCCGTCACGATGGCCCGGATAAGCTTGCGATATTGGCGATACACCCGCGGTATGTGAGGAAGCACCTCCACCAGGCCCGCCACGGCGAGGGATCGCGAATCGACGATAGGACGAACCCCCGCAGCCTGCATGCGCGGACCGGCGCATCCGAAGAATTCGGCATCCGGCACCCGCGCGCGGAGTGCATCCACCACGCGCGAGGCATACAGGTCCCCGGACGCTTCGCCGGCCGAAATGAGGACACGCACTGATCTTCAGTCTATCTGCTAGCATCATTCCGAATGCGTCCCAAGCCGGAATGGTTGCAAAAATTGTTTCCTTACGCGCAGCGGTCCATCCTGGTAAACGGCCGCCGGATGGCGTATATCGACGAGGGTGACCCGAAAGGACGGCCTGTGTTGCTGCTCTCGGGGAATCCGACCTGGGGCTTTCTCTACCGGGACTTCATCGCGCCGTTAACCCGAGCCGGCTACCGGGCCATCGCGCCGGATTGGATCGGCTGCGGCTATTCCGATCATCCGCGCGTTGACGCAGCGCTCACGTTTGCGCATCATATCGCGGATCTGGTGAGCCTGATGGATCAGCTCGAATTGCGCGGATTCACGATTGTCGGTCAGGATTGGGGCGGCCCGCAGGGCGTAGGCGCGGCGCTGCAGCGGCTCGACCGGTTAGCAGCGGTAGTCCTGATGAATACCTGGTTGTTCACAGGCTTGGTGAGTAAATTCCATGCCTCTCCGAAACCCTGGACCACCTGGCATGCCCCGCTGATCGGGCAATTCTTTATGATCCGCCACAAGGTTCTTTCGCATCATGGGCCCAGCGCCATCACGGTTCGAGGCATGAGCGGGATGGAGGCGCGCGCCTATCATCACGTTTTCGATGAGCCCGACTCGGATCATGTGGTGCTTACCTGGCCGCGCACGATTCCGGTGCGCGAGGGCGATCGCGGCTGGCAGGATATGCGGATGATTGAGCACAGGCTGCCCGAATTGGCCTCAAAACCAGTTTTGTTGCTGTGGGCGCCGGGCGACGAAGTCTTCCCACTTGAGTTCGCTCAAAGGCTCAAGGAATTATTGCCGCACTCCGAGGGCCCGATACTTTTCGATCGAGCGCGCCATTTCCTGCAGGACGATCGGGGTCCGGCACTCGCCGCACACCTCGTCAGTTTTCTTAGCCGGGTATGAATTTCATCACTCCGCCACCAGAGGAGCTCGAAAATCTGAGAGCCGACCCATTGCTGTGGGAACAGGAACTGGACGTTCGCCCGGAGTTCGCCGAAGCGTTAGAGCGGGCCGTGGGAAAGCGCGCTGGACGCGTGTACTGGCGCAGCGGGCATGGTCATCTTTACGCGCTGGAACTGGCCGATCTGGGGCGCGGGCGTCCCTCCATGGCGATGGTGCTCGGCTTCTGGGACCGCTACGAACCGCGACCGCCCGAGGCGCAGATTGACGCGGACCTCCTCGTATTTTGCGCGTGGCTGGCGGACGTTGGTGGACTGAACTCAGGTGACATTATTAAGGTCTACAGGAGAGCTATGAGTTTATGAGAGCCGCGATCTTGCGGGAGATCGGGAAGCCGGTCGAGATCCAGGAAGTCGCCACGCCAACGCCGGGGCCGGGTGAAGTGCTGATACGCGTGGAAGCGTGCGGTGTCTGTCATTCGGATCTGCATCTGGCCGAAGGCGATTGGGATCTGCTGAAGCCGATCACCAAAATCCCGCTGATTCTCGGACACGAGGTCGCCGGCGTCGTGGTCGAGTTGGGCGAAGGCGTAACCGAGCTGAAGGTTGGTGATCGCGTCGGCGTGCCGTGGATCCATTGGACGTGTGGCCAGTGCGAATTCTGCCGAGAAGGCCGCGAGACATTATGCCTGAAGCAGAAAATTACCGGCTGCATGGTGGATGGAGGATTCGCGGAATTTCTGACCGCACCGGCGACCCATGCGGCACGCCTTCCTGCAAGCTTGAGCATGGCCGAAGCGGCGCCGTTGCTGTGCGCCGGCCTGACCGTTTACAGGGCGATGAAGGCTTCCGCCGTCGCGCCCGGCGAGAGGCTCGCTGTCTTCGGCGTCGGAGGATTGGGTCATCTCGCGATCCAGATCGCGCGCGCGAAGGGCATTTCGGTGGCTGCCGTGGATGTGTCGGACGACAAGCTAGAACTGGCCAAGTCGCTAGGCGCGGAATGGACGATCAACGCGGCCACGGAGGCGGTCCACAAAAGGGTGCGTGCGATCGGTGGAGCGCACGTCGCGATGGTGACCTCTGCTTCGTCCGCAGCTTACGAAACCGCGTTGCGGTGTCTGCGGAGAGGAGGCACGCTCGCGGTAGTCGGGATGGCCGCCGAGCCGTTCAAAGTCTCGGCAGTTTCGCTTATCTCCGGCGAGACGCGCATCGTTGCGTCGGCGGTCGGCACCCGTGAGGATCTCCGTGAGCTCTTCGAACTGGTCGAACGTTATCCGATCCGTTGCAAGATCGAGGCGCGGTCGCTCGAAGATCTGCCCCAAATCTTCGAGGAACTCAAGCGCGGCGCGGTGCTCGGACGGATTGTTCTGACTTTGTAGTCAAAAACTCTTAGGCAAAGATGAACGTGTATGAACGTGAATAAGAATCAACTTCTAAGAGCCAGTCTTTTTTTGATTGGCGTTTATACACGTTTAGACACGTTCATGCACGGCAAGTCATGGGTTGGTCTTTTGCTACTGGATCGTGACTTGAACCTGATTCGCGGAAACGCCTCCCGCCGTGAGTTGCACGTTCACATTCCCCTTGCCGGCGAGCGATGCCGGGAGTTGGACGTTGACTTGGTCCAGCCCCGGGGAATCCCCTCCGGGTCCTGCGTACAAGACCGGAGTATTCGCGCCGTTCACGGTCACCGTCACGTTCGCGGCCGTTGCGCTGTCGAATCCGGTCCCGTAGAGGGTCAGGTAGACTTTGTCGGTCGCCGAGCCCATGTTAATCGGGCTCGCGGAAACCACGCCTGAACTGCTCTGCGAATACACCGGCTCTTGGGTTTGGCTGCCGTTCGAGGAAACGCGAAGCGCGCAGGCGTTCGCCAAGCTGGAGCTATTGAGCGTAAACAACGCCGGCGCAATTGGCGAGATCAGCAGGTTCGCCGCCGTCTGGGTCGAGCCGTTGTTCGTGACGATCACTTTCGCCAGTCCGGTCGCGACAGTGGACGGAATCTGGAAATCCACCTCAGTCGGCGAAACATAAAACAGCGGAGCGACCGTCGTGATGGCGGCAGCGTCGACAATCGATACGGAAGCGCCGTCGAAAACCGTTGGGAGAATCCCGAAGATCGTCCCACAGCTGCATTGCATTACAATGACTTGTGGCGCGTAGCGCGCCTAAAGCAGCATGTAGGTGACGATCGCGATCGCCGCCAGGTTCTTCTTCTCGTCGAAAATATCGACCCGCATCACGCACAGTGTTTTGCCCGCTCGGACCATATAAGCCCTGGCAATCGCTTTCTTGCCCACGATAGGCCGCAAATAATTCACCTTCAGCTCGGTCGTGGTCGATTTGCGGACGCCGTAACCGAAGCGGCTCTCAATCGCGTGCCAAGCCGCTTCATCCGCCATGGATGCGGTAATGCCCCCATGCAGGACGCCGCTGGTGTTCAAATATCCGGGCGAAAGCGCGAAGTGAAGGGTCACGCCGTCCGCATGCTTGCGCGCCACGCGCGCGTTTAACGTATTCTCGAACGGCATCAGAGAACCGGCGAATCGTTGCCGAGCAGCGCGCGCCGCACAATCTTGATGGGCGGGTAGCCCTGCTTTACGAAATTATCGTGAAACTCCTGAAGGGAGAAATTCGCGCCCTTCATCTTGCGGTAGTCCTCACGCAGCTTCATGATTTCCAGCTTGCCCAGCGTGTAATACAAATATGTCGGGTCCGAAGTGCCCCGCTTGGTTTCGCGATCGGCCGTTTCGTGCGTCTGGAAGCCTTCCTTTTCGAAGAACTCCACACCCTGCTCCATGGTGCGTTTGCCGGTGTGCATCTCGATCCCGACGATGTAGCGCGCGTTGCGCAACAGGGCATCCTGCAACTGGCCCAATCGCATCCGCGGATCGCTGGACACGCCCTCATCCAGCATCATTTGTTCGCAATAGTGGGCCCAGCCCTCGACGTTCGAATTGGCTCCGAGCAACTTGCGGACTCTCGAATCGATGTGCTGCATCCACAGAAACTGGATGTAATGCCCCGGGTAGGCTTCATGAATCGCAGTGCTCAGGATGGTGCCGCGATTGAAAGCCCCCATGAAGCTCTCCACACGCTCCGGCTTCCAGCCTTTCTCCGGCAAGGTCACATTGAAGAACGCTTCCTTGGCGACGGTCTCATACGGCCCCGGCGTATCCATGGACGCGAACGTTAGCGCTCGCATGAACGGCGGCGTCTCTTCGAGAATGGGCGGGACGAGCGACGGAACCGTGATGATTTTCCTGGCAATCAGAAAGTCGCGCAGCATCGTGCAGACGTCCTGAAAACCGGCCAGCAGCTTGTCGGGCGCTGGATGATCCTTTTCAAGCTCAGCCAGAATCTGCATCGGGTCTTTTTTCGGATCGATCGCCGCGGCGGTCTCGCGGAACTTCTTCTGATTGGCGTGCAGATCGTCGTAACCGATTTGCAGAAGCCGGTCGAGCGGGATATCGACCATCTCCTCGGCAGCAAGTTTCTTCGAGTAATTTTCTGCGCCGAGACGGAAGTCGCCGTTCGACCGCGCGAGCAGATCCGTCTTGAGGAACTTCTCATAGTCTTTGAGTGCGGCGATCACGGTACGATTGGTCTGGCGAAATTCAGCCAGAAGCTTTGCGTCGGTAACTGCCTTGAACGCCAACGGCACGTCGTGCTCGAAGAAACTCACCAGGCCGGGAAGCTGTTCGATGGCGATCTCGGTATAGATCTTCGGCGGATTCCGCACGTTGGCGCGTCCGTCGGCCAGCACCTGCGGCATCAGGCGCTCCCGAGCGATCAGAGCCTTGAGCCGGACTTCGGGCGGAGCAAACTTCCGGCTCATGATCGTGAACGCGCTGCTGGTGATCCCACTCGAGTACAGATCCGGATTCTTCTCCCACATCTTGATCGTTTCGAGTTCAAGCAGCCCGGCGTGTATATAGGAGAGCACCAGGTCGCGATCCGGGTCCGGTGGCAGCTTCAGGACCTCAGCCTCGAATTTCTTGAGCGCGACCAGGCGAGCAGCGTTCCCAGCTTTGGAATAATCCTCCAACTTGTCGTCGTAGGTATGAATTCCGGCGGACGTCGCACTCGTCGGATTGAACGGGAAGTAGAACTCGTCAAAGAACCGGTCGGTGAGCGTCTGGGCGGACGAAACGCCAATTAAAGTGGTCATCAGAAGCCAACTTCTCATTGTTCCCACTTTACAATGATAGGGTGACTCCTGTTTCCGTACCTGAGCAGCTCGAATACCTGAAGAAGGGCTTCGCGGAGATCATCCGCGAAGAGGATTTGAAGCAGCGGCTCGATGAATATGCCAAGACCGGCAAGCCGTTGCGAGTGAAAGCCGGCTTCGATCCCACCGCTCCCGATCTGCATCTGGGCCATACCGTGTTGCTGCGGAAGATGAAGCATTTTCAGGACATGGGACACACGGTCATCTTCCTGATCGGCGACATGACCGGCCTCATCGGAGATCCGACGGGTCGAAACACGGCGCGCCCTCCCATGACGCGGGAGGAGATCGACAAGAACGCGGAAACCTATAAGGCGCAGGTGTTCAAGATTCTCGATGCGGAAAAAACGGAACTGAGATTCAATAGCGACTGGCTCCAGCCGCTGAAATTCGAAGATTTGATTCGCTTGTTTTCGAAATACACGGTGGCGCGGATTCTCGAACGTGATGAATTCTCAAAGCGACTCAAAGAGGGCCTCCCGATTTCGCTGCACGAATTGATGTATCCGCTGGCCCAGGGATACGATTCCGTCATGCTGCAATGCGACGTCGAGCTGGGCGGCACCGATCAGAAATTCAATCTGCTGGTAGGCCGCGAGTTGCAGCGGGACTTCGGCCAGCTTCCGCAGATTGTGGGTACGGTACCACTGCTCGAAGGGACGGACGGCGTCGAGAAAATGTCGAAGTCCAAGGGCAACTATATCGGCATTACGGAAGCGCCAAAGGTGATGTTCCGCAAGGTGATGAGCATTAGCGATGAATTGATGTGGCGCTACTGGGAACTGCTCACCGACGCTACACTCTCTGAAATCGCTTCGCTCAAACGGCGGGAGCCGATGCCGGTGAAAATGGAGCTGGCCAAACGCATTGTTTCCGATTTTCATTCCGATGCGGAAGCCACGCAGGCAGAAGAGGATTTCAATCGCGAGGTACGCGAAGGCGCGGTGCCTGCCGATATTGCCACGGTGGATTTCGGATCAGCCGGAGATATACGCCTCCCACAGATGCTGCACGGCACCGGACTGGTGGCATCCCGAGCCGAGGCGGAGCGAATGCTCAAAGCCGGTGCAGTCGAAATTGACGGAGTAAAGCAGACCAGCATCGTCTTTCACGCAGAACCGCGAACGTATACCGTGCGCGTAGGCAAGAAGTGGATGCGGGTCACTGTGCCAGCGTAAAGATCACGTCGATCGGTGCCATCACCTCAACAGGTTGATCGTTCAACAAGGTGGGCCTGTAGACCCACTGGCGCACGGCATTTACGGCCGTAGAGATCAACAACGGATGGCCGCCGAGGACGCGCAGATCTTGGATGGTCCCGTCTTTCGCAATTACGGCCATGAGATGCACGGTCCCGGAGATTCTCGCTTGCCGCGCGAGCGTAGGATAAATCGGCATGATGCGTTTGAGCAGCTTCGCTTCCTGTACCTTTCCGCCCCACTTCAATCGGCCTATCTGGCGCGATCTTGCGAACTTCAACCGGACGGACGGGAGGCGGGGCAAGCTCCGCCAGATGCATCTGGGGTGTCAGCCCAAGTCCCATCATCGGCAGATCGTGCGGCATCGCAACCACTCCCACTGCCGGCTCTCCCCATGCACTCGACGAAAGCGTCAGAGGTCGCGGCTCCGGTGAAGGCAATTGCAACACGCGCGTCGGAATTCTGGTCGGTGCGCGCAGCGGTTGCGCACGGTCCATAGGCGGGGGTTCCGCAGGAGGGGCTGGCGTTGGAAGAGTGAGTGGAGTCCAGACATGTATGTCCGGAAGCCTGTCGTTGTAGATAAGCGGGATCAGAATCAGAACGCCAACGCCCGCGAGTTGCACCGTCAGCGACGCGGCCCACGCTCCGGCTTTCTTCCCCGTTGGTTGATCTAACAGAATGGATTGCTCGAACATGCTCAAGTAGACACCGCATGTTCAAGAAGGTTCCAGCGCTTACTCGACGATCCTGCCGTCGCGCATCTTCACCGTACGGTCAGCATATGCGGCCGCTTCCGGATTGTGCGTGATCATGAGTATCGTCTGGCCAAGACGGTGGTTTAAGTCGCGCAATAATCCTAGAACCGCCGTGGAGTTTTCGGTGTCTAAGTTACCAGTGGGTTCGTCCGCCAATAGAATGGCAGGCCGGTTGACGATCGCGCGTGCAATCGCGACGCGCTGCTGTTCACCGCCGGAAAGCGCGCGAGGTTTATGATGCAGCCGGTCTCGAATTCCGAGCAGCTTCAGAATTTCATCGAACTGCGGATCTTTTTCCTGGCTACGCCCCGCGATATCTTTTGCGATCTCTATGTTCTCCTCCGCAGTGAGCGTCGGGAGCAAATTGTATTTCTGAAAAACAAATCCAACCGTGGTCTTGCGCAGCTCCGTTCTTTCCGCATCGCTCATCTTGAGTAAATCGCGTCCATTGATATGGATCGTTCCGGAGGTGGGCGGCGTCAGCCCCCCGAGGATATGAAACAGTGTCGATTTGCCGGACCCGCTGGGCCCGACCACGGCCAGGAACTCGCCGGCCGCGACCGACAGATTCACGCCGCGCAGCGCGTGCACCGCGACGTCGCCCACGTGATAAGTCTTCGTGAGATCGCGGATCTCAATCATAGGACAGCGCCTCGATGGCATCCTGGCGGGCTGCCTTCAAACCGGGATAGAGAGCTCCGATCAAAGATCCGGTCAAGGCAACCGCGGCTGCTCCCGGCCACCAGGCGTAGACAATCGACATCGTTAAAGTCGGCTCCAATTCACGCAGCAGCCATTGCGAGCCGTAACTCATCAGAATCCCGGCGACCGTTCCGGCCAGTGCGAGCAGGACCGTCTCGCGCATCAGCATCGCCAGAATGTACATCGGGGACGCGCCAAGAGCCTTCAGAATCCCGATCTCGCGCGTTCGCTCCAATACGGCCGTGTACATCGAAAGGAACACCGCCAGGAACCCCACAAAGACGCCCACGCCGATCACGACTCTGGTAAAGGGCCGAAGGAGCGGAATAGCGTCGGGAGTAAGCAAAGAAAGATACTGCTCCATTGAGTCGATCTTGTACTCGGCGAATCCTCGTTGCTTGAGCGAGTCAATTACGGCCTCGGTGTTCGCCGGATTGTCAAGCTTCACCCAGATAACACTTACCAGTCCGGGACTCGAGTATCTTTCCTGCACTTCCTTGATGTCGGCAAAAGTGCGCGACAGCTTGCCCGACGCGACAATCCCTACGACCGTCCAATCCCCGCCGAGGTCAACTTTGTCCCCAACGTGCACATGCTTGGAGCGGGCGTATACATCATCAACGATCAATTCTCCAGGGCGCTGGAACAGCCCGCCGCTCAGAAAAGTGAACCCGCCGCTCATTGCGTTGAATTCGTCGAGGTGAATGCCGGCGATTGAGGTTCCGAATGTATCCACCTGATGGATGAGGGTACCGGTGGCGATGGCCACGTGCGGCACTTTGCGTACGACGTTAACGATTTTCTCGTCCATCGTCGCTGAGAACGACAGCAGACTACCGTTAGTCGGGCGCATCATGATATCCGCGCCAGTGCCCCGCCGGCTCTCACTCAAATTGCCGAGCATGCCATCCGTCAGTCCCACCAAAGTAAGGATCAGAGTGACCTGAACGCCAATCAAAAATGCGCTGAGAAAGGTCCGCACCGGCCGGTGCTTGAGGTTTTCGAAAACCAGGCGATAAACCAAATGTTAGTGTACCGAACCGATAATTGCGAGCGCCGCTATTGCCGCGGTTTCGGCGCGCAAAATCAGCGGGCCCAGGGATACGGGCGCCCATCCGGCGGCTGTGAAGGCCATCCGCTCTTCCTCCGTCCATCCGCCTTCGGGGCCCACGAGAATCGCAACCTCGTCTGATTCATTAGGCGACACCGTCAGGCGCGGCGCACCCGGCTTTTCGTCCAAGGCGTATCGCTGCGCCGCAGTTATCGCCAGAGCGTCTTCCCAGCGCAACGGTTCGCGGACCACTGGTAAGAACGCCCGCCGCGCCTGCTGGCTCGATTCTAGGGCGATCCGGCGCCAGCGTTCCACCCGTTTCCCCGCCGCGCGCTCGAGACCACGCTCGCTCCGTACGGCTTCCACGGGTACAATTTCCGCGACTCCCAATTCAGTGGCCTTCTCGATCATCCACTCGAAGCGATCGAACTTAGTCAGCGCCGCGCACAGGATCAACCGGCACGGCGCAGGTTGCGCATCCAGCTTTTCAAGCGTGCGGAAGATAACGCGCTCCTTGCGCGCCGTTTCGACTTCAGCCAGGTATACGTTGCGATTGTCTGAGATCTCAAAGCGCTGCCCCGCCTCCACTCGCAACACCCTGGTCAAGTGTTTTGCATCGTCCCCGGCAAGCTCGGCTTGCCCGTTTCTAACCTGGTCCACGAAGAACCGCCGCCGCATTCCGCTTCCCGCTCCTGTATCGTCGTTATTTATGATCTCCCATCTTCGCGGCACGCTCCTCGAAAAGCACCCCAATCAGGTGGTCGTGGATGTGCATGGCGTCGGATACCAGGTCACTATTCCTGTATCCGCCTATTCGTCGCTCCCGGAAACGGGCGGAGAGGTGCGCCTTCACGTGTACACCCACGTCCGCGAGGACACGTTTGCCTTGTTCGGGTTTCTTTCCACGGGAGACCGCGCGCTGTTTGAGAAGCTGATCTCCGTCAGCGGAATCGGGCCGAAGCTCGCGATTACAGCCCTCAGTGGCCTGACCAGCGCGGACCTCGCAGCTGCGATTCGATCCGGCTCGGTCGAGCAACTGGTCCGGATCCCCGGCGTGGGCAAAAAGACCGCCGAACGCATGGTCCTGGAGCTGCGCGACAAGCTCGATTTGGTCGGCTTGCCTTCACGGGCGGATGCCGCCACACCCAGAAGCAAGTTCCAGCCGGCGGAGGAAGACGTGATTTCGGCCCTCATGAATTTCGGGGCGAACCGGGCCGCTGCGGAAAGTGCAGTCACTAAGGCCCGCTCGACCACCGAGGATAATGACTTCGATTCGTTGTTCCGCCGGGCCTTGAAGCTAGTACGTTAACGCTAAAGTGCAAATGGTAATAGCACTCGTCCTCGGCGGGGTCCTTAGAGGTTAACCCGCTTATTTTGAATCGTTTAGAGAATATTCTTCCGGCGTAGTACTACTCTAGCCCCATCAATCGGGACAGGCCTAGTCCCAGGTTCGCTCAAGTACTAACTAGTCCTTTCAGTTCATGCCGGCCTCAGGTGAGAGCCCTAAGCTCAGAGCGTGCCCAATTCCTGCCAACGGAGAGAGAATTCAATGAAACCGCTTCTGGTGTTCGTGGGGGCGTTGTTCGCAGTCAGCTCCACCGCGCTCGCAACGTCGATTCCCACTTGTGTCACCAATACGCTGGCCTCCTACGAGGCTTTGGCGAACGGATGCGAGATCAACAACCTGCTGTTCGACAACTTTAGCGACATGGAAAGCGCCGCGACAGCTAGTGCGCTGACCCCGTCTGAGATTACGGTTACTCCCGATTTCACTCTTCTGGATGAGGGTCTGGCGTTCAACGCGGCCTGGAGTGTCGCGACACCCGCGGCAATCGACTCCGCGATCAGCTTCACCGTACAGACCGTGAATGGCGCGGACACGCTCGACGACATCAGCCTGAGCGCAACCGAAACTTACACGGGGAACGGTATCGCCAGTGTGACCGAGAACTATTGCGTGGGCAGCTTGAACGGTGCGGGAAACCATTGCCCCTCCACACTGCAGACGATCTCCGTCAGCGATCCTCCGGCCCTGAATAACGGGCCCGTGACGCAGACCTACGGGCTGACCAACGAATTGTCAGTTACCAAGGATATCGACGTAGCGGCCACGGCCCCCAACAGCACGGCGACAATTACCGTTGTCGACAATAACTACTCTCAGATTGGCACGGTTCCGGAGCCGATTTCGCTCGTGCTCGTGGGCGCCGGGTTACTCGGTGTCGGTCTGCTGCGGAAACGCTCGCGCCGCTAATCACGAATTCATTTCGCTCTGAGTTCCTCTCCGACTTTACGCCTGCACGGCTCATCGCCCTGCAAGCTTTTTTATTCCATCAGCGCGGTACCGCCGTTCGGAGATATCATAAAGACAAATATTGGTCACCCCTATGATCATTCGAAAACAAGCCGATTTGCGCTATTCCGACGTCACCCCCAAAAACGAGTATCTGAACAGGCGCCGTTTCCTGGCGGCCGGTTCCGCCGCCCTCGGGGCGCTTGCCATTCCGTTTGGAGCGTCGGCGGCCAAGCTGACAAGTGTCACGAAGAGCCCGCTCAGTACGGACGAGACCGTGACGCCCTTTGATGGCGTCACCCACTACAACAACTATTACGAGTTCGGCACCGACAAGGACCAGCCAGCCCAGCTAGCCAAAAACTTTCGCACCTCGCCCTGGACCGTGGTCATTGACGGCGAGGTTGCAAAACCCAAGACCTTGGATCTCGACGCCGTGATGAAAATCGCACCGCTCGAGGAGCGCATCTACCGGCACCGCTGCGTGGAGCGTTGGTCGATCGTGGTGCCGTGGATCGGCTTCCCGCTGAATGCGCTGCTCAACCAGGTTGAACCCACGTCCAAGGCGAAATTCGTCGCGTTCGAGACGTATTTCGACAAGAAGCAGATGCCTCAAGCCGCATGGGCCGGGATTCGCATTCCGTACGTGGAAGGATTGCGTTTGGACGAAGCGATGCATCCGTTGGCACTGCTCTCGGTGGGCATGTACGGCGAGACGCTGCCGCCGCAGAACGGCGCGCCCTTCCGCCTGGTGATTCCGTGGAAGTACGGCTACAAGAGCATCAAGTCCATCGTCAAGATCAGCCTGGTGGAGAAGCAGCCTCCGACATCCTGGAACCTGGCCCAACCCGATGAGTACGGATTCTATTCAAACGTGAATCCGGATGTGGACCATCCGCGCTGGAGCCAAAAAACGGAGCGGCGGCTCGGCGAGCTTCGCATGCGAAACACGCTCAAATTCAACGGATACGAGAGCCAGGTGGCCAGTCTCTACGCCGGAATGGATCTTCGCAGATATCACTAGTGTCCGATCGCAGTTAATTCGTTCGTATGGACAAGAGCCGCGACCGTGAGGGAGTGGTCATGCTCCGATGAAGAAGGTCCTCTTAAGCAGGTGGACGAAGGCCCTGCTTTTTGCACTGTGCCTGGTTCCATTGGTGAAACTGGCGTGGCTCGGCTACCGGTCGTCGCGCGGCGACGTTCTGGCGCTGACGATCAATCCAATTGAGTTCATCACCCACTACACGGGTGATTGGACCATGCGTTTCCTGTTGATTACCCTGGCGATTACGCCTGTTCGCAGCTTATTGAATCAACCTCAGTTGATCCGGTTTCGGCGGATGCTGGGCCTGTTCGCGTTTTTCTATGGGATCCTTCACCTCACCACCTGGGTGTGGCTCGATAAATTCTTCGACCTGAAAGAGATGTGGGCAGATGTCGTCAAGCGCCGATTCATTACCGCGGGGATGACGGGTCTGCTGCTGATGACGCCGTTAGCGATTACCTCGACCGCGGGATGGGTGCGCCGCCTGGGCTTCCAACGATGGCAGCGGCTTCACCGCCTGATTTACTTCAGCGCGCTGGCGGGCGTGATTCATTATTACTGGTTGGTGAAGTCGGACATCCGGCTACCGTTGCTATATGCAGCGATCCTCCTCGTTCTGATGGCGTACCGCGGCATTGTATGGATAGGGAACAAGAAAGGCTCAAAGGGCCGCGGAAAGATCGTGGTTCCTTCTACTGCGAGCTCTTAAGAGCCACCGTTGCATCGTAAGCCTTGTAGACCACACAGTTCCTGCCCTGGTGTTTCGCCATATACAACGCTTCATCCGCGATGCGAATGAGCGCCTCCGGGTTGGCGTCCATTCCGGGATACCAACTGGTTGCGCCGAAACTGCAGGTAACGGTTTGAGCGGTGTCATTGATCATCATGGGCTCGTTGGCCAGAGCCGCGCGCATTCGCTCCGCCTGACCGGAAGTGCACGGTTCGTCGCAGCCAGGCAGGATGATCAGGAATTCTTCACCGCCATACCGCCCGATTGAATCATACGAACGCATGGAGGTCTGCATCCGGCGCGCGAACTCTCGCAGCACGGCGTCTCCGGCGAAATGACCATACGTGTCATTCACCAACTTGAAGTGATCTAGATCGGCCAGCACCACGCCGACCGCCTTACTTTCACGGCGTCCCCGGTTCAGTTCGCGTTGTAACGTGTCCAGCACGGAGGAGCGATTCCAAATGCGTGTCAGGAAATCGCGTGTCGCCTGGTCGCGCAATTCCTCACGCGCGGCAATCAGTTCACGTTGCAGATCTATAATCCGAGTCCCGGCGCGTAGCCGCACTTTCAGCTCGTGTTGATCGAAGGGCTTGGTAATGTAGTCATCCGCGCCCGCTTCCAGTCCTTCGATCAAATCCTCTTTCAGACTTTTGGAAGTGAGCAGCAGAATGTAGGTGTAGTTCTCTTTGTCCCGGGCGAGTTCACGGACGTTCCGGCACACCTCGGGTCCGGTCATACCCGGCATGACCCAGTCAAGGATGGCGACCTTGGGAGCATCGTCCGCACTGAGGGCCTTCCACGCCTCAACACCGTCGCAAGCGACCACAACTTCATAACCCCACTTGCGCAAGGTGGCATCCAGCAAATGCCGGGAGACGATACTGTCATCCGCTATCAGAATTCTCATTTTCTGATCCCCGCATACCCTGACGAACCTGTTCCGATTATAGCGGGACAGAGCCCCTGAAACACGTTATCGGTTGATTCCTCAAGGATTTGACGGTTCCAATAGATCTACCATCTTGAACGGCCGACACTCAAACCGGTCGCTCCGTCAATGCTGGCGCGGATAGTAGCCGTCGCGCGTTCGGATGATCAGATCCTTCCGTTTCGCAGTAAGGACGATTTTTCGGAACCCGGTGCCGTCCGGTTCAGCGGAGGTGTATCCAATGCTGTACTGATTCCGCAATTCGTCTTCGATTTGGGTATAGACTTTCTCGATGGGATTATTCTTCGAGACCTCGAAGTAAGCGCCGCCGGTTTCATCGGCCAGGCGTCGCATAGTCTTTCTTCCGCGGGCCATATAAACAGCTTCGGCGGCCATATCAACTGGCGGTCGGATCATGAACCGGTTCGCGAAGAGGATGGAATAGATGATCGTGTCGGCACGTTGTGCGAATTCGATCGCACTGACGATCGAATTTTTGCTTCGGACGTCGACACCGTCCGAGAGCACCACAAACGCCTTGGGTCCTTCTTCTGCTTCATTTGGCACTCCGATGCATCGTGAATCGCATCGTACAGGAGCGTGTTGCGGCGCTGGGGACGCGAAAGCTGGCTCAGAGCCGCGGGCAACTCCGCACGGGATGACGTAAAGTCCTGCAGCAGGCGCACTTGGAAATCGAAACGGAAGACGAATGCCGTATCGTCCTCCCTGAGAACCTGATCGAGAAACTTATAGCTGGCGGTTCGCTCCGATTCGAGAACCCGCACCTGACTCATGCTGGTGTCGACAAGCAACCCGATGGTCAAGGGCAAATTTGATTCCTGCGAAAAAATAGCGGATGGATTGCGGCCGTCCGTCCTCCTGGACATTGAAATCTTCGCGGGTCAGGTCTTTCACGATCCGTCCGTCACGGTCTCGTACCGTTGCAAGCAGGTTTACAACTTTCACATCCGCCCAGAAGCTCACGTCCTGGGCGCACGCACACGCCGTGACCAACAGCGTACCGGACACAGTCAATGCGCGGTACGTGAGACGCAGTCTTAACGGCATTTCTAAGTCTTTCGAGCGACAACAATCTCGACCGGCACCCACATCTTCGTTATCGTCGCATCTTTGATCGAAAACCCGGCCTCCTCCAAAGCCCTCTGGACGAAGATCGGCCGGCAGTCAAGCAGGTTTGGGAAATGTTGGTGGGTCCACTCGTATGCCTCGATCGCGAAACCATCCCTTCCCTCCTTCGTGATCGCGGCCACGCCTATTCGTCCGCCTGAGCGCAGCACGCGCTTGCACTCGGCCAGCACCTGCGGAATTTCGGGCGTGTCAAAGAGTTCAAGCGCGAAGCTCATGAACACGGCGTCCATGCTGTTGTCAGGATACGGAAGGTGCGTCGCGTCTCCGCACGCCAACTCGACCCGTTCGATGAGATGCTCCTTCTCCAAGCGGTCTGTCGCGCGCGCCCGCATCCCTTCCGAAAGATCAATGCCGAAGACCTTGCCTGCCGGTCCAACTGCCTTTGCCATCTGCACCAGGCAGTGGCCGGTTCCGTAGCCGATTTCGAGGACCGATTCTCCCGGCGTCAGAGCAAGCTTGTCGAGACCAACCTGACGGACCGGTCCTTCACTGTGCTCTGCCAGCAGATCGTAGACTCCGCTGATCTTGTCGTAGAATGCGCGAGTCTCGTGCTTCGATTGCAGCACGCGCAGCACGCCCGTTTGATGTTGCTCGGGTTCGCTCAAACCCTTTTGAATTTAGCATTCGTCCGGCTGCTAGAATTACTGACGAGGCGAAGGGGAGGCGAACGAAATGCGCGCGCGTAACGAGTGGAAATTCGCGAGCGTGCTCCATAAGGCCGACGGCGCTCTGTCGGTTGCGTGGTGGACCCTCCTGATCCTTCGCGGGCTCCTGCCAGCGCTGTTCGCAGTCGCCATGGGAGCCCTGATCGGCGCGGTCCAGACGAACGGCCAGCTTGCCACGCCTTTGGGAGTCGTCGGGACGCTCTTTGTGCTGCTACAGGTGCTCCCGCCGATTCATCACGCGGTCGGAGCAAATCTCGGAAGCCGTACCGCGGCATGGCTCAACGATCAACTCGCTCGGGCTTGTGTCCGGCCTCCGGGAATGGCTCACCTCGAGAATCCCAAGCTCACCAGCGACCTCACGATGGCTCGCGACTTCGACCTCGGCCTCACCGGACCGCCTATGTACATCTCGATGGATTTCATCGCCGGTGGGCTGGTGGAAATGGTGGGCGGCCTGGCTTCGGCCGTCGTGCTCGCCGGTTTTGCCTGGTGGGCGCCCATCCTGCTCGCTGGAGCGTGGCTGGCGACGCATTGGCTGCTGCGGGAGAGCGGCGTGTGGAAGGACCGGAACACCGAGGAGGTTCGCGAGGCGCAACGCCATGCCGATTACGCATACAGACTCGCGGTGGAACCGCTGGCCGCCAAAGAGCTCCGCTTGTTTGGGCTCGGAGGCTGGGTGGTCGATCGCTTCCGCTCGCGGCGAAGACGTTTGTTTGAGCTCCAATGGAAGGCGACGCGTCTGCGCGAGCGCCCGATGATCTGGAGCCTGCTGCTGGTTCTCGCCGCGAATATCGTCGTCTTCTGGTCTCTGGGCGCAGCCGCGGCGAATGGCACCCTCGCGCTGGGCAGGCTGGTTATGTATGCAAGCGCGGCGATCAGCACCAGCATGATCGCCTTTGGCGGGTTGTCGTGGGCGCTGGATGGCGCGGCCGCCCCCGCCGCTGCGGTGCTTCGCTTACAGGGAACGATGGAAGCAGCAGGCGCGCTGGTGGAAGGGCATCAATCGGCGAACCAAATGCCCGCGCGCGAGATTCGTTTTCGCGACGTGACCTTTGCCTATCCGGGAGGCGGCGAACCGGTACTTTCCGGATTCGATCTCACGATTCCGGCGGCGTCGTCCCTTGCCATCGTGGGCCAGAACGGAGCCGGCAAGACCACGATTGCCAAGCTGCTTTGCAGGCTTTATGATCCACAAGCGGGTGCGATCGAAATCGACGGCGTGGACCTGCGCGAACTCGATTTGAACGGCTGGCGTTCGCGGGTCACCGCCGCGTTTCAGGATTTCGTCCGGTTTGAGCTGCCGCTGCGCGATAACGTCGCTCCTGGCGGTGCGCCGGATGACGCCATCCAGGGCGCGCTCACCGAAGCCGGTGCCGCCGGGCTGGCCGCGCTGGATACGATTCTGGCGCGCGGCTACCCGGGCGGAACGGAACTTTCCGGCGGCCAGTGGCAACGCGTGGCCTTGGCTCGGGCGTTGTGCGCTGTACGACTCGGCGCAGGACTTGTTCTGCTCGATGAGCCGACCGCACAGCTCGACGTGCGCGGAGAGGCCGAGATCTTCGAGCGGGTTCTCGCCGCCACGCGTCACGCCACTACGATCCTGATCTCTCACCGATTCTCCACGGTGCGCCACGCGGATCGAATCTGCGTGCTCGAGCGCGGCAAGGTGGTCGAGCTCGGCACGCACAACCAATTGATGGCGGCCGGAGGCCGTTATCGCACGATGTTCGACCTGCAGGCGTCGCGCTTCGGCGAAGACGAATCCGAAGGAGCGGAACTCGATGCGCTCGATTGACGATCTACCTGCCGCGTTTCCGTCAATGTGGCGCGCGCTCAAGCGCGGTTATCAGGCCGAGCCCTTGCTGTTGAGCGTGTCGTTCGGATTAACCTTGCTAGCCGCTGTTCCGGACGCGCTTTTGGCGCTGTGGTTCAAATATCTCGCGAACGGAGTCCTGGGAGGCAGGCCGCGCCTCATCTACGCCGCTGCGCTTGGGCTGGGCGTGTCCGCTGCCGCCACATGGTTCTTGCGCGTGATCAGCGACCGGACTTCCCGGCGATTCCGCGACCAGGTGACGATTGCGCTCGAATCGAACGTGGCGCGTCTCCAGGCGGATATCGCCACGATCGAACACCACGAACGCCCGGACTACCTCGATCGTCTCGCGGTTCTGCGCAATCAGGTCTTCGTGCTGGATCACATGTACCTGTCGCTGTTCACGACATGCGGCTGGATCGTGCGCCTGGGCGTAACGCTCGTGTTGCTCGTATCGGTAAATCCGGCGCTGGCATTGCTGGCTGTGTTTGCGCTGCCGACAGTGCTGACATCGTTCTGGCGTCCGGGCGTCGAGCGCGCGATGGAAGAACACGGCGAATCGGCCAATCGTCTGGCGCGGCATCTCTTCAACCTTGCCACGACGGCGCCGCCCGGCAAAGAGGTGCGCGTCACTCGCATTGGCGAGCGTCTGGTGAGCGAGCGCCGCAAGGCCTGGGAGCGCTGGTATGGTCCGGTGGCCGGAGCCCGATGGACCAGCGCACTGTGGCACTCGGTGGGGTGGGCGATCTTTGGAGTCGCGTATGTCGGCGCGGTGGTATGGGTGGCAACCGTGCTCAAAGCGCCGCCGGGCAGCGTTCTGCTGGTTCTGGCAGCCGGTTCGCGACTTTCCGCCTATGTTGCCGCGACCGTCGGAGAGATTGGATTCCTCCGGGGCATCTGGCTGGATGGTTCGAAGCGCCTGGCTTGGTTGGAGGATTACGCGGCTTCACTGGTACAGAATGCCGACGCGCCGGTGCCCGAACGCATCGAACACGGAATCCGTTTCGAGCATGTGTCATTTTCTTATCCCGGCACCAACCGTCTCGTCCTTCAAGACGTGAATCTGCACTTCGAGACCGGCTCGGTGGTGGCGATCGTGGGCGAGAACGGCGCAGGGAAGACGACGCTCGTGAAGCTGTTGTGCCGCCTGTACAAGCCCACCAGCGGACGCATCTTGATCGACGACGGCGACCTCGCGCGCATGCCCCCGGATGCATGGCGATCGCGCCTGGCCGGCGCGTTCCAGGACTTCTTCAAGTTCGAATTTCAAGTCCGGCATGCGGTAGGCGTCGGCGATGTTCCACGCCTGGACGACTCGCCGGCAGTGATCGCGGCGGTCCAACGGGCTGGCGCGGAGGACGTAGTGGAGCAGCTCGCCGCCGGACTCGAAACACAACTCGGCCCCACGTGGCGCGACGGCGTTGATCTCAGCTTCGGGCAGTGGCAGAAGCTGGCTCTCGCCCGCGGATTCATGCGTGACCAGCCGTTGCTTCTGGTGCTGGATGAGCCGACCGCGGCGCTCGACGCGGAAACCGAACACGCGCTGTTCGAGCGTTACGCGTCGGCCGCGCGCACTTACGATCAAAATGGGCGCATCACGATTCTGGTCTCACACCGCTTCAGCACGGTGCGTATGGCGGATTTCATCGTGGTGCTCGACGGCGCACATGTGGTGGAGGCGGGAACACACGAGGATCTGCTCGCGAAAGGCGGGCGTTATGCGGAGCTATACAATATCCAGGCCGCTTCTTACCGCTGAGGCTCACTGCTCCAGCTTGGCGCTTACATTCAGTTCAGATTGCTTGTATTTGGGCTCGCTAACGTAGCCCCGGATCTGGTCTTTGTCAATCTTATTGACCACCAGCTCGAGCGGCTGCGGCCTGTCGGCCAGGTTAATCCAGACCGGTTCAAACAGATTCACGGACTTTTTCTGGAGCTCGTTGTCGTCCACCAGCATGGTTACGTCGTAGGACTTGCGTTTCACATTCGCTTTGCGCAACTCCACGCTGAGCGGCCCGACTCGCTGAAACTTTTTGGACTTGTCGAGTTTGAACTCGTAGTAATTGCGCTCGCCGCGCTTCTCGAGAGCGACCAGTTCGTCGTGCGTGCGTGCGATCGACCCGGAAAGTTCATCACGCGTGGAGTCGACCTTACCCTCCAACTCCTCTCTAGTGTTGGCGAGCTGCTGTTGCTGATCGGATAGCTGATTTTGGATTTGTTCCCAGCGAGGATCGTCCTTCGCCTTGGCCGCGGGAGCCCGTTTTGCCGTGACCACATGCGCCTTCGGCTTCGACAATAACGGTGCTTCCTTGGCAGCCGGAGTAGACCGAGGTGTACTAAGGCTGTTCAGCCGGTCCGTAACCGACTGCAACTCCGCTTGGAGCTGGGTTAGCGAACTAGTAAGGGATTGATTGGTCGCCTCCAAATCACGTGTTTGTTGGCGCTCGCGCGAGACATAACCCATACTGAGTCCAGTCGCGCAGACCAGGACCGCGATGAGTCCGTACAGAAGCCCCTTCGAATGTTGCATAGATACACACCTCCGTCAATTGAAAAATGTTGACGTGCAACTGGAGGGCCATGTGCTAAGAGATTGGTATTGCGAGGCTCAGGCGCGAGGATCTAACGCAGACGAGAAAAACTTACGCGTACCCTCTTACAGTTTGTGGAAATTCGGCAGCGGCGTCTCGGTCCAGCACATCAGGCGGTAGATGACTTGATCGTCGCCTGAGCCGTCCTGGCGCATCATGCCTATCTGTGAGGCTAGATTCTGCAGGCTGACTTGGAGTACGCATGGCCAAGTTGCGCCTTATCAGGCGCGGGCCACCGTTCGGCTGACGTCTCACGAATGCCAGCGAAGGGAAAAGGCCAGATTGCTAGAATTGTTCTTGACATGTGCCACGTGGCGCGTTACGGTACGGGATGATACGGACAATTCGCCATAGGAGACTAAACGGCTTTTTGAACAGGACGACCCGAGCGGCGTAAACCGGAACACGTTGGGAAGCTGAAAAATATTCTGGCAACGCTTCACGCCGCCCGAACCGTTACCCACATGGACTTGCCCGGTTTTCGGCTGCATCCGCTCAAGGGCGCGTCGAAAGGCTTCTGGGCCGTTACAGTACGCGCCAACTGGCGGGTGATTTTCCGCTTTGACGACGGCGCAGAGGACGTTGATTATGTCGATTACCACTAGAAGGAACCAGCCCATGAGGATGAAAAACCCGCCTCACCCCGGCCTTGTCGTGTTGCAGGAGTGCATTGAGCCCTTGGGCTTGAGCGTCACGGATGCCGCGGCCGCTCTTGGCGTCACGCGCAACACGCTTTCGGAACTCGTAAACGAGAAGCGCGGCATATCGCCCGAAATGGCCGTGAGGCTGTCCAAGGTGTTCGGGGGCAACGCCGAGAGCTGGCTTGTGCAACAGGCGCAGTATGATTTGGCGCACGTCCGCACCGACCGAATTAAGTTGAAGCGACTGGAACTGGGTTAAGCCTTCCTGACCCTTTGCGTTTCGGCCAGAACGTGCGCCCGTTTTCAAGGTATGCCCTCTTACAGCTTGTGGAAATTCGGCAGCGGCGTCTCGGTCCAGGACATGAGGCGGTAGATGATTTGATCGTCGCCTGAGCCGTCCTGGCGCATCATGCCTATCTGTGAGGCTAGATTCTGCAGGCTGACCTGGAGGAAGTCTTCTTTTCCTACTAGGGGCGGCGGCGGAGGTGGAAGCCCGCGATCGGGACCAGTAAGAACTTCGATCTGCGTGAAGATCACCGCAGGTGAACGCCCCTGGTTGTGGCCGCTCCGAGCGATCTTGGCCACTTGGAGGTGAGCGCCGACGTCGGCGGTCACACGCTCGAAGTTATAAAGGGTGTCAGGACCTGCAAAGCTGCCATCCAGAAAGAAAACGCCATCAAGCGCTAGAGTGACGGATTTCAGAGGGCCGCGTCCAACGCGGGCATCACTCCCGACTCCCATCCAACCACCGTTCCAAAGTTCGTCTGGCTGGGGCGGACGCACGTCCGTGTTGTCGCCGAACATGCCGCTGCCGCGAATGAAACGCTTGGATCCGGGCAGGATCACGTGCCAGTAGGCGAAGAGCGTGCGCGTATGTTCATCCAGGCCGAACGGCGTGAGCACGGAGGGACCACCGGAGACTAAAACTGACGTACGCATCGACCGGCCGGTCTCCGGTTCAAATTTCCAAATCCAGGACAGCGCCGCTATCGGGGTCTCCGAACGGTTGCTCAGGATCATCGTGGGCGCGGAGGGATCGTCCCCAAAGTCGGGCAGTGGAGGCGGCGA
Organism: Bryobacteraceae bacterium; assembly: GCA_050015435.1. Lineage (GTDB taxonomy): Bacteria > Acidobacteriota > Terriglobia > Bryobacterales > Bryobacteraceae > Palsa-187. The sequence goes on from JBEKBK010000002.1 coordinate 25,967, forward strand.
CCCTGGAATGGGGTTTTCGAGACGCTTCTGAATATCGGCAAGAAGACCGGCGTATTCGGGCGACGATGGCGACAGCAGAACTGCGCCGTAACGCGGAAGATCTTCGCACCGGTATTCCATACCAATTACTTACGCTATACAGCTTCCGCCCGGCCATGTGGAAACAGCATGGACACCAACTGTACGTGATCCAGGAAATTGGGCACGATATAATCCGCGCCGACGCCGATCAGACGTTGCCGCTTCCAATCGTCGACGACGACGCACTCGGGCTCCGTGGTCGCCACTCCCACCGTGATCCCGCCCACCTGCTTCACTTCTTCGATCTCGACGTATCCGTCACCGAAGCCCAGGATCTCTCCCCCTTGGACGTCGGTGGTGGCCAGAATGCGCTGGATCAGGATCTTTTTAGAGAAACTCTTGTAATCGTCGAGCGCGCCGTAGACGCCGCCGTCGAAATAGCGTGCCACGTCAAGCAGGCGTGCCTCTTCCTTCATGTAGATTTCATCGGTGCCGCTCGCCAGGTACATCTTCAAACCGCGCGATTTCAGATTTTCGAGCAGCGCACGCGCGCCCGGCACCAGGTAATGTTCCGGCGAAACCCGGCCTTCACGCAGATCCTCCACGCGCCCGCGAATGCGGACCCACAACCGGTCCAGATACTGCTTCTTATACTCGAGCGGATCGAGAGCCTGGCCGCGGCGGCGCGTCACGTGATCGGCGAACTCCATCATCTGGTAGATGGTTTCCTTGCCGGTGAGCCGCCATACGAAATCCTCGACCATCGATTTCAGTTCGGCCTCAGTCTCGCCGGTCTTGAGATCGAGAAGGATCTCGACCATCATCGGCACCATGACATCTACCCAACCGGAGCGTATCAGCGAAAGCGTGCCGTCAAAGTCGAACAGAGCGACCCGCGCACGTGGTGCGGACGCTCCTTTGCGTATCGGTTCAATCATGTGATGAGTTACAGCCAATACTCCCATTTCCCCGCTTGAATGACGTACGCGCAGAGGCACGCGTTCGTAACCGCGTGGGCCAGGATCAAATCGCCCAAATTCTTGGTGCGGATCATCCACCAGTTGTACACTATGCCGGCGATCAGGCCCACGTCCCAGTAGGAACCATGCTCGGATGCGAACAACACCGCGACGGCCCAGAAGGAGAATCGGGTGAAAGCGCCTAGCGGAATCTTCTTAAAGTCCTCTGAAATCAGCCAGCGCATCAGCCAGGCCCGCCAGAACAGCTCCTCGATCACCGGCACGATGATGACGGCTCGAATGGTGCGCAATGCGAGCACACCAGGGTGCGCTTGGCCGGAAGCAGACAGGGATGTTCTCGCGGCGCCCGCGATCGCGTTTTGAAAAATCCAGTGCTGGCGATAGGCAGGGAAGAGCAGGTCCGGAGCGATCCAGACCCCGAAGACGGCGACGCCGATGAGCACGCTGATAGCCCATCGCTCCATACGGAAGTCGAGAACCGGGCGGGCAAAGACCAGCAAAACAGCAGTCATGCAGGCCAGCCGCAAGATCTGATCCGTAAGGTCCGGCAGCGGCTTAATGGCGTGGAGGCCTAAGAAAGCCAACAAGACGCCGAATGGGACCACATACGGCGCGGAGGGCGAACGCATCGCTACGGACAGGGAGCGGGTCACCAGTTGGCTCGTTCGCTATCCGATCTTCTGGAGCAGGTCTTGAATTTTAACTGCCTCATCTTTCGACGGGTGGTTCTTCATGGCCGTTTGCAACTCACGCTTGGCCGACGGTTTATCGCCCTTCTGGAGTAGCGCCATGCCGTAGTGATAATGGAACGAAGAATCGTTGGGGTTCTTCACCACCAGTTCCCGGAACACGCGGATCGCGTCCTCGCTCAAGTTTTTCTTGATGTAGATCCAACCCAGCGTATCGGCGATCTGCGGGGAGTTCGGCTCCTTCTGCATCGCGCGCTGAGCCATCGACAACGCTTGATCCAGATCCGCGCCCTCCTCCGCCTTAATGTACGCCAGATTGTTCAGCGCCACCGGGAAATCCGGCTTAATTCTGAGAATCTGCTCGTAAATCGGCTTGGCTTGATCGCGCTTCCCGGTAGCCTCCATCAGCAAGCCGAGCTCGATCAGGCACTGGGTATTGTTGGGGGCCGCCTGGCTGCAGCGGCGAAATCCGTCGATCGCCTGATTGAGGTCGCCCTTCAGGCGCTCGGACTCGGCCAGATGGATGAGCAGGTCAGGCGACTTCGGCTCTTTCTCAAGCAGCGACTGGTAGATTTTTATTGCCTCATCACTGCGGTTGCTGCGCACGTAGACGTTGGCCACCGCCATCTTCAGGTCCCGCCGTTGAGGCTCGGCTTTGCTGGCGTCCTCCCACATCTTGACGACCTCGGGCAAGTGTCCCTCGGAAGCCAAGGTTTCGGTCAAGCCTGCAAGTCCCCGGAAATCCCTGGGGTTCTTCTTGTAGAGTTCCCTGAATACTTCTTCCGCACGCTTGTAATCTTTCTCCTGGTACGCGAGCATGCCGACTTGGTAGCGGGCATCCATATTTTCTGGAAACGCCCGGGTGATCGCATCCAGCTCCTGCCGCGCTTTGTCCCTGTCTCCGATCTGAATCAATGCGCTTGACCGCATCAAATGACCTGACAAACTGTTGTGATCCAGGGCCAGGATCTCATCGGCCGCTTTCAGCCCCTTGGAGGGATCACCCGTGTTCAGATAAATTCTTCCCAGCAATTCCCGCGCGGCAATAAAGTCCGGGCGGATCTTAATCGCGTCTTCCAGTTGAATGCGCGCGGATTCGATATCCCCCTTAGCCACCAAAGCTCTGGCCAGATTGAACCGGAGCAGATGATTTTGGGGCATCTTGGTTACCAGCGCCTGAAGGTCATTGGCCGCCACGTTGATCTGCGCCTGATTGCCGGTAGTCAACTGGAGCGCGGCGCGCATGGCGATGGCATCCGTGTCCTTGGGGTTGTCTTTCAGAATAGTCGCCAACAGCTCGTTCGCTTGCGGGGCTTTGGTTTCCGTGGCGTAGAGTTCGACCAGCCGCTTCTGATAGATGTTCCGGTCCTTTGGAAATGCCTTGATGGCTGCTTCATACTGCTCGCGGGCATGTTCAAATTCGCGGGCGCGGAAGAAGTAGAAATCGCCGGCGAGCAGGTGGCCCTCCGGATAGTCCTTTTCGTTGGTCAGCCGCTGCATCACGGCGTCCATATCGGACCCTCGCCGAAGAGCGAGGTAATGGCCGGCCAACTGAACCAGATAGTTGGCCCTTTGCGGATTATTCTGCACCTTGAGCTTCAGGACATTCTCGGCGTCGTCCATCCGCTTCTGCCGTATATATTGCAGGTACAGAAGGTCATAGATCGGGGAAAAAGACTTTTCCTTCGCAATTAATTCGTGCGCCACGTTTTCCGCATCGGGAAACTGGCCATTCATCACCAGAGCCTGGAAATAGGCGAGCACAAGATTGGGCTGACCAGGTTTGGCAGCATTCGCCTTTTCGAGTTCCTTTACGGCCGTCGGAGCATCCCTTTTCAGCAACGCCACCTGCCCGCTGAGCCGGTGACCGTCGTAGGAGTTAGGATCCTGCTGAAACAGCTTGTCGTCTAAGTCCTTCACCTCTTTGAGCATGTCGTTCGCGTGCGAGGAGTCCTGTGTGGCCGCGATCAAAAACAGATCGGCTAGTTGCGTGATCGCATCGACGTTCGTGGGTTGCAACTCAATCGCGCGCCGGAGCATGCGGCTGGCATCTCCGTACGAAGACAGCTTCAGGTCCGTCAGCCCCAGACGGTAATACGCCTCCCCGAACCGCATGTCCTTCTGGAGAGCTCTCCGATACATGATGGAAGCTTCCTTGAACTTGCCCTTGTCATAGAATTTGTTACCGTTTTCCAAGTAACGTTGCGCCTGTGCCTTCGGATCGAAGGTACAGGATGCCAAGCTCAACAGCGCGGGCAAAATCAGCAGGAACCGACAACATTTCATCTTTTTACCACCTTCTTCAATTAACCACACTCGCTGGGGGTACGCAACGTACCAAAGTTCTGGTAAATCAGCATTTAACGTACTTGAAAGACTACCTCCACCACATCGCGGACATACTGTTCGTCGGAAAGCTGTTCGGTCGCCGCAGCCGGATAGGAAACCAGCGACCGAAAGTAGGCGGCCAACTCCGCAAACACCCCCAGCCGGGCGTCTGGACGAAGCTGATCGCGTCGCAGCAGCGATTCCAGGGCTACGCCCGCCACCGCCGGTGGAACTTTCTGCCTGAGGCGTGCGGCCAGGTGACGATGATCCGCCAGGGAGTTGTATTTACCTCCGATAAGCTGGCTCAGGTCCGGGCTCGCGACCTTGGGAATCCGCACGACCACCGTGCCGGCGGCGAGATCGCCCAGGCGCTGCTGATACCGGCTGAGGACACAGGCGAAACCGCCAACCAGGTAGAGGGCCGGCAAACCGTCGATGAAGCGCATGAGGTTACGAACCATCACCTGGCTGGGCTCGAGGCGCATTCCCCGAGCATCCATAACGCGCAGCCCCATCAATCGCTTACCGACGGTCTGGCCGTTCCACAACCATTCCGCGAGCGCGCCATAAACCAGGTAGATGACAAAGAACAGAACCACCCTCACCCCCTGGGAGAGGTCCTGTCCGAAGACCCGCAGAGGCGCCAGGATCTGATCCAACACGCCTTGAATCATCGCGATAACGGCCAAGTCCGTCGCGAAAGCGACCATCCGGCTAAAAATCCCGCCCAGCGGAAGCGCAAACTCCACGCCTTCGGGAGTCCGGATGACAAGTTTGTCCTGTGTCATACGGATCTCAAGGCCGCTTCCTTAGGGTCGCGGCTTGGTATTGTTTGCCGAGCCGCGACCGTCAGGGAGTGGTCTTGCTGCGTCCCTGCTCGGCTCAAGAAGAGGCTCAGCAGCGCCGCCTCCACCAAGCCGAACGCAATCTTCAACGAGTACGGAATCACAGGTTCGTGATATTGGGAAAGAAACGCCTCGACAATTCCCGCCCAGACCAGCATCAGCGCGGCCGCGCCGGCGAGTGTCACCACGTCCCGCGCCACTGCCCGCAGCCTCTCCGCCCGCGGCAGGCGGCTTCTCCAACCAATTAGAGCGTAAGCGATTACGAACCCCGTTTGACCAGCTATCAGAATCGCCGGGATCTCGATAACACCATGCGGCAACAGCCAGCCGAGTAGAAAGATTCCCTGACCTCCACGAATATAATCGAGCGCTACTGCTCCGAGCATTACGCCATTGTAGAAAAGTACTACTACCGTGCCGAATCCAAACGTCATGCCGAGCGCAACCGCCGTAAGGGCGACTTGCGTGTTGTGAGTCATAAGCTCGGCCGAAAATTGCCCCTTTCGCCCGGCTAGCTGCCTGCCCTGCATCTCCTTTTCACGCGCAACCCGTTCTGCTGGAGACACTTGCAAACCCTCGAACGGCATGATGACGGCCTTCGCCTCCGGGTCCAGCCAGGTGGCCAGCGCTCCGAACGCGGATCCTACAAGGGTCAATGCGACGGCAAGTTGAAACGCCCGGGCGTGACGCCGGAAGGTGCGAGGAACGTCCCGGGTGAACCACAGCCAGGGCCGGAACTTGCGGCGATCGCGAACTTCATGAATTTCGGCGTAGGCACGGCTGACCAGCCACTCGAGGTAGCGCTTCAGTTCGCTCTCGGATGCAAGCGGGGTGATCTTCGCCAGATCGGAAGATGCCCGTTGGTAGAGCCTGTGGAAATTCTCGATATCGCGGATCGACATCGTGCGGTCCGGGAGTTCGAGCCAGGCAAGCGCCTTTTCAAGCGCGGTCCAATAGGGCCGCTCGGTCTCGATAAATCGCGCCAGATCCAGGATCACAACAACTGCCTCTGCTTGACTTCATCGTAGAGGCCAATCAGTCCGCTGGTGATTTTCTCAGGATCGAGAAGCGCCAGACGAACGCCTTGCCGCGCCAGCGTCGCCTCGAGCTCGCGCAGATGTTTCCAGGCGAGATGCCCGGCAAGCTCCGCGTATATGGCGTCAGTGGTCTCGACCGGTCCGCTAAAAAGAGGGTGCATTTCTTTGGGGCGCGGCATTGCCACCATCACCAGATGCCTGTGGGAAATGAGTCGGATGGCCCGGACGAAATTCTCACCCAACACGGGATCATCGAGCGGCGTCAGGAACAGGATCAGCGACCGGCGATGCAGGCGCAGCCGCAGGAACGTGACGATTTCATCGAAATCCGGCGATTCGGGCCGAGGCTGCAATTGGTAGATGGCGTCGCGGCAGGTACCGTAGTGGGCTTTACCGTTTCGAGCGCGCGCGAATGCCTCAACTTGATCCGCGAATGCCGCCAGACCGAATAGGTCCCCGCGACGCTCCGCCGATGTGCCCAGGATCAGAGCCGCGGAGATGGCCCGTTCGAGCGCCGTGTCCCCTCCCACGGGACAGGCCGATAGACGCGAGGCATCGATCACCACGTACACTTCCTGCGTCCGCTCTACCTGAAAGACCTTTGTAATCGGACGCCCGCGCCGGGCGGTCGCTTTCCAATGCAGCTCATCGAGCCCGTCGCCGGGCACGTACTCGCGAAGCTTCTCAAATTCCCGCCCCCGGCCGAGCTGGCGCAATTGGTGCATCCCTTCCACGCCCCGGCGAAGCGCCTTGAAATTGTCATCGCTCCTGAGACTCGGATACACGCGCAGCTCAAGATTCACCGGGTCACATCGACGGACATCCCACATTCCGAGCGGGGATGCGGATTGAAGATAGCACTCCGCGATCTGATATCGTCCCCGCTGCCGCGGCACGCAGCCCCAAGAGAATTCCGCCGCGGGCGCTCCTTCAGGCATTTGGACGAATTGGTCCTCAGAGGCAGTTTCGATGCCCTCCGGAGCGATGATCCCGAAACGCAAGTGGCGCGACTGGCCACTTTCGTTAACAATGCGTATGCGTATTTCCGCGTCCCGATCTTTGAAGAAACGGACGAGCCCTGGCAGCTCCACACGAATTCCGGAGAGCGCGCGTTTTCGCAACGCCGCATCGGCGATGATCGCGATCGCCAGCACGACAATCGCGGCAAACGCGACAGGCCTGGCAGCCGGCCACAAGGCCGCTACCACAGCCGCCGGAAATCCGACCGCGGCCACCAGCCAGATCATGCGCGCCGAAGGAACCATTAGACTGGAACGGCCACGCTTTCGAGGATCTTTTGGATTGCTTCCGCGGCCGTCATACCTTCGATCTCGAACTCCGGCCGGAGAATCAGGCGGTGCTCCATCACCGGAATGGCCATGGCCTTTACATCGTCCGGAGTCACGAAGTCGCGGCCGGCAATGGCCGCGTGCGCGCGGCTCGAAACTACCAGCGCCTGGGTCGCGCGGGGCCCCGCGCCCACTAAAATGGTCTCCTCGACGCGTGTCCGGCGGATCACGTCGACAATATATTCGGCGACTTCCGGCCGCATGGATACGTCCGCCAGAGCCTCGCGAGCCTTTGCCAGGTCACCTGGCCCGAGCACCGCGTGCACATCGCCGCGCTCCAGGCAAGCCTCCGGCGCGTCTCCGCCGATCATCCGCATCGCCAGTTCAAGCTCGTGCTCGCGATCCGGAGCCGTCATGGGAATCTTGAGCAGGAAGCGATCCTTCTGAGCTTCAGGCAAAGGGTAGGTGCCCTCATATTCGATCGGATTCTGCGTGGCGAACACCGTAAAGTTTTCGGGTAGCGCGTGCGTGTCCCGATCGATGGTAACGGTCCGCTCCTGCATCGCTTGAAGCAACGCGGATTGAGTCTTCGCCGGCGCGCGGTTGATCTCATCCGCCAGCAGAAACGATGTAAAAACCGGACCCCGCACCAGCGTGAATTCGTTGCGCTCGAAGTTGAAAATGTTGGTCCCAGTGATATCGGCGGGCATCAGGTCCGGAGTGAACTGAATGCGCGCGAACTCGCAGCCCAACACATGCGCCAGCGTACGGGCGAGCAGCGTCTTGGCCACGCCGGGTACGCCCTCGATCAGCGCATGCTGACGCGTCAGAATCACGATGAGCGCGACGTTAATGACGTGGTCCTGTCCGAGGATCGCTTTCCCGACTTCAGCACGCGTCGCGGCCAGCGTTTGGTGCAACTGCTCGAGCCTGGGCGTCATCCCTTCTCCGTTCCGCGCGTGCTCAGGATCCCACAAATGGCGCGATAAGCCGCCACCGGATCACGTTTTCCCGCGCGTTGAATCTCGGTTTCCATGTGCAAAGCTCGCGTCTCCCTCGGCGCGGACTTGCGCCATTCCGCAAAACACGTATCGAGCAGGTCTTTCTCGCCGATGCCGCGGTGCAGCAATGCAGCCAGACCCTCGATCGAATCGAATCCCATGACCGCCTGAGCGGGTCGCGCCGGCCTCGGGGGCAGGAATGACGACGCGCTGCGCCACAGAAACAGTCCCGCGACCAGTGCCAGCACGAGCACTGCTCCCTCCAGCCTGTATTTACGCATCAACTTCACCACACTTCCCGTCTCGACCACGCCGAAATGATTTTCGTCAAAGGTAATGTGATGCGCGGGTCCCACGAGTTTTGCGATCAGCTCCGTATCACGAGCCTCGCGCAGGCCTTGGTTACTCAAAAAAAAACTGTCGGCTACGAGCACGACCCTGCCGCCCCCGAAATTGCGCTCGACTGCCGTGGCTCGATCCTCGCGCCGGGAAAGGACGTTCCACTCAGGCGAGGGGTCGAAATACCGATAACCCAGTCTGATGTGCCAGCGATCCTCTAGCCTCGAACGCTTGACGTCAATTGACTTGGCGGGCGGGCGCACGGGCAGGAAGGCGATGACCAGGCGTCCGCCGTTACTGACCAGCTTTTCGTATTCATCCAGAGTCCCATCCTCTATGGTGGCCCACGATGCTGGATCGACTCCGAGGACGAAGATCGCTCCGCTGGCGCCCTGTAGGGTCGCGCGCGGCTTGTACAGACGCTCCACCGCGATATCCGGCAGGGTGGCGAGGCTCTCATAAAGCGCTTTCGAGCCCTGAGGATCCGTGCGTAAAGACGAGTACGGCGGATACACCTCGCCCGTTTCAAACGGCGCGACGACGATCTCTTCCAAGCCCCAGATCAACATTGACACGAGGAACAGAGCCGCGACCCACAGCCAGGCGCTAGATCTGTTCCGCACGATTCCTCATTTCCCTTAGCCCCGCGGTAAAAGCATCCACCATTCCGCGATCAACGGCGTGGCTTCCATACCAGCCCTGCTCGAACAAAGCCAGGTTGTTCGCGAACACCGGCTCCACTCCAGGATTCGCGCGGGCGCGCCGCTCCAACTCACGCCGGTACTCAAACCCGGTCTTCCATCTTCGAATCGAAACCAGACCCCGGACACTCAAGTAATTCAATCCGGCCAAATACAGGGCACGCAGCGCCATGCGGCAATCCCCTTTCGCGAGCCACTCTTCGGCCAGTTGCAACCATGAGCTTTCCGGCAACTGATCCGCGGTGAGCGATTCGTCGGCCAGGTTGATCGCCGGAGATGCGGTAGTGCCAACGGGTAGGGCCTGCACTGGAGCCGGTCTTCGACGGATCCAGAAGGCGGCCGCCGCAATCACCAGGAACACCGCTACGGCGATCAGAATCTCGAGCGTGCGAGGAGTTACGGGACCATCTCTAGGGTTGGAAGCGGGCTGGGGAGCACGTTGCAACCAGGATCGAACCAGAGCTACGACCCAATTCCACGCTCGGCCGGCCATATCGAGCGCGCTGCGAAGCCATCCCGGCGCCGCCTCTTGTGCTTTCTGATTCGACATTCGCCACGCAAACTCGCGCCGGTGGATGACCTCGTCTACGGAGCGATCGAGTTGCGTCGCATCGATAGACGGAGCCCGTGCCGACGGTGTCTGTGCCGAAGCAGGACAAACGTACATCACCACGGCTAATGCGACCACCGCGATTGCCTTGCGCAGCGCGGCGCGCAAATCCTCTCCCGTAGCGATCGATTCGCCGTAGAAGCAACGCAAGACATAGGCTGCCTCGAGCAACGGATCGATCACCAGCCAGGAAAGCGCCAGCGCGACTCCCAAGGTGTATACGTTCACGAGGCCTTCGCTGAAACGGGCAAAGCTTCCTTCCACGCCGAGGAAGCTCCGTGCCATCTGCGGCATGACCGCGATCACGGTTAGTACATTCGCAGACAGCAGCAATCCGGCCACTCCGGCGAGCGCCAGAATGCCCCAGTTCTGGCGGCTCCAGAGCGCCGCTTGTCGGCGGGCGGTACGCAATGGAGCAGGCGTGCCGAGCGCGGCGAATAGAGCGGCATTCCGGAAAAAGGCAATCATCCACGGTAAAGGAAGCATGAACATGATGATCAAGCCGAGCGGTTGCAGCGATCCTTGCATCACCGCGGTCTTGAACAGACTGCCCGAGCCCGCACTGCCCGGCGATAGGAGCTGGTATAAACGCGCCGCGAAGCGTGCCTGGCAGATATTCTTCCAGATATACAAGGCTGCCAATCCGAGCGAGGCCGTGGCAAGATGCTCCGCGGCGAACGGGCTGCGAGTCATGTCGGACAGGAAAAATAGCAGCGCGAGCGTGAACGGGATCGCACCGAGCATGTAAACCAGCGTCACCTCGAGCGGGGCTGTGCGCAGGAGGCTCACGGCTTCCTCCATGATTTCGATCGCGCCGCGCTGAGTCCTCATGAAGATCCGCCGAAGAAATCGGAAGGAATACGCGCCAGCATCACTCCGAGATAATAAAAGACGGCCCAGGCGAGCAGCAGCCCACCAACAGCCGCTGCGATCCACGCCAGCCTGTGGAGTCCGCTCGCATCCACGGCCGCCCGGCCGGCGAGCCTGGCCACGCACGCTGCACAAACCATGCGCCCTTGGTGTTCCGTAACGCATTCGCGGCAATAGAAACGCCGGCACTCCGGACATCTGACCGCGGCTTCGCGGGACGAATGGTGCCAGCAGCGCTCATGAATCAGATGACGCGCGGGCGTGGTCACTGGCGCGTTCCTTTACGCTCGAAATACAGCGCAGCCAGACCTGTAAGGCCCACTCCCAGCCTCCACAGCTCCGCGAACCAAGCCTCCGGACGCGAACGCGACCAGGAAAAGGTCGCCATAACCGGCTTCCCTTGCTGGGCCGCTGCCCATACTTCCATGCCCCACTGGCCGACGCCGCGAAGCAAGCCTACGGCATCCCAGGCGATGCAAAAAAGGGCAATCAGCGCCAATGATGGGACCAACCGACGATCGAAATCGCGCAGAACGGAGCGCGGCGCGATCAGTTCCCCGCTTGGTCCGGCGGTGCGCGCCGCACCCTTTGCGCTTCGGAGATACGTTCCCACACGGATGAGCACCAACAACGCCAGCACAAATTCGGCTAGCATGCTAACGAGGAGAACGCTACTGGCCTCGGTGTCAGGAAAGCGTTGATCCAGAAACACCAGGAGTGAATTCGCCAACATCAAGGCGAAGAGGACTTCGGCGCCATATCCGCGCGGGGGTTGGACCTCGGGTGGCGTGCCGACGCTTTTCGCGAAGACGGGTAACTCCGCCGTAAGGTGATCCGGCGCCAGGCTCCCCTGCACCGCTTCGATGGCCGGCTGAATCCGGGTGAGAAACCTTTCCGCCTGGCGCAAACGCGAGACCGGCGCGAGGCGCTCCTGACTCACCGCCGTTTGCAGGTAACACATACAACGCGGTCCACGCACGATATCCGCGATAACCACCGCGAGTGCACACGTTCCGGTCGCCGCGAAAAAGATTTTCAGGAAAATAGAATCCACCACGAGAACGGCACTGGTCCACGCGATTGCCGCCAGTGCGCCGATCACCTGTAGCACCGTGCGTTCGGCCAGACTGGTGACCACGATCGCCTGGATATCGGACAGCGCGAAGTGCCGGTAGACTTCCGCGAAATGGGTCGAGTTCACCAGCAGAATGTGATTGGCTCCGAGCCACAACTGGGTGTAGCCGGATAGACTTCGCTTTCGTCCGCTAAGGCGGCTGTAGATTTGGTTTCGCTCGGCCATGATCAGGGCGTGAATACCCTCCCCGTCCCGAATCGCGCGAACAGCCAAATGACAAACCCGATCCCGGCGATTTCAGCGAACGCAAAAAGCCCTGCCAAGTAGAACCGGATTCTCGTGCGGGGCACCAGGCTGCCCGGTGCGTTCCAGCGGCGGATCACCATGGAAAGCGCCCACGGCGCGGTGATGATCACGGGCCAAAACAGCAACGCCGGGAGCGTGGCCAGCGCCAGAGCCACGGTGTCATACATGGTTCGGCGTGTTTCCACGGTGGCGAGTTTTTTGGTGGTGAGCCCCGCCTCGAAGCAGACCGGACAAATGTGCCGGCCGTCTACGTCAAGGTCGCATAACTGGCACAGAAACCGCCCGCACTCATCGCAGGGGACGGCGGCGCGGCTTGGGGGATGATAGAAGCAACTCGCTTCTTCGTCCGCGCCCAGAGGCTGAGGCAAGTCTCCCGCGCGAGTACGCCGGATCGCCGGAAAGACGAGCGCTTGGACCCGCTGGCCGCACCCCGGACAACGCGCTGCCCCTGCGCTGTTCCAAAGCTCGGGTGGAACGGGGAAAGCGCACACACTGCAAGAGATTTCGTTCGCTGCTAGCTGCTGCCACTTCACCGCGCGTAAATAACCCGTGTTTCGCAAATCCGGTCATGTAGGGCGCGCTTCTCGTCGTCGAAACCCGCCATGATGTATCCAATCATCAGGATGACCGCGCTAATGATCTGCGCGAAGTAGCGCCCTGCGGCGAGACCGGCGGAAACGCGCGATCCATCGGCCCGGATGATTTTCAATCCCAGAATCAATTTGCCGATGGTCCCGCCTCGCGTGGACACGAAGTAGACTTCGTAGGCGATGTTCAGCGCGAAGTTAAGCAGGGAAATCAGGCCGCCGACCCCCGCCAACATGGAGAAATTCGACACGCCCCTCTCCCTGAGCTGCAGCGGCGCCACCGCGAGCAAGATTATCCAAGCGACGATCGTGAGGAGCGCATTATCGATCAGACGGGCAACGAAACGGATCCAAAATCCCGCGTAATGGCGGGTGACCGCCGTAGACGACACGCCTTCGCGGAGCTTTTGCAGGTAGAGCGGCTTACACGCCGCGCACACGGAAGCCTGGCCGATTTTCACTAACAGATCCGGCGAAAAGGGACGTCCACATTCGGAGCAAAATCCGGTGCCCGCCGCTGTCGCGGGACTCGGCATCTCCGCCCCAGACTGGGTCCCACGAACGGAAGAAAGGGTCTGCCAGGACGGCAGACCCTCGTGCCAAACCAAAGTATCGTCGCGTAACACGCCAGTGCGCGTTAGATCATCCAGCGCCGCATCTTCCACAGGCCCCATCTGGCGCCCGGAATCCGCGTAGTACCACTTCATCAGAAAGGTCCTCCTCGGTTGCGGCACACCTTGAGGACTAGTTTAGCAATCACACCGCTTCCTCACGGTCGCGGCTCGGAAAGACTTTTACGGCGCGGCCGTTACGTGGGCGCGGCGATTCCGCTGCCAGCAATCCTCAGTCTTCTCCGTGCAAACCGGACGGTCTTTTCCGAAGCTGACGATCGTCAGTTGGGCGTTTGGAATTCCCATGGTCACCAGGAATTCTTCAGCGGCTTGGGCGCGCTTGTCACCCAAGGCGAGGTTGTATTCCTCTGAGCCGCGCTCATCGGCGTGGCCCTCAATGAGCAGCTTCTGGCTGGGATAGTTAGCGAGGATGTCGCGGATCACGCCGACATCGTCTCGCAACGCGGTGGTCGCGTCCGTGCGGATGGTCGCTTTGTCGTAGTCAAACAAAGCGTCTTCCAGTCTAGCCAGTCTCTCGTTCAGAGTAGCTCTTTCCTGCGCCGTCATCTGGCTGGGACGTTGTGGGGTCGAGGGCGTTTCAGTCCGAGCCGTCTGCGCGGGGGCGGAGCGCTGTGGCGCAGGGGCTGGAGCCGCAGGTGCCGCCGCGACAGGCGCCACGTCAGCCGGGTGCGAGGCAGCTACCGGAGTCTTATGGCTGCAAGCAGCGGTAGTAATAAGCGTAGCAAGGCCCAATAGGGCCAGTGTTCCTTGTTTCATTGGTCCTCCCCGTTTCCGGGTTACTTCAATTGTTAACGTACACCTTTAGTAAGCGGTATTCAAGCGGTTACGGCAATCCTGTTCGGACGGTATTTCACTTCCTGATAATTCCGATAGACTGGTCTTCGATGGACCTTCGCCTAGTCGCGAGAGGACGGCGCCTGCTGTTCGCCGGCTTTGGCGGACTTCTGGTCCTGATGCTGGTAGCAGGCGTTGACGCGCTGTTGGTGCTCCGCAACGTCCGATCAAGCGATGCCCAGGTGCGCGACTTCTATCTGCGCCGCAGCAACGCGCTGAACGGCGTGCGCGCGGGTATCTATCAATCCGCGATAGTCATGCGGGATTTCCTGCTGGCTAATGACGCGGAAGTTCAACGTGCTCAGGTGGATAGCTGGACTGCAATCCGCCAGCGAACCGATGCATCTCTGGCCAATTTTTCCGCAACGCTCGATCCGGCCGAAACCCCTCCGTTCCAGAGCTTGCAGGCCGAGATTCAGGTCTATTGGAAGCTCCTCGAGTTCATTTCCGACCGGCGTGACCTGGAAGGGACACGCCGCACGGCCGCGTACTTTTCCGGCGAATTGGTGCGGCGCCGCACGGCGATGCTCGATCTGGTGGATCGCATCGATCAGATCAGCGACCGCGAGCTGAGCGCCGGTAATGCGAAACTCAACAAGACATTCAATGCTCTTCGCCTCCGGCTGACGATCATCTCGAGCCTTACGCTAGGTGTCGGCCTGGTGCTGGCCGCCTTCACGATCCGGCGCACGCTAGGACTCGAAAACGAGTTGCAGCAGCGCTACGAGGAAGGCGTGCGGACCCAGCAGGAGCTCAAGGAGCTGTCCGCGCGGCTGGTGAGCGCGCAGGAAGAAGAGCGGCGGGCGATTTCACGCGAACTGCACGACGAGGTGGGGCAATCCCTTTCGGCGCTGCTCATGGAGGCCGGAAATGCCGCCGCCAGCGTGCCGCAAGCCTCGACGGACGTACGCCGTCACGTGGAATCCATCAAGAAACTGGCCGAGGCCAGCGTCAACGTGATTCGCAATATGACTTTGTTGCTGCGTCCATCCATGCTCGATGATTTCGGTCTTGTCCCGGCGCTCGAATGGCAGGCCCGCGAGGTCTCGAAGCGCACCGGCCTGCGCGTTCAAGTATCGGCGGAGGAAACCGCGGGAGAACTTCCCGATGAGCTCAAGACCTGCATCTACCGCGTGGTGCAGGAGGCCCTGCACAACTGCGCGCGCCACTCGAGCGCCCGCAGCGTCAAAGTGGTCGTGAAGAATGAACCGTCGAAGATTGTCCTTTCCGTTGAGGACGACGGCCGTGGTTTCGATCCCCGGCGCGTGCGGGGCCTGGGGCTGGTGGGCATGGAAGAGCGCGTCCATCACTTGGGCGGCGCGTTCCAAATTAATTCGTCGCCTGGGGTCGGGACCAAAGTGGCCGTGGAGCTTCCCCTTGCGAGCTGACACCATGTCTATCCGTATTCTGCTTGCCGATGACCACACCGTGATGCGCAATGGTTTGCGCTTGCTGCTCGAACGGCAGCCCAACCTGGAAGTTGTGGGCGAGGCCGCTAACGGCAAGGAGGCCGTGGAATTTGCCGCCGCCGAGAAGCCCGACGTGGTGGTAATGGATATCGCCATGCCGCATCTGAATGGAGTGGAAGCCACCCGCCAGATCATGAATAACAGCCCGCACACCGCCATTGCGATCCTCAGCATGCATAGCGATGAAAGCTACGTGATCCGGTCGCTGAAGGCGGGCGCGCGCGCGTATCTGCTCAAGGACTCGGCCGAAGCCGATCTGATCGCCGCGATTCAGGCCATAACCGAAGGCAAGTCATTCTTCAGCCCGGCTGTTCGGCGCATTTTGAAGGAAGATTACATGCACCAGCTAGCCGAGGTCGGCGCTGAGGACAGCTATGAGCTGCTCACCACCCGCGAGCGTGAGGTGCTCCAGTTAGTTGCGGAGGGCAAGAGCAACAAGGAAATCGCGAACCTGCTGAACCTGAGCCTGTATACGGTGGAGACCCACCGGACGCACATTCTGCAGAAGCTGAATCTGCATAGTGTGCCGGAGTTGATCCTGTACGCGGTGCGCAAGGGAATCATCAGTTAACCGGTCCCTTTAGGGCCAGCGAACGCGGAAACGCGTTAACGAGTTCAGTGCGGGGGGGCGTGTATTGCCGCGATTTTCAGAGGGTGGCGGCCTTTTTGAGCAAGCTGACGTACGTTCCGATCGCAGGACTCCTTGGCGATTGGGTATTCCGCTTGGCGGACGAGGCTATTGATGGTTCGGCGGCGCTAGCCGCAATCAGGGTGCCTATCTCTTTGGACCTCATCGCGGCTGTTATCTTGGAAAGACTCTGTCAGCAACTCCGGCTTTATGGATTCCCCTTCGCGGCTGCGGAAACAGGGAACGGTGCATACGCTGCCTCGGTGGCCGAGACTTCAGAGATTCAGCATATCGCGTTTCTGGCACGTATCAACGATGTGCAAGTGAATCCGGCCCAATACGAACTCCACATAGGCTGCCGAAGACCCACCGTCAGGCGGCTATTCCATCGAATCCGCGCAGTCGATCCATCCGATCGGGAACGCGAGGTCTGGAACGATCTTGAAAATCGCACGACGCAGATCCTCAAGGACGTTTTGGGCGTAGCTGACCTGTCACGCAAGGGCGCGTAATTCTCCAGTTGATGGCGGAGGGCAAGAGCAACAAGGAGGTAGCGAACCTTCTGAATCTGAGCCTGAAGACGGTGGAGGCGCGCCGCACCCACATTGGAGTTGATCCTGTACGCGGTGCGAAACGGCATCATCAGTTAAGCCAGTCCCTTGTCGGGAAACCAGTCTGCCTCTGTATAGCAACCCCATGCGGTCAAGAATGTTCCGGATTGATCACCGAGAATCTCTCCAGTGCGGCAACTTCGCAAAGTATCGCATCCGCAGCGACAAAATGATCGACTAACCCCTGATTCCGCAATTCCACCGCCACCGCAAGTTGAAGAGCGTCCAGGGCACGAAGACGAGAGGCGAAAGCGTAACGCTCAACCATTAACTCGGCCGTAGTAAACGCCACTTCCCCAATGGAAAATACTTCCAGTTTCGCGGTGGCGACGTCTCCTCGAAACTGGCGCAGAAATAAGTCTGCATCTTCCCGGTTGATGGACTGCGTTCGCACTTTGATGGCGAATGCCGATGTTAGTTCCGCGATGGTCAGGCGGGAGACTCGGACCAGGTTATCTGCCGTGTTGATGATCCGGTCGACAACCGCTGTGCCGGTCTCCGGGTGGTAAAGCTTCACCAGCGCACTGGAATCGAAGAAATAGCCCGCCAAGAATCAATGTTCCCCGCGCTCGGCGATAATCGCGGCAGCCATCGATCCGGGAATCTTGGAAAGCCGCTTGCGGACTTCCTCAAGACCGGGAGCAGGTTCGGCTTCCTGTAAATCCCTTTTGATTTTCTCGATGTACTCGACGGCCAAGCTGGATCGGGCGGGCGCCGCTACCTTAACGACGCTGACGAGGACGTGCTCATGCTCCTTCAAGTCCAACGGCTGCAGCGGCCGCAGCACACCATTCTCGTACACGGCGTCAACTTGAAGCAGCATGCCACCATTCTACAGCCCCTCAGCGGTGGGCCGTCACGGCGTTCTTGCTGAACGCGTCAATCGTCCCGGCGTCCGAGGGACTCATCTTAAATTTCGTACCAGCGGGAAGCGACAGGGGGGTCCGATAGTAATACGTGCGCTTGAAATCCGGCTTGTATTGGTAGATCCAAAGAATCGGTTCGAGGCTGCCGTCCGGACGGACCGCTACAACCTGAACCGTAACGCCCGGCTTCAAATCCTTCGGCCGCACCGCGACGACTCTCGCTGCCGAATCGAGCTTCTTGTCAGCGGAAATCACGATATCGGACGTTCCCTTCGGTACCGCTGGATCCATCCAATCCACCGCTTTGGGGACGGCCGGCACAAACTTCGGATTGCCTTCCGGGGCTCCGCCTTCCACCCAATCCGAGACAATCTCGAGCTCTTCCTGAGTCAGACCGCGATCATCCTTGAAATCGCCAAAACCTTTCACGGCTTCCCATGGAGGCATGCGCCGCTCGAGCATTTCCTCCTTAATGGCCTTGGCCCAGGGCCGCGCCTGATCGTACGTCATCAGCGGAATAGACGCGGTCTCGCCGTGGCACATCGCACAGCGCTTGAAAACCAAGCGTGAAACCTCTTTGGACCACGTAATCTTGGTGGTGATGGCGTCGTGGGCCTGGGCGACACCGATCGCCGCGAATAACAGCACGACATTTCTCAGCATAATATCTACTGCCATTCTAACTCTGAACTGGAGAAAACTTTACTCGCCGCCGCTGTTATCCTTCTTGGGCGGCCGCAGCAGATCCAGGGTGGTGACGTTGAGCGGAACCGAAACGTCGAAGAAGCCGATCATCATCTCATCCCAGCTCTGCTCGCCGAACTTGATTTCCTTGGTCGGGTCCGGATTGTCCGGATTGTTTATGGAGTTGTCGAAATACGCCGTGCACTCGATCACTGTTCCCTTGGGCAGCACTTTCGGTTTGTCGAGGTAATACGTGAGCTGCCAGCTAAAGCTGTAATGCGGCACGCTCAGGAGGGTTTCAGTCTCGCCGCTCGGATAGACGACGCGATACTCAAATGACTTGCCGCGCAGGTGCATGTGCGGCAGCAAGCTCTCGAGCGTCGAATCGGCTTGCAGTTTGATCTTGGAGTCCACCCGGTAGTTGCCATTACCAGGAGGAATCGCGAATTCACCGTTCGCGGCGGCCAGCGTTAGAACTCGCTCTTTCGGCTGCTCTTTCGCGAAGATCACGCCCACTTTGCTCCTGTCCGATCCGGGTTTGCCATTGGCGGTGTAATGAAGCTGGAAGACGATGTCGCTGCCGGCTTTGAGTAACTTCGCCTGGCCCTGCTTCAGTACGTCCGGCATCGTTCCCGGCGCGTAACCGGCGAGGAAGTCACCGCCGAACGCGGTGGCGCCATCCTTGCCCTTCTCCGGAACAAACGCCACGCCGATAGGCGCGTCCTTGAACCAACGCGACCCGGGCTCGCGGATGAACGCGATAATGTGATGGGTCCGTTCGCGATCGCTGGGGCGAGCCTCCGCGGTCTGCACGTATTTATCTTCAGTGAGCCCAGTATGCATGATCACGTACTGGTAGTCGATCGTTCCCGAAGCTGGGATGTTAAATGCGGTCGGCACCTCGAAGACCACGTCTGGCTTCCCGATCGCCCAACCCTCGGTAAACTCGATCGGCTTCGGAGCTTCCTTAGCGTCCCCAGCGGGCGCGCCCGCATCGACCCAAGATACGAGGGTTGTCAGCTCGGCTTGCGAAAGGCTGCGATCATTCGCGAACTTGCCGTGGCTCGGATCGGCGAACCATGGCGGCATTTTCTTGCTGGCTACGGCGGACTTGATGGCCTTCGCCCACGGCCGCGTGCTCTCGTAGGTCATGAAAGACATGGGGCCGGCTTCGCCAGGGCGATGACATCCCTGGCAATTCTTCTGTAAGACAGGCACCACGTCCTTGTAGAACGTGACCTGCGAGGAAGTGGACGCCGCGGATGAAATCGCAGCGCACGCCAAAGCGACGGTGAGAATGCGCATCAACTAACCTCCAACGCTCCCAATATACGATTTGTGACTACCCTTTCGTTCCGTCGATTTCTTGGGCTAAAACGGCCAGCGAGGCGCAGGAACACGCGCAACATAACGCCTTTCATCCACTTAACGGCGTTAAGTGGGCTTCGGCCTATCTTGTAAATAATTGTAAAACTTGCCTTAGTCCATCTTCGCTGACGCTACCGATGCGATAATCCGCGATCTGGCCCGATCGATCGACCAGGGCGAGAGTCGGAAGCGTGAACACTCGATAGCTGAGAATCATTTCATCCGCATTCCCGAGGAGGACCGGCAAAGAGACAGGATTTTTCGCGACGAACGCGCGCACCGTTGCCTCATCCTCGCCGAGATTGACCGCGAGGACCGCTGGGCCTCCCGATCGAGCCAGTTTATCGAGAACCGTGAGTTCCTCAAGACAAGGACCACACCACGTCGCCCAAAAATCGAGGACCAAGGGTCTGCCGGAAAATTCCTCAAGCGTTCGCGTATTCCCCGCGAGATCCTTCAATTTGAATGCGGGAGCTTTGCCACCGGCGAGTTCAGGTCCTTGCCCACTGTAGGGCAAGAGCAGGTTAGGCGCGGCTTCGCTCTGGATCAAATCCACGTAGTGATCCAGACGCCCCCGATCGGATTTCCAAAATGAGCGGCACAATTTTAGATACTGGAGCACGGCTTCACGATCGCCCACCGCCAGAAGGTCTTGCGCCAAATTCATGCTTGGACCGAAAGAACTGGCGCCCGGTGCGTTTTCGATACGTGCCGATGCGAGCAGATGCGCTCTGGCAGCGCTCAGATCGCCGCGCCGCACAGCAACACGCCCAAGAACGGTGTGAGCCGCATGTGCCAGATCCCCGGAAATCCACGCGGCAGGGTTCCCTTCGGCGATTTGAAGCAGGCGTCGCGCATCCCGGTCCGCTCCGTCAATGTCACCGGCTTCCAGCTCTGCTTCCGCTTGGTCCGGCAGCACCGCCTCGAAACGAAACTCGCGCCAGTCCGAGGTCTTGCCAGCTCCGGTTCGGGCGCTTACCGCGTACACCCTCCAGCGGCCCTGCCGCCCGACAGTGAAACCGAATGTGACGGTTGTCTCTCGCGTCGGGATCACGCGCACGAGGCCGTTGTCATGTTCTGATTGCCACCCTTTCGCATCGCGGAAGTCCCACTCGACGACGTAGGAATCAGCGCCCATGACCGGCGCCCAGATAAGCGTCACCTTCCGGTCCCCATCGATATCGAGCAACGCGCCGTTCGCAGGCGCGAGTTGTGCGGGCGGCTCCAGGAAAGATTTCTTAGGCTGGCCTGCCCGTGGTGGCGGGGACGCCGCAGCCCGCAAGTCTTTGCCGCCGGACTGAACGGCCTTGACCAGACGATCCAGCTTGCCCTCATCGTTGGTCCAGAACGCCCGGGACAATTCCAGGTATTGAAGCACCGCTTCCCGGTCACCGGCGTCGAGCAGATCCTGCGCGAGAAGCATCTTTGGTCCAGCGTTTCGGAGTTCAGGCGAGCCTTTGACACGAGCCGACTCCAGGAGTTGCTCCTTCGCCAGCTCCTTTTGGCCACGGTCGAGCTCCACGCGTCCGAGAACCATATGACCGGCGTGAACCAAATCATCATGATTTCCAAGCCTTGGATTCGCCGCGGCCAGATCAAGAAGTTGATGCGCGGCCCGCTCGGCGGCCGCATCGTCCCGAGCCTCGAATTCAGTGTTCGCCAGATTTAGCAACACTCTAATTCGTTGCGGATCGGTGGTCGCAGCGGCGAGCGCTTTTTCAAGATATCGCGCCTTTTCTCTGGGGTCGAGTGACGCGTTGGACTCCGCCTGAAAGGCCGAAATGAGAAAGTCCGTCCGTCCGGCGTTACCCGGTTCCAAGTCCCGCGCTCGCAACGCCCATTTTTCCGCCAGTGCCAGCGGATCCTCATCCAGAACTGCCTCCCGGTTCAGGAAGCCAACATTTTGAGTTAGCAGCTCCGCAGCCGCAGTGATGAGTTGTGCGTTGGGCGAATTTTCGATCTCCTGGCGTGCGGCGCGGGCTTCGGGGGATTTTTGCTGGGCGGGATCGCTGGCCGCGAGACGACCCGTATTGTCGATCCGGGTGGTTCCCACCATGGCCACTGCGTCGAGCACGCCCCGCACACGCATGAGATCCGGATCTTCGGGATGAGCCTTCAGCGCTGCATCGATCAGTTCGAAGGATCGGGCCCGGTCGGCGCCCCGGAAGAAAAAAGCCGCATTCGCGTTGATCTTGGCGTTGACACCGGGCTTCGCCAGTTGCTGCCGCCATAGCTCCGCGGCTTCCGCGAATCCCTCGGCGTCCGCGGGCGGGCCGATCGGATCGATGGTCGCCGGAATCGCCCTCAGCACGCGCGAGTCAGGAGCGTGACCGATCAACCAAAGAATATGCCGCCGCCGCGCCTGCAAAACCTGATCAACAGGCATCTCCGAATTGTTGAGCAATCCGCTGTAACGCTGGAGCAGATCGGTCCTGGCATTCTCGTCTGCCGGAGTCTTCGCGAGGGTGGCTTCCAGGCGCTCCACTGGATCCGGAAAGTGGAAAGGCGCTTGTCCAGCGAGCACCACCGAAAACAATAAGGCCACGAAATAGCGCATGAGCAGCCTCCATGCACTATTCTGCCGCATTACTTAAGCGCAAAGGGTGCGGCTGCGCACATCCACCCCGGACCAGAACGGATCGTGCCGCACTCCGTTTTGCGCGCATTACTTAGCCGCTTTGAAGATATTTTTCGGGATCATCCCGTGTACACCCACCGTACCGTCCACGAGCTGTGTAATATCGAAATCGACTGCCACGCTCGACAACATGTACGCGTCTTCACGGCTCAACTTTTTCTCGTTCACCAGAAAATCGATGGCTTCGTGCACGGCGATCTTAGTTGCCTCCGTGAGGTCCTTGTCGATACCCATGACGATGTAATGCGTGGACGACTCGGCGCGCGGCCACTTGAGATGCATGTCTTTTCGCACGATGAACTGGAATACCCCGGTTAACGAGGTTTCCAGCGCCGTGATATCGACCTCTCCATTGCCCATTCCCGCATGGCCGTCGCCTACCTCGAACAACGCGCCCGGAGCGTGAACCGGGATGAACAACGTCGTGCCTGCCACCAGCTCCTTGTTATCGAGATTGCCGGCATGAATGCCTGGCGGAGCGCTGTTGACTCGTCCCATGGACTCCGGCGGCGCGATACCCATACTGCCGAAGAACGGCTTCAGCGGCAGATCAATTCCCGGCCCAAAATGTCCGATGAGGCGCTCGCGGTCGAGCGGGATAATCTTCATTGCATCGCCGAACTCGCCCGGCAAAAATCCCGCCGTGGTGCGAAAGTTGTTGTATGCATATGGGACGCTCATCCTGATTTCGCGGATGCGCACTTCGAGGACGTCCCCTGGTTGCGCGCCCTCAATCGCAACCGGACCCGTCAGAATATGCCCGCCCGGTCCCCGAGCCTCTCGCGGGACTTTCTGAACGTCGCGAAGTTCCTGTTGGATATCGCCGGGTTTCACACCGGCTGCTTCGAGTCGCTCTGGATTCCCGGAAACGGTCTGAATCTCGACGATGTCGCCGGATTTGACCGTCAACACCGGCTTCGCGCCGGCCCAGTAATAGCCCCACGCGATGTTCTCGGGAGTTGCCTTGAGTTTATATTCGGCCGCGGGCAGCGCCGCCGCCGTGAGAATCGACAAAACCAGAAGCCGGTTCATGGCCTATGGTGACACAACGGCCGGCAATCGCGCATCATAGAGGGGGAAGCAAGAACCGGAGGGAACATGGCATTCTGCCCGAACTGTGGCGCCGAGACGACGGGAAAATTTTGCGCGAAGTGCGGGTCGCCGGTGGCGGCCGACGCAGGGAACACTCCACATCCGCAGCCTTCGCCAGCGCCCTCGCCGTCGCCGTCATTCACTGCCGCCGGCCTAAGCGACAACATGGCGTCTGCGCTGTGTTATCTCATCACGATCCTTACGGGAGTGCTGTTCCTGGTGCTTGAGCCCTATAACCGCAACCGCACCGTCCGCTTTCATGCCTTCCAGGCGATCTTTTTCGGTGCGGCCCTGTTAGCTGCGTTCATTGCCGCCAATTTGATCTCCATCATGTTGCTACCCATCGCATTCGTAGGCCCTGCCATCGCCTTCCTGCTGCACCTCGCCGTGGGACTCGGGGGCTTCTTCCTTTGGCTGATGCTGATGTACAAGGCTTATAACAAAGAGCGTTGGGTGCTGCCGGTGATTGGTCCGATGGCCGAAAAGCAGGCGTAGCGGGAAGTCTCCGCAGTGCGTCAAACAATGGTGCGCTTTTTCGCGTTTCTTATTCTGGCTGGTCTAGCTGCGGGGCAAGCGCCGCGGATCGGCATCATCGAGTTCTATGGCCTCCACAAGGTCCCCGAAGCGAAGATTCGGCAGGCGCTTCAGGCGCGGGAGGGCGATCCGTTACCGCCGTCCAAGGGCGACACCGAAGAACGGATCAATGACGTGCCGGGCGTGGTCGAATCGCATCTGGAGGCCGTCTGCTGCGATGCCGGCAATACGATTCTCTACGTGGGGATCGAGGAAAAAGGCGCGCCTCATTTCGATCCGCGGGAACCGCCCGATGGGGATGCTCGCTTGCCGGATGAGATCACCTATGACTACCGGGAGTTTCTGCAAGCCTGGCAGGGCGCGGTCCGAATGGGAGAGGATCGGGACGACCTTACGCATGGCCACCTGCTTTCGGCGAACGCAGGGACCCGCGCGATTCAGGAGAAGTTCATTCCGCTCGCAAATGACAATCTGAAAGAATTGCGCGACGTGCTGCGAACGTCAGGCGATGAAGAGCAGCGCGCCACGGCCGCGTACGTCATCGCCTACGCGGAAAAGAAGACGGATGTCATCGATGACCTCCAATACGCGCTGAAAGACGCCGATGCAGGCGTGCGCGCGAACGCAACGCGCAGCCTGGTGGCTATGGCTGTGCTGGCGCGACTCTCGCCGAATTCGACTCTCAAGGTGTCGCCCACCTGGTTTATCGAAATGCTGAACTCGCTGTCCTGGTCTGATCGGAACCAGGCGCTGTCGGCGTTGCAGATCCTTACCGATAAACGCGACGAGTCCGTGCTCGATCAATTGCGCGACCGTGCACTCAGTTCGCTGATCGAGATGGCCCGCTGGAAGACGCTGGCACATGCCTTGCCTGCCTATATCCTGGTGGGCCGCGTCGCCGCTCTAACGGACCAGCAGATCCAGGACGCGTGGGCTAACGGGAATCGCGAATCGGTGATCGAGCAGGCCACAGCAAGCGCGGCCAAGAAGAAGCGCCCGTAAACCGCTTCCTTACGGTCGCGGTTCAGTTTGGCTACCGAGCCGTGACCGTCAGGGAGCGGACCTTCGGGGTCGTGAGCTACTCCAAAAGTCTTTGAGCTACTGCTGCCGGAGCCGTTTCTCGGACCTCGCGACCCGCTAGACGCCGAAGAATGGGTTTAAAAAGAGCTGTGTAAGGGATAAAATGAAGGCGATGGCGAACAGCCTCCTCACCTTTGTGGCTCCAACGATCCTACTTGCTCTAGGCATCCTGATGCTCTTGCTGCCCGTGCGCTTCTCAAGACTTCTATATTGGCTTGCAGCGCCACAAAGGGAACTACTTCGAGGCGGCTCTTTTTTGATATGTACTGGCCGGAGCGAGTCGAGCGGTCGCGTTCCCTCCGTCTTCAGATACGTCTGCTCGGAGGGATTTTCTTTGCCTTCGGCGTGATCGTTGCATTTTCAATGTAACCCTCTACCGGAGCCTCGTCTAACGCAATCCCTTCGCTTTAAGATGGGCGATCAACTCCGCCGGGTCGTCGGTAATGATCGCGTCCACCCCGGCGTCGATCAGCCGATCCCAATCAGCAGCGGTGTCGGCCGTCCACGGGACCACCTGCAATCCGGCTGCGTGCGCGGCGCGAACCTTTTCGGGACTCACCAGCTTGAACGCGGGCGACACGATCGACGCTTCGGCTTCCTTGGCGATGGAAACGAAATCGCGATCCCGGCCTTCCCACAGCGCCACCCTGCGAATTTCCGGAGCTAGCTTCTTCATCGCGACAAGCGTTCGGAAATCGAAGGACTGAAGCATCACGCGCTGTTCCAGATGATGCTTCCGGACTATCGCCAGCACCATCCGGGCGAACTCATCCGGAGGCGGCGTCAGCTCCGGATGATCCGGAAAGCTCTTGGTCTCGATGTTGAATTCGAAATTGCCGCGCGGCGCGAGATCGAATACCTGCTCGAGCGTCGGCATGCGCGTGCCGGGCACCGGAGTTTGTTTGGGGAACCCTGGATTCTGAACCTTGCCGCAATCCCATTGCCGCACCTGTTCAAGGGTCAGCTCATGGATGGTCGCCTTGGCCTGAGGTCCGTTGCACACCGGTGGCTCCAGGTACGGGTCGTGCGACACGACGATCACGTTGTCCTTGGTGACCGCCATATCCAACTCGAGTACGTCCACACCGGCTGCGATGGCGTATTCGAACGCAGGCAAGGTGTTCTCGGGGCGCATGGCGCGCGCACCACGATGCCCATGAACGAGGATCTTCGGCGCTGCGGGCGACATCGTCGCCCATAGTAGCATCGCAATCAGGATTCTCATGTTTAGTCTTGGGTGCGCCGCAATTCGCAATGGCAGCAATCGCTGCATCGCAGACACTTCTCGCAGCGATGATTCGGACATGCGTCCTTGGTGCAGTAGACGCAGATCTCCGTCGAGGGTTCGCCGCAAATGCTGCAAGTGAAGGTGAGTGTTTCAGTCATTGGTAGTCTTCGGAGCGGGAGTGGTCTTCTTAGGCGTCACGGGGGTCCGGTTTACCTGGCCCCGGCATCGCTGTGCTTCCTTATCCACAATCTGGAATTCTTGTTCCTTGTCGGCCGCCAGGTCTGTGATGTACTGCCGCAGCTTGTCGCGGTTGGATGCGTTCTCTCCCAGAACCCCCATCAACAAGTCGCCCACAGCGGGATTCTGATAGTTCCGTACGCCATCGACCAAGGAATTCAAACGCCCTTCGACGGATTGGAGGCGGAAATAAGCGTCGAGCGCCAGAGTTAAACGATCCGGCTGCTTTTGCAGGGCCTTCACCGAACTGGTGAGGTATCCCAGCTCGTTTTGCGCGCCCTGCCACTGCGTGACGTACGCCTGCGGAGCGCCCTTCGCTACCCATGCCTGCGGCGTCAACTGATCCAGGATCGGTTTGAGACGGTTGGCCTGTGCCGATAACGAGTCCAGCGTCTGGGCGATATCCCACTCGGCGGATACCGCCGGCGGAGCCTGCCCGCGCGTGAGAAAGGCGAAGAAGGCAACCGAAAGGAGTAGCTTCATAGGCCTATCGTTTAGTGTCGCACGTACTGCTCTGACAGCCGGCTACCGTTTCTTCACCGGCGCCTTTTGAGTCGTCTCGCCCGGTCCGGGAAGCGTAAACAGATTGTCAGTCAGATCCTTATCGATCACCACGGACTCGGAAAAGATTTCGTAAACTTTGTCGCCGTTCCGCTTCCGCGTGATCTCATGAGGCCACTGCACGCCTCCCCCGACGTCGCGGTACCGCGAGAACCGGGTCTCTTCTTCGTCGCGCTGCTTGGTTTCGGGATTGGCCCACACGTACACCTGACGAACCGGCAGCTTGGTTGACTGATGGAAATACACGGTGACCACGCGGTTCTGGGAATCCGTAATGTCGACGATATCCACCGGCTGGTTCTCAAACACGTCGCTCCCGCGATATTCGAATATCATTCCGGCCTCGTGCAGCCGTTGGCGGAAAATATAGAAAACGTTCCGCAGCGTAGTCTCGCGATAGCGATCGAGGCGATCTTGCGGAAGCTCCTTGAATCCGCGCCAATTGATGTCCACGCCGCCGGTCTCCGTGAATAAGACCGACGTATCTTCGTTCTTTCCGAAAGCTTCGCGCTCGCGAACGCCCAGGTCTTCACCCGACCTGCCTTTCGCGACGGTTATGTAGCGAGTGTAGATTTTGGCGATCGAAAGGCCGGAGAGTTGTTCGCGGTAGAAGGAATAGGCGCGGCCGGTTTCGGTGCGGTCCTGCATGTTGAGAAACTTTTCTCCGCCGACAGCTGCCACAGCCGCATTGATTACTTCATCGCCGCGCTTTTCCGCCGGGGTCTGTGCCGCCGCGACAGAGGCGCAGATTAAGATCGCTTTAAACAATTTCATAATCGAACACTTAATTTGCCGCAGATGAACGCGGATTAACGCTGATTGTAAACAATTGGCTTATCGGCGTTCATCCGCGTTCATCTGCGGCTCAAATCTTCTTACTAGGGCTTCTTGCTCAGATCCTCCACTTTTAGGCCGGTGTTAAATTTGTATTCCTCGACGACAGCTTCCGCCATCTGCTTGCCACCCTGCTGAATCGTAAGTTTGAATGGGACCTTGACTCCATCCACCTCACGCCAGTCCGTGAAGCTCTCTTCTACGTCGGCCGGCGGAGCGCCTATTCCGGCCTGGCGATAGATTTCGCGAAGCGGCAGCCCTGTGGATTCGTCGAATTCCACCTTGACGCTTTCACCGCCCGCGCTGGAAATCTCGACCGTATCCTTCCCGGCCGCGCTCACCGTGACCGAGGAATCGCGATCCGCAAGAATCAGGTGAAAAAAGTTCCGAAAGACCTCGTCTTGCGCCTGCTTCAGCACAGCGGCGGGCATGTCGGTAGTGCCTCGCGGCGTATTCAACCATCCGCTCTTTCCATCGGAATACGCGACGATTTTTCCGAACGGTAGTTGCTGGTCCTGGCGGAAGTAGGCGGGGGGTATGAATTGGTTTTGTTGCTTCACCTTCATGCCACCCGGCATACCCGCCGGGCCCCCATTCATCGTCATCTCCAACACTTGAATTGAGTCCTTTACGGATGCGATTTTATCGGTTCCGCCCACCGCTTTCTGCGCGCGTTGCAGCAGGTCACGTCCGCGGGCAACGCTCGCGGCGTCCGATTTCGCTGCACCGGAGCTGGATGCCTCGGACTTTGGCTCCGGAATCGTGAGATCGATCGGTGTGACCTTGCCCAGCGATGTGAGCGGCTTGCCGAACTCCTTGGGGTTGCCCACGGCGACGATAGCGAAATCATCCGGCCGGATCCGCTCTTTCGCAACACGCAGCACGTCGGCGCGAGTCACCGCCGCGATGGCTTTCTGGTACTGGAAGAGAAAATCCTTCGGATAGCCGAAGTACTCATAGCGCATCACGCGGTTCAACGTCTTCGAAGGGCTGTCGAAGAAGAACACGAAGCTGTTCAAGACTTCTTCTTTCGCCTCCTCCAACTCGCGCTCGGTCACCTCGGTGGTTCGGAGTTTGTCGACCTCCTTGCGAATCGCTTCGATGGTCTCCGTGGTAGAGGTAGACTTCGTGCTGCCAACGATGCGGAACGTACCCGGATGGTTGTAGTTCGCCGACCACACCGAGGCGATGTTGTACGCATACCCGAGCTTGGTTCGAATCTCCGACACCAGGCGGCTGCTGAACCCCTGTCCCAAAATGTTCGACGCTACTTCGAGCGCTGGATAGTCTTTGTCCCGTAGCGTGCCGCCCAATTGTCCGATTGAAAAGAACGTCTGAGTGACGTCCGCTTTTTCGGCGAGATAGATGCCGGGAGCAGGTTTCGCGGTTACCGGCGGGAACGGGGGCACGGCGGGCTGTTCAACGGTCCAGCCGGCGAACAGTTGCTCGAGCTTGTCTTTCATCTGCGGCGCGGAGAAATCGCCGTACACCGCAAGCATGATGTTCTTGGGGAAATAGTATCGGCGATAAAACTGAACCAGATCGTCGCGATGGATATGATTCAGGTCCTCGTACTCCATTTGCCATCCATAAGGCGTGGTCGGGCCGTACAGGATTCTCATCAATTCACGATCCGGGATATCGCCGGGGTCGTCATTACGCCGGGAGATCGCGCTGCGGGCCTGCGAAATCGCCAGATCGAGCTTATCCTGGCGAAATTCCGGCTGGCTCACCACGTCCCGAAAGATTTCCATCACTTTGTCAGAGGTTTCCTTCAACGCGGAGAAGTTGAGGCTCGCGCTGGTCTCGTCCATGCTGCTTTCGACCGATGCAGCGATGTTCTCCAGTTCCTCATCGATCTGATCGCCGGTCTTCGCCTTAATACCGCCGGAGCGCAAGACCGAAGCAGTCAGCTCCGACAGGCCTTTTTTATCCGGAGGATCAAACAGGTTGCCGGTGTGCACCATCGCGACACCGCGAATCAGCGGTAGTTCGTGATCCTCCAATAAGAAAATGCGCATCCCATTGGACAATGTGAAGGTCGCCGGCTCAGGAATCTTGACCTGCTTCAGCGGCGGATACTTCAGATCCTTGTAAGAAGGCAGAGGCGCGGAGGCCGCGGAAGGCGCTGCTGGCGCGGCGGCGGGCTGTGCCTGGGCCAGGCTCAAAATTGGAACAAGAAGGGCAACCGCGAGTATCTTCTGAGGAACTCGCGCAAAACGGAGTGCGGCGCGAAACAGTTCATGACTGGTTTGGGGGTGCGCGCCGCACCCTTTGCGCTTCAGCTTCACTTTGCGCCTCCTTCTTTCGGAGCGTACGTATACGCGACCGTACGCGTTGTATCGATCAAGTAAGTCTTCGCCACGCGCTGCACATCGTCCGCGGTGACGTGGTCATAGTCATCGAGCTCGGTGAACAGCTTGCGCCAATCGCCAAAATTGACGTAATAGCTGCACAATTCGGAAGCCAAGCCGGAGTTGCTATCCAGCTTGCGAATGAGCTCCGCGCGCAGCTTGGTTTTGATGCGATCGATCGCGGAGACATCCACTTTCTCCTTTTGAACGCGCGCGATGACATCGAGGACGGCTTTCTCATTCTCTTCAACCGTATGGCCCGAGGATGGAATAACGAAGAACAAGAACAGCGAGGGGTATTTGCCGCCGGGGAAGGTGGCGCCGCTCTCCGCGGCCAGAGCGATCTTTTTATCGCGCACCAGCTCCTTGTAGAGGATGCCGGTACGTCCGCCGGAAAGCACTTCGCTCAACACGTCCATGACGGCGTCGTCCTTAGAATATTGATCGGGTCGCTTATACGCGATGATCGTGAGCGGCTGCGCGGGCGACTCGACAGCCACGCGCTTCTCGCCTTCCTGTACTGGCTCCACGGTCCGCACCCGCGGCGGAAGGGGCCGCCGGGGCAGGCGCGAAAAATACTTATCGGCCAGGCGCTTTGCCTCCGCCGGATTCACATCGCCCGCGATCCCAAGGGTGATGTTCCCCGCCGTGTAGTACGTCTTGTAGAATTTCTCGGCTTCGGTGCGGCGGAAATCGTCGATATCGCTCGCCCACCCGCCCGGCATCACTCGATAAGGATGCGCCGCGAACGCCGTGAACAGCAACGCCTCGACCAGTTTCCCTTGCGGACTCGACTCGACGCGCATGCGCCGCTCTTCGCGAACCACGTCGCGTTCCTTGTAGAATTCGCGGAACACGGGCTGAGCGAAACGGGATGATTCGAGCAGGAACCACAATTCCAAACGGTTCGAAGGAAAGCTGTAGAAATAATTCGTGGAATCCTCGCCGGTGCTGGCGTTCATTCCGACGCCGCCGTTGGATTCGACGATGCGGTCGTACTCATTGGGCTCGACGAAGGTGTCGGCTTTGGCAATCGCCGCTTTGACTTCGGCTTCGAGGGCCTCAACTTTTTTCGGATCGGCACGAAAGCCCTTATTGCGTTCGTTGTCCAGGCGATCGTAGACCACCTCGATCGCATCCAGCGCCTTTTTTTCTTCGGGCCAATTCTTGGTCCCGATGGTTTGGGTTCCCTTGAACGCCATGTGTTCGAACATATGGGCGATCCCGGTTTCGCCGCTCGGATCGTCTACCGAACCCACGTTCGCAAAAGTGTGGAAAGAAACAACGGGCGCTTCGTGCCGTTCAATGATCAAAAAGTGCAACCCGTTCGCGAGGGTGAACTCGGTGACTTTTTTTTCAAAATCCTGAAGGGATTGACCTGCAAGAAGGGCCGGAACCAGCAAACCGAACAGAGGTAGCCGCATCACCTACAGATTACCAGGGGGGAAACGGACTGCCGCTGACCGTGACGGCCGCCCCAGTCTAGGAGCGCTGGGCGGGTTAATCTGAAGAAAGGAGGCTGGAACAATGTCGACCCTCGATTGGTCTCAATGTTCCGCCGTGGAAAGTGTGCCGGGGAGATTAAGCGGCGCATGGGTATTC
>JBEKBK010000003.1:0-56150 GCA_050015435.1 Bryobacteraceae bacterium
GCCGATCGCGGCCATGCCTGCGGCGCCTTTTCGCAGAAACGCCCTCGGATAGCTGGGCGACAAGGTGTGATGTAAGTCTGGCTCCGTGCTGAGCTCGACTAACCGCCAATCCGTGAACTGGCGTCGCAGAGATCGCCGGAAACGCTCTCTGAACTTGAGCCGTGCGCTGCGGCGATCGGCATCATGATTCGACGGATCGGCCATATCGAAAAGCATGAGGCTGCCAGCCCGCCCTCCGAAGCGCTCGACCACCAGTTCGACGCAACCGCGCCGCTCGAGACGAACGCCCTGGGCGCGCCGGACCAGGTTTCGAGTGGCGCTCCAGCATTCGATAGTGACGATATTGCCGCGGCAATGGAGCGCGAAGGTATCGGGTGCGATGGGAAGCGGGTCCTCGCCCGGTTCCATGAGAACTGGCTGCTTACTGGCTTTGAGAAAGCGCTCAATCGCCAGGTACGCCTCGTGCGAATCCTCACACGCGGCCTTACCGGTGGCCTGCTGCACTGATGGTGCCATTCTACCCGATCGGAACCTGGCGAACTTGCATCCAGGGAATTTCGACGACAACGAATGTCCACAAGAAATACGCGTCACCTCAGCCGATGTTTAAATTGGTGGCATGAAGACGATCATGATCACAAGGACGCCTGACGGGAAGTACCAACGCGCTGCGACGGATCAGGAGAAGGCTGGCTTCGCGCCCGCTCTCATGAGTTCTGAACAAGACATTGCATCTTGGCTGAAGGCTCTCGGTCTCCCGAAAAACGGCATTGACCGCTCACTGAGCGAACTCCGCGAGAGCGGACAGGCCGTTATCCCAATGGACTGAACTCACTACAAAGGACTACTCAGGCTAGGACGGGGCTCGGCTTTAAAGACCCACGCCATCGTCAGCATCCAAGATTTAGCGCACTGCCGCACCGAAGGTACATACAATCGGCGCGCTATCCTAGCCGTAATGTCAACCCCTCTCGAGGGCATCCGCGTCCTCGACTTTTCCCATGCCTTGGCCGGGCCCTATTGCACGATGTTGTTGTCTCAGTACGGGGCCGAGGTGTACAAGATCGAGCCGCCCGATGGCGGCGATATTGGTCGGACCTGGGGACCGCCGTTTACGGGCGTCGACGCCTCCTTCTTTATCGGGATCAACGCCGGTAAACGGAGTCTCGCGATCGATCTGAAAAAACCCGAGGGTCTCGCGCTGTGTCTCGACATGATCGAGCACGCCGATGTATTGATCGAAAATATGCGGCCGGGCACGTTCGAGCGGCTCGGGCTCGGCTATCCGCAGGCCCAGGCGCGCAACCCGCGGCTGATCTATTGTTCGATCTCAGGCTATGGACAGAACGGCCCGTCACGCGACGATCCCGCGATGGATTTGATAGTCCAAGCTTCGAGCGGCTTAATCAGTGTGACCGGCGTCGAGGACGGCGAACTGGTGCGCTGCGGCCACTCCGTTGCCGATGTTACCGCGGGGATGTTCGCGATGATCGGAATCCTGCTCGCCCTCGAAGCCCGCAACCGCACCGGCGCGGGGCAATTCGTCGATGTGGCCATGCTGGATTCGATGATCTCAGCCATGTCGTCGAATTATGCTTATTTCCTCGGCTCGGACGTCATTCCGAAGCCGTGGGGGACCAGTTTCGCCACGATCGTTCCCTATCGTGGCTTTCCAACTCAGGACGGCGAGATTGTTATTGCGGTCGCAAGCCAGAAACTGTGGCAGGAATTTTGCCTAGCGATGGGCCGCCCGGAACTCGCTTCGGACCCTGACTACGCGAGCAATGGATTAAGAGTGAAGAACCGCGCGATCTTAGAACCTCTTCTAGAAGGGCTCTTCCGCTCTGAAACGAGTGCTTACTGGCTTGAGAGACTGCGCGGGCGCGGAATTCCCTGTACTCCGGTACGGAATTTCGCGGAGGTGGTCGCGGATCCACAATCCACCGCTCGCAACATGTTTCCAACCGTCGAAAATACGCGTGTTACTGGCCCGCCGGTGAAGCTCTCGGCGACTCCGGGATTCGTTCCCAGGCGCGCACCCGGACTCGGTGAACACACTCGCGACGCGCTCGTGGAATTGCTTGGATTGGATGCAGCCGCTTTGGAACGGCTGGCTGCGGACCGGGTTATTCCCGACTGAGGACCTACCGGCCCTCTTCGTCGACCGAAATCTTTAGCGCGCGCAGAAACTTCTGGTCTTGCGTGGTGAGTTTGATCTTGCCAACCTTACGGCGGCCGGACTCGGGCTGAGAGCCAAGTTCAATCGTTTCGCCATCTTCCGCCTCTTCAGCGTCTTCACGCTTGTTGAAACCGATGGTCGCCTCGAGGACTAGGAACACGTCGTAGCCCGCGCGCTTGATTTCGCCGATAGCCGCGGCTATACGGTCGGAATCGGAGAGGGACTCGTTAATCGCGTTCCCCAGTTCCTGCATGAGGTCCTTCAGTTTATCTTCCAAGTGGTTCCCTCTTTCTGTCGCTCCGAGCGCATCCTGCACGCCTCGTGAAGCACCTGGCCAAAACCTCCGCGCCATGCCGCGCCGAGGCCACCTTCAGCATATCACCTGATGCCTGCGGCAACCATCCATTTGCAACCGCGGACTGCCTCCTAACTCTCTATCGGCACGATTGCGCGTACTCTGTATTCGTTATACCCGGTGTTTGTTAGCATGAATGTGACCACCCATATGGTCCAAACGGTTCGCCAGTTTCTACAGCATGTCGTGCCAGAAGTCGTTCGCCCCCTGCACGTGCTTTGGAATCAGGTGATTGGGTTCCTTTTCGCGGTTCTGGGGATCTTGCCCATACCGTCCGCGGTCCGCACCATCCGGAACTTTCAGGGCGATGGAGAGAGCTTCGTGCGGGTCGCGTTTTCGGTCACCTTTGCGGCGCTCATGTTTTATTTCGCCATATCCTCGTTCTTTCGAGCGCGGAAGATCTCACGCTCATGAGTGAGTTACCCGGTCAGTACCCCTATACACGCGGGATCTATCCGGATATGTACCGCAGCCGCTTGTGGACCATGCGCCAGTACGCCGGCTTCGGAACAGCCGAAGAGAGTAACCGGCGCTACCGTTACCTCCTTTCACAAGGGAACACGGGCCTTTCGGTAGCCTTCGACCTCCCTACCCAGATGGGGCTCGATTCCGATCATCCGCTCGCCTCCTCGGAAGTCGGGAGAGTAGGCGTCGCGATCTGCTCGCTCGCCGACATGGAGCGTCTGTTCGAGGGCATACGTCTGGATCAAATCACGACGTCGATGACCATTAATTCGACGGCTTCGATCCTTTTGTCCTTCTACGTCCTGGTGGCCCGGCGCCAGGGCGCGAACCTTCGCAAGCTCTCCGGCACCATCCAGAACGACATTCTGAAGGAGTACATCGCTCGCGGAACTTACATCTACCCGCCGCGCCCGGCAATGCGCATCATCACTGACCTGTTTGCCTGGGCTGGCGCGGAATTGCCCGAATGGAACACCATCTCGATCAGCGGCTATCATATTCGCGAAGCCGGCTCGACCGCTATTCAGGAAGTCGCGTTCACGATGGCGAATGCCATCGCCTATATCGAAGCCGCTTTGAAGGCCGGGCTCACGATCGACGCCTTCGCTCCGCGGCTCTCATTCTTTTTCAACGCGCACAATCATTTCCTGGAAGAGATTGCGAAGTATCGCGCGGCCCGTCGTCTGTACGCTCGAATTATGAAGGATCGGTTCGGCGCGCGCGATCCGAAATCGATGATGCTGCGGTTTCACACACAAACTGGCGGCTCAACTCTGACAGCGCAGCAGCCGGACGTCAACGTTGTTCGCGTGGCGTTGCAGGCCATGGCTGCAGTACTGGGAGGGACGCAATCCTTGCACACCAACGGGCGCGATGAAGCGCTTGGTCTACCCACTGAGGAATCCGCGCGACTGGCTCTAAGAACCCAACAGATCATCGCGCACGAAACGGGCGTCACCAGCGTGGCGGACCCGGTGGGCGGAAGCTTTGCGGTCGAGCAAATGACCGACGAAATTGAACGCGGCGCGCAGGCATATTTGGACCGGATTGATGCGCTCGGAGGAACTCTCGCGGCGATTGAAAATGGCTATATCCAGGGCGAAATTCAGAACGCAGCGTACGAGTTTCAAAAATCGGTGGAGTCCGGCGAAACGGTCGTAGTGGGCGTGAACCGTTTCCGGCAGGCGGAAGAACATCGCCTGGTGACGTTCCGGATGGACCCCGCTCTCGAGCAATCCCAGGTGCGGCGCTTACGCGAGCTTCGTACCTCGCGGTCCGCAGCCACGGTTGAGAAATGTATCGAGGAACTCGAGCATGCGGCACGCGGCTCGGACAACTTGATGCCTAGGATTCTCGCCGCTTCCGAGGCGTACGCAACCGTGGGAGAAATCTCCGACCGGCTGCGCCGCGTGTTCGGCGAGCACCGCGAACAGTCCTAGCGCTAATTTACAGCGATCGTCACGGTATCCGAGCTGTTTCCGATGGTGACAACGACGGGAACTTTGTCCCCAGCCTGCACACCAGCCGGAATCGTGGTGTTGATCTGATATTCCGACCCTGTACCTGGAGCGATTGCCGCGGCAACCGGCGCGCTCAAGCCACCGATGGTGACCGTTGGCATTTGAACCAGCTCATAAAGGGGGGTTCCGCTTGCCGGCGCCACCTGACCAGTGGGCACCGGACTGCCCCCAGGATTGGCATTGGGAGTCGCTAGACCGCCGCCCGAGAAGTAAATCGAAATGTTATCGCCAGGATTCGCAGGCTGACCGCAGCTCGCGTTGTTTGCCAGTCCCGTGCACGCCGGCAATCCGTATGCGGCAGCCGTAGATGCGGGCATGACGAGCCATGACTTGCCGGCTTCGAGCACAGCTCCATTGGAAGGATGGGCCGGGTCCGCCGACAACCGGAAGATGCCTACATCCTCCGGTGCTAACGCAACCGTGGTCTGGCTGGAGCCTCCAGGCGTTTGTACCGTAATCGTAGCGGTGCCTGTAGTGGGCAAGTTTGAAGGCATGACAGTGTTGATCAAGCTGAAAGACGAAGTCACGGTCACGTCGTAGATTGGGACTGGAGTTCCGTTCACCAGCACCTGAACACCTTGAGAGCTTGGGAAACTGTAGCTCGGGAAGGGCAGGCCAGCGGCCGGCGAGCTGCTCGTTCCTATATTCGAAGCATAAATGGAGATGAAGGAATTCGGCGCGACTGCGTGCGTCGTATCCCGGACCCCACCCGTCGCCGAGTTCTCGACGGCGCTCAACGCAGGAACCGGCAGAGCAATCGGAGTAAGCTGCCGGATGACGTCGTTTTGCGTATCGCAGACGTAGACATTGCCCGTGGAATCCGTCGCCACGCACCCGGGTAAGAAAAGCTGAGCGCTGGTCGCCACACCTCCATCGCCCGTGTAGCCGGATCTGCCATTGCCCGCGATGGTCGTGATGATTCCGTTCGATACCTTTCGAATCCGGTAGTTGAATTCGTCCGCGATGTAAATGTTGCCGGCTGCGTCCACGGCGACGCCTTCCGGGTGATTGAGCAGAGCCGACGTGGCTGGTCCCCCGTCCCCTCCGAATCCCGCGTTAAACCCGCTCCCTGCCACGGTGGTGATGATGCCGGTCACAGCGGACACCATCCGAATCCGATTATTCTGCGAGTCGGCGATGTAGACGTTTCCAGCCTTGTCCACCGCGATTCCTTCCGGATTATTGAGCTCGGTGGCGGTGGCTTTTACGCCATCGCCAAGGTAATCGCCCGGCTCCTGGCCATCGCCGGCGATCAGCGTGACCACTGGACAGCCCGTAGCGGTCGGGGTTGCGAGACAAGTCATGCCTTGCTGCGGCGTGAGGGGTAGCGGGTTCGTGACTTTGTAGACCTGGTTGGTGCCAGTGTTAGAGATGTAGAGATTCCCGGAAGAATCCATCGCCAGCCCAGAAGGCAGCGTAAAGCTTCCGGGGAAGAGCGTATTCCCGGGGTAAACCATCGTGCTGATTTTTCCAGTAGCCTGCGTCACAAAACGGATCACGTTGTTGGCCGTGTCCGCAACGTAAACGTTGCCGCTGCCATCCACCGCGATTCCGGAGGGCGAGTCAAGCTGAGCCTGGGTCGCGGGACCGTTGTCGCCGGTATAACCCGTGGTCCCGACGCCCGCAATCGAGGAAATATTTCCCTTCGATACGAGGCGGATGAGATTATCGGCCTCGTCAGCAATGTACAGGTTCCCTCCAGCGGATACCACGGCGAACGGCAGATCCAGGTTAGCCATGTTGGCAGGCCCGCCGTCTCCCACCGTCCCGCCCGGGCTGCCGGGGGTTCCCTGAGTGCCCACGATCGTCGAAATGGTGTATTGCTGGACGACTTGTCCGGGTAAAAGTGCCGCGAAGAGAACCGACGCAAATCCGCAGCTTCGTGTTGCTTTCATGAAATACTTATTCAGTGTGATCTCCAAGTCCCGCGAGGAAGAACCTACGCCTCAGACGTGTTCGTGTGACGATGGGTTACAGGACGCATTTGTCTGATATCCATATTATCGGAGGCGGCCTGGCCGGATGTGAAGCCGCATGGCAGGTGGCTCGGGCTGGAGGACGCGCCGTGCTTTACGAGATGCGGCCCGAGCGCGCGACCGCGGCTCACCAAACCGGCGCTCTCGCGGAGCTGGTGTGCAGTAACTCGCTCAAGAGCGAGCAGGAAAATACCGCTCCGTGGCTCCTCAAGGAAGAGCTGCGCCGTCTGAAATCTCTCTTGATTGGCGCGGCAGGCCGCACACGTGTGCCGGCGGGTCACGCACTCACCGTCGATCGCGAACTCTTCTCCGCCGAAATTACTCGCGCGATCGAAACCGACCCCGCCATCGAGGTTCGCCGTGAAGAAGTGACGGCGCTCGATCCGGAAAAGATCTGGATCATCGCCAGCGGCCCGCTGACCTCGGATGCCCTGGCACGCGAAATTGCACGCATCACCGGATCGGAGCGCCTGTTCTTCTATGACAGCATCAGTCCGATCGTCGAGGCCGAATCGGTGGATACTTCTATTGCGTTTCGCGCTTCGCGGTACGGAAAATCGATTGACGGCACGGACGACTACCTGAACTGCCCGTTCAACAAGGATGAATACGAAGCATTTCTCGAGGCCTTGATTGGGGCTCAGTCAGTCCCGGCGCACATCGACCAGGATCAGGTGCGCTATTTCGAAGCCTGCCTGCCGATTGAGGAGCTTGCTCGCCGCGGGCGCGATACACTGCGCTTCGGCCCCATGAAACCAGTGGGGCTGACCGACCCCCGCACCGGACGGCGCCCGTACGCGGTGGTTCAACTCCGTCAGGAGAATGCGCGGGCCGGCAGTTATAATCTGGTGGGCTTTCAGAACCACATGCGTTTTGGAGAGCAGGCGCGGGTGCTGCGGCTGATTCCAGGGCTCGCAGGCGCGGAGTTCCTCCGCTACGGTCAGGTACACAGGAACACCTACATTAACGGGCCCGCGCTCCTCAGTTCGACGCTCCAGTTGCGCGCGGCTCCCACCATCTTTTTCGCGGGACAGATTTCCGGCGTGGAGGGTTACGTCGAGTCGATCGCCACGGGTCTGGCGGCCGGACGCGCGGCGATAGCGCTCGCCGGCGGCGAACCCGTGAAGGCATTTCCCCGCGAGACCGCCATCGGCTCGCTTTGCGCTTACGTGTCCGGAGCCGATCCCGCGAATTACCAGCCGGCGAATATCACTTTCGATCTGCTGCCGAAACTCGAGCAGCCGCCTCGCGACCGGCAGCGGCGCCACGAGGAAGTGTGCCGCCGGGCGTTGGCTGCTCTCGATCAGCATCTGTATGCCCACGCCGCAAGCAGTCTTTGAGTTGGGATCCGCGGTGTCCCGCTATCTCGCGGAGTTGCGCCGTCAAAATGCTTCCCCGCACACGCTGCGCAATTACGCGTCGGACCTCGAGCAATTCGTTTGCTATTTTTCGCCGCCCGGCGCGCAGCCGCCTGCTCCGGATCAAATTACCGCGCTACAACTGCGCGAGTGGCTAGGCAAACTCTATGACCTCAAGCTGAGCGTGATCTCGATCCGGCGGAAACTGGCCGCAGTCCGCTCCCTGTTCAAATTTTTACTGCGCGAAGGGACTGTCCCGGCCAATGTGGCTCGCCTGGTGCGAACGCCTAAAGCACCCCAACGATTACCGCTGGTTCCAAATGCCGAGCAGACGAACGCGCTGGTGGACGGGGTTGCGGCCGATCAGTTCGAGAAGCCGCATCCGGAACGCGACCTTTTGATTTTCGAATTGCTCTACGGTTGCGGCCTCCGTGTCAGCGAACTTGCCGGCCTGAATCTTGACGACTTCGATAGCAGCGAGCGCTGGATTCGCGTCCGGGGGAAAGGCCGCAAGGAACGGCAGGTCCCGTACGGTTCGAAGGCGGCTGCCGCTTTGGAAAAATATCTGCCCGTTCGGCCAGCCCGTCCGGCTGAGCGGGCACTCTTCATCAATTGCCGAAAAACCCGCCTTTCCGATCGGGGCGTGCGGGAGATCGTGAAGTTTTATGCGCGAATGATCGCGGGCGATGCCTCGCTTCATCCGCACAGCATGCGGCACGCGTACGCCACGCATTTGCTCGCCAGCGGCGCCGATCTTCGCGCCATTCAGGAATTGCTGGGCCACGCACGCCTATCCACCACGCAGAAGTACACTCAAGTCTCGTTGACGGATCTGATGGCGGTCTACGATCGCGCTCATCCGAAGGCCCACAAGTAGCATAAAAACCGCTTGCTGACGCGCGCGGCTCGGTATAGGCAACAGCCGGCGACCGTGAGTGGTTATTCCGATTCCCTCACGATCAGCACCGATGCGGAAGCGTTCCGGGCGATCTTCGCGGAGACGCTGCCGAGCATGGAATGTTTCAGATCGCGAGTGCCCACGGCGCCCACCACGATCAGGTCATACTGGCCGCGATCGGCCTCGCTCAGGATCTGGTCGGCGGGGTTCCCTTCGTCGATTATGGTGGTGACCGAGATTCGAGTGGAGCGTAGCGCCTCGCGCGCCTGTTCAATGATAGTGTCGCCTTCGCGCACCATCTCTTTCTCGAAAACCCCCGCCTCACTCTGTTCTTTGTCTTCCTCGTCGTAGGTTTCCCATTCGTCCTCCAGGCCGAGGTGAATCCAGGGTGTTTCAGCCACGTGCATGAGGCAAACTTCGGCGCCGGTCAGGTCGAAGAGCGTTCGGAACGTCTCGATCGCCTCGAGCGATGCCGAAGAACCATCCACCGCGATCAACGCGCGCAGGCCGTCCTCTCGGCGCGACTCGCGTGCGACCAAGACAGGCCCGAGCGCGTGTTCAACCACCCGGGCGGCCACCGGGCCGAGGCCGGCAGTGGACCCGCCGCCCTTCGCCCCGATCACGGTGAGATCGTATTCCTCCGCCCGATTCACGATCGCTGCGGACGGCGAACCGATTTCGGTCAATAGGTTCACGTTGCCGGCATGACTGGCGACACTGGCTCTGGCGCGCTCCAGTATTTGGGTGATTTGCCGCAGGATTCGCCTTTCATACTCCTCTCTGAGTCCATTCCCTCCTGGCCGCTTCGCGAAGCGCGGCGCCACGCACAGAATGTCGAGAGTTCGTTCGGCGGGCATTAATAGACGCACTGCGGTTCGCAGAGCGACGGCGGAGTCGCGCGAGCCGTCCGTGGCCATGAGGATTTTCATAAGGGCAATCATGGCACGTTTGCTGCCACGATTGGCAGCCGCGAAATAACCCACTTAAATCGGGTCAAATCGCGAACGTCACGTCCTTCTTGTCCAATTTGCGGTTTGATCGAGCTGGCCTGCCGCGTGCAGGTAACTAGCTGAGGTCGAAAGTATGCCCACCATCAAAAAAATCCTTTTCCCGGTGGATTTTTCAGCGCGATCCATCGGAGCGGCACATTACGTAGAGTTCTTGGCCGGCCGTTTCGACGCGGAAATCATGTTGCTGCACGTGGTTGAGAACGGCACGAACACGCTGGCGGACGAGCTGCTTCCAGCCCGCCAAATACAACTGGATGGATTCCTGGCGGATGAGCTCAAGTATTTCACCACGCTTCGGACGTGCGTGGTGGGACAGGATGCCGCCCGGGAGATCATTGACAGCGCCCGTTCCTGGCAGCCTGATCTCGTTATGATGCCCACCCATGGGTTCGGTCTTTATCGCAGACTGCTACTCGGATCGGTCACCGCCAAAGTGCTGCATGACCTGGAATGCCCTGTCTGGACCGACGTCCATTCGGAACAGGCGCCCGCTCTCGAAGAGATCACTTGCCGCAGGGTGCTCTGCGCAATCGATCTGGAGGATCAAAGCGCGTGCCTGTTAAGGTGGGGAGCCTTTCTGGCCGGCGAATATCAGGCGGACCTGCGGATCGTGCATGCGATTCCGGTGGCGGAGGGCGGCCTCCCGGGACGTTATTTCGATACCGAGTTCGTCGCGTCTCTCGCGGCGGAGGCCAAAAGCAGAATCGCCACGTTGCAGACCAGTTGCGGCACGAAAGCCTCAGTGGAGATCGAGGCGGGTGACCCGGCGAAAGTGGTGGCGGATGTCGCGCGCGCATTCGCCGCGGATCTGCTGATCATTGGACGGCATGACAGCTCCGGCGTCGGCGGGCATTTGCGGCAGAACGCCTACGGGATTCTGCGCGACTCGCCATGCCCGGTGATCAGCATCTAGGAGGATTTCTCCAATGAAA
Source organism: Bryobacteraceae bacterium (assembly GCA_050015435.1). Lineage (GTDB taxonomy): Bacteria > Acidobacteriota > Terriglobia > Bryobacterales > Bryobacteraceae > Palsa-187. The sequence continues at coordinate 10,694 of JBEKBK010000003.1, forward strand.
ATGCTGTTAGCGATGGACGCATCTTCGGCCAGTCAGGCCGCTCTGGACGAAGTGGCGGCACGCCCTTGGCCCCGCGGCTCGTCGGTTCATGTACTCTCGGTGGTCGAGCCCCCACACTTGTGGACGACCTCGGAAGCCGCCGAACAAGCTCCGCGCCACGCAAAAGCGATGGTGGACGCCGCCGTCGTGCAGCTCCGCGCCAAAGGCCTGGAGGCTAGAGGCGAAGTTTGCGGCGGAGACCCGAGAACGGTGATCCTGGATAGCGCGGGGAGCGCAGACGTTGATTTTGTCGTGGTCGGTTCCCATGGAGTCTCCGGAATCACGACGTACCTTTTGGGTAACGTTGCTTCTGCCGTGCTGCGATATGCACCCTGCTCGGTGGAGATCGTTCGGCCCAAAACCCCGGGCACGACCGGAGCCCGAGCCAGGGGCATCCTGCTGGCCACCGATGGCTCTGATTGCTCTGTTCAGGCCGCCCGTTCAATCGCTGAGCGTCCTTGGCCGGCGGGCACCGAGGTCCGGGTTCTGAACGTCGTCGAATTGACTCTACCCACCACCCGCGCGCTTTTCGAACCGCCGTTTGTGGACGCCGCGCTGATGGAGTCACTCCGGGAAGAGGCGATGACGAAATCACAGGCCGCTGTGGATTCGGCGAAGGAAACCCTTTCGGCTGCCGGCCTGGAAGTGTCCGATAGCATCTCCGTGCTCCTGACCGGGCCAAAGACCCTGATTCTCGAAGAGGCGCAGGCGTGGGGCGCCGACTTGATCGTGCTGGGTTCGCACGGCCGGCGTGGAGTCGACCGGTTTCTGTTGGGCAGCGTCTCCGAGGGTGTAGCGTTACATGCGCCTTGCTCGGTAGAAGTGATTCGGAAGTGTGCTCCCGAAGCTGCATGACCGGTTAGGACTCCGTAACGGATTCGTCATTTCACCGACACGCTTCCGAATTTTTCAGGTGATAGCCTTCACGAGGGAGTCTCCTCATGAAACTTTTTACGACAGTATATTTGTGTCTCCTCGGAATTGCGCCCTGCTTCGCGCAGTTCGAGACAGCCGAAGTTCTAGGAACAATCCGCGATACGCAGAGTGCCGTGATCCGAAAGGCCACCGTCACTTTGACCAATCAGGAAACTGGAATCGAGGCCAAAACGACGAGTGATGACGACGGTAATTTTTTGTTCTCTCAAGTCAAGGTAGGCAGGTACACTGTTACCGCGGAGGCGGCTGGATTTTCGAAGGCAGTCGCCGCCGATATCGCCGTGGACGTGAATGCCCGCCAGCGCGTGGATCTGACACTTCAGGTAGGAAACGTTGCCGAATCCGTGAATGTCACTGGAGCCGCTTCCGCTCTTGAAACCGATACCAGCGAGCACGGCCAAGTGATCAACACCCGGCAGATCGTCGAGCTGCCTTTGAACGGCCGCAACTACGCGGACCTGGCGCTGCTCTCCACCAACGTGATTAAGTCGCCCATCGCTGTTTCTTTCGGGCCCAGCGGCACGCCTCGCGAGGGTTCGTTCAACGTGAATGGTATGCGCAGCACATACAACAATTTCTTGCTGGATGGTCTGGACAACAATATGTACGGCACCAGCAATCAGGGATATTCGTCGCAGACCGTGCAGCCGTCGCCCGATGCCATCGCCGAGTTCAAAGTAATCACCACCAATTACAGCGCCGAATATGGACGCGTGGGCGGGGCGGTGGTGAATGCGGTGATGAAATCCGGAACCAATGCTTTTCATGGAACCGCTTATGATTTTCTGCGCAATACCGTTCTGAACGCGGACGGCTTTCAATTCACTCCGTTGCTCTACAAGCCGACGCTACAGCGCAATCAGTTCGGCGCCGCGATTGGCGGACCATTCATCAAGAACAAGTTGTTCTGGTTCGTTGACTACGAAGGCTACCGCCAATTGCAGGATTATCTCAACTATGATTCGATCCCGAGCATGACAGACCGGCAAGGAATTCTACCGGTGAGCGTTGTTGACCCCATAACCCAAAAGGTTTATCCCGCCGGCACGCAGATCCCGATCGCGCAATTGAATCCGTTCGCGGCTTATGCGCTCAGCAACCTGCCTCCGGTCAACGCGGGAGCTCCCACGAGCCGTTCGAGCAATGACGAAGCCTTGCTCCTGATCAAGGATTACAGCGATAAGTACGACGCTAAGATCGACGATCAGATCAATGACCACATGTCGGCCTTCATTCGCTTCAGCCAGCGTAAGGACCTGCAGTATTTTGCGCCGGATCTCACCGGGCCCTCGGGCGGCGACGGTAACGGTTACATCCACACTACCGATCAGAACGCTTCGATCGGCTACACCTGGACGGTCAACGCATCATCGATCCTCGAAGCGCGATTCGGGTTCACTCACGTTCTGGCGGGCAAGGAACCGCCCTATCTCGGCGGGGCCAGCCTTGCATCTATGTTTGGGGGCTTTCAGGGCCTGCCGACCTCGTCGAATCTTACCGGCGGTCTCAACACCCAGACCATCAGCGGCTTCGCGACCTCTCTCGGACGCCAGACCAGTAACCCACAATTCCAGAATCCGACATCGTTCGATCCGAAGCTGAATTTTTCGAAGTCCATCGGCCAGCACTCGCTGAAGATGGGCTATGAGTTTACCGCCATCCGGACCGAAGTTCTCGACGTAAATCCGTTGTACGGGCAGGACACCTACAATGGGCAATTCAGTAAGCCGACATGCACTCAGCTGAGCCTGGCCGCCGGTTGCACCATCGCATCGGATTCCACCAGCTACAACCTCGCGGATTTCATTTTCGGCTTGCCCAGCAGCGTCAACCTCGGCAACAATTTTGTCTCGAACCTCCGGCAACACGTTCACGGACTGTACGTCCAGGACGACTGGCGCGTCACGCCGAAGCTGACGGTAAACGTCGGATTGCGGTGGGAGTTCGCGACGCCGCTCTACGACCGCGACAACAACTGGTCGAACTTCAATCCGGCCACCGACACGATGACCCGCGCCACCGGGGGCAGCTTGTACAATCGTGCGCTGGTGAATCCTAACTATGAAAATTTCGAGCCGCGCGTCGGCTTTGCCTACAACTTTATGCCGAAGATGGTAGTGCGCGGCGGATACGGAATCAGCTACGACTTCTTCAATCGCGTCGGCAGCGCGATCGAAGGGATCAACGCTCCTGAAGCTCTCTTCGGAGTGTTCACCCAGACGATGCCGGCGGGTGGACCTCCTCCGGCTAGCTTCTTGACGACGCAGAACAGCTTCAGCACCGGCATCGCGAATCCGGCGAATTTCAACCCGCTGGTTTCGAACGTCGACTATATTCCCGCCAACTCGCCCTGGTCCTACGTGCAGAATTGGTTCCTCTCCGTGCAGCGCGAACTTCCCAAGAATACGGTGGTCGAGCTCGCCTACAACGGAAATCACAGCCTGAATCTGCCGATCCTCGCCGACTACAACCAGGCGACTCCGAATGCGCCCGGCGGCACGTTGACCTATCAGCAGCGCGCTCCTGTTCCGACCTTTGGACCCATCACCTGGGTCGATCCAGCAGGCAACAATCACTACAACGGGCTTTCGGCCCGCGTAGAGCATCGGTTTACCGGCGGTCTGTACTTCTTGAATTCGTTCACCTGGGGCCGGGCGATTGGCGATTCCGAACAGGCGCTGGAGTATTATTCCGGCTACTACCAGGCGAATCCGCAGAACATCCACAACCTTTCCGCCGAAGCCGGTCCATCCAGCTTCGACGTGAAATTCAACAACGTCACCAGCATCGTGTACGATCTTCCCTTCGGCAAAGGCCGCAAGTACGGATCGAGCGTGAATCCGTTTATCGATGGCGTTCTTGGCGGGTGGGAACTGAATACCATCAACACTGCGCACACGGGCACGCCCTTGAACGTTTTTTACACTCCGACTACCGCGAACCAGACCAGCGGCCTCTCCAACGATTACCGCGGTGAGCCGTTCCTGCGCCCCAACGTCTCCGGCAGCGCGGCCAGCCAAAGCACGTCGCAGATGATAAACACGTATTTCGGCGGCTATACGTTCTCGACCCCGCCGGTGAACGGTCCGTTCGGCGATTTGGGACGGAATGCTTTCCGCGCGCCAGGCCTGGAGCAGTGGGATTTTTCGGCGAACAAATTCTTCACGATTCGTGAGTCGATCAAGCTACAATTCCGGTCGGAGTTCTTTAACCTGACGAATCACACCAATTTCGGTATTCCGAATACCATCACCACCAATTCGTCGTTCGGTCAAATTCGCACAACCTATCCCGCGCGCCAAATCCAGTTCGCGCTGAAGTTGCTGTTTTAACTTGTGGGGCAGACGCCCTCGTCTGAGCCGGCCCCCCTGGTCCGGCTCTCCCCGGCACGATCAAGACGGAGGCCGACGAGGGCGTCGGCCGCAGGCCGGGGGGCCTGCCCCACTACCACTCTGCTCTGGCAATTTGAAGTGGAAAATCGACCCGTTCCCCTGGTGCTACACTAGGGGTTCCCTCTTATGATTCCAGCAACACAACTGCGTCCGGGCATGGTGATCAAGTTTAATAAGGAACTGTTCTCCGTCTTCAAAATGGAACATCGCACTCCTGGTAACCTGCGCGGCTTCGTCCAGGTGAAAATGCGGAATTTCCGGACCGGCACGATGATCGAGCATCGGTTCAGTTCGGAAGATAAAGTGGAGCGCGCCTCACTCGACGAGCAGGAGATGGAATATCTCTATGACGACGGCGAGTACTACTATTTCATGAACACGTCCACGTTCGAGCAGATGCATCTGACCACGGACATTCTGGGTGACGCGACCAATTTTCTTATTCCGCAGTTGAAAGTGAACGTCGAATTCTACGAAGGCAAAGCCATTAGCGTGGAGCTGCCGCCTTCCGTTGACATGACCGTGGTCGAGACCGAGCCCGGATTGAAAGGCGCGACGGTTTCGAACGTCACCAAGCCGGCCAAGCTGGAAACGGGTTTGGTGGTGCAGGTGCCGGCGTTCATCAACGAAGGCGAAAAGATTCGTGTGTCGACCTCCGAGTCCGCTTATCTCGAAAGATCCTGAATCGCGCGGACCAGGTCTTCTTCTTCTTCCGGAAATACTGTTCTCAAGTCGAGCACCAACCGGTCGTCCTCAATACGGCCGATGACGGGCGGTGTACCGGCACGCAAAGATCGTTCCGCAGCGACTGCATCACCGGGCAGGGCCAGAAGCCACGTGGGCAATGACTGTTCAGGAGTCGAGCCGCCGCCCGCAACGCTTCTTCCTTCGATCAAACCCAAGCCTGGAACCCGGGCGCGAATTCTTTCCGCACGTTCGCGGATTTCGCCGGACGTAGTCCGGATCATCCGCAGAGCGGGAGTTTCGTCCCAGCGCTCGAACACCAGGTGACGAAGCGTGGTCTCGAGCGCCTGCGTGATCAGCTTGTCGATTCGAAGGGCTCGGAATAACGGGTTCCGCCGCAAGCGAGTAATCAGTTCCGAATCGCCCACGATCAGCCCGGCCTGCGGTCCGCCCAGCAGTTTGTCGCCACTGAAGGACACCAGATTCACGCCCGCATCCAGGCTCTGGCGCACGCGCGGTTCGGAGATGCCGTACTCCGTGAGGTCCGCTATACATCCGCTGCCCAAATCCTCATAGAGAGGCAGGCCACGCTCACGGGCGAGTCCCGCCAACTCGGTCAGCTCAGGCTTGGATGTGAATCCTTCGATGTGGAAGTTGCTGGGATGAACGCGCATCAACATTCGCGTGCGGTCGCCGATCGCGGCGCGATAGTCATCGATGTTGGTCCGGTTCGTGGTTCCGACCTCACGCAATTCGGCCCCGGAAGCGGCCATGATATCGGGGATGCGAAAACCGTCGCCAATTTCGATTAACTCACCGCGACTGACGATGGCCTCGCCACCTCGCGCCAACTCGTTCAGCGTCAGCAGTACTGCCGCTGCGTTATTGTTCACCGCTATGCCGGGCCGCCCGGCCAGACGCTCCAAGAGTCCCGAAACGTGCGCGTCTCGCTTACCGCGGCGTCCGCGAGCCAGATCGTATTCGAGATTGGAATAGCCTTCGAGCGGAACGAATCCAGCAATCGGCGCGCGGCCCAGATTAGTGTGCAGAATGACACCAGTGGCATTAATGACGCGGCGCAGCGAGGGGCGCGATAGGTCCAGCAGATTTTGCCGGACTTGTTCCCCGGCGTCGGCCGGATTCACGGTTCGACCGGCCAGGACGTCGGCGCGCATGGCAGCAAGCACGCGGCGTGTTTCGGAGACTACGAGCGCCCGCGGCGCGTCAATTCCCTCCAGACTCTCGACTACATGGTCGACCGACGGCAAAACGCGCAGAATTTGATTGTTGGCCGCCATTAACTTCACTTGTTCGAAAGCGTCGGCGTCGAGGCGCTTCCTCCAAACAACAGGTATGCAGGGGCGCTCGATACTCCGTTTACAGTGACCACCACCGGCTGTCTTCCGGGCGGAAGGTTTTCGGGCAGTGAAATTGCAATCTCAGTAATCCCGATCAGTCCCGGCTCAATCACGCTCGAAATCACGAAGGCCGGCACACCACCCACTGTCACGGAGAGCGGCAAAATCGGCACGGTCGAAGTGGAACCGGATGTGGGGGCTGGGGGTGAAGACCCGGTCGCGATAAAGGGCGAAGTGTCTCCCGCGCCGGTGATCAGGAAAGGCATATATCCAATGATGTTGCAGAAGCCACCGAGAGCGCAAAGCACTTCTCCGTTGGTTCCCGTAAATATCCCGGGGGCAGAGGGAGCAACCTGAATCGCGTAGCCGGCGATTTGGCCGTTGTTGTTGATGCCCAGCACTGCCGGACCCGCTCCCACTTCGTAAGGAACCTGAATATTCACTTGATTGGGCGAAACATACAGCAGCGGCGCGGCCAAATCGTTCACCGTGGCAGAAACGCCTCCCAAGGAGTAGGGCGCGGGATTGGCCGAATAAGTTTGCGTGGAATTCGCCAGGTTCGATCCGAATACCGAAAGAAGCATGCCAGGGCTGATCCCTGTAGTAAACGATGCCGCGTTTACCGCAGTCGTGATCGATGTATTAGAAGAGCCGCCCCACGTGAACATCACGGGCACGTTCACATATTGAGGCATGGTATTCGCGCTTTGGAAGACAATGGCGGCTCGATACACGCCGCGTTCGAATCCCGCGCCCGAAGCGGTGAGGGTGATCTGCGTAGTTCCGGTGCCGGTTAGCTGCGATGCGCTGAGCCAGGACGTCGTGCGATTCATCGGAAAAATGGACGCCGTCCACGATTGAGTTTTGTCGGACAGATTCACGGTGAGATTTGCGGAGGTCACCGGCTGCAAGTTCAAGATGTCCGGGTTGGTCAGATTGATGGTGGCCGGCGAGACTGATAGCTTGGCGCTAGTCGCCGCCGGAGGCGCGAAAGAAACGGTCAAGGTCTGCTTGACTCCGTCAGACCGGTCAACTTCAATCGTGTCGCTTGCAGGCGGCGTGATTCCGCCGAAGCAGAGCGTACCTTGTAATCCACCATAGGCATCCAGGCGCGTCGTTCCGAAAATGGATGGAATTTGGCTCGTCAGAACCAATCCTCCCACGTCGAGAGCCGTCAGTTGGTTGACCCCGAAGCCTCCCTGATCATCGACGTTCAATTGGACTGCCCACTGGCAGGAAGGGTCCGCAGCCGGGTCCTGGGCGACGATGAGCGGCGTTGCCGCCAGGTTGAAATAGTCGTAGATCGGGAGCGACGTGAAATTGATCGAGAGCTGCCGCGTCCAAAAGTTTCCGAGTCCATCGATTCCGGCAAATCCAAACGTGCGCGTCACTGGAGCGTCCAAATTCCGGAAGATGACGACGGCGTTCAGAGTTCCGCGAGCCGGGATGTCCTGCGAAGGAAAATATTGGGAGAGGTTCTGTGTCTGGCCGTCAATCGTGAAACCCGTGATGATCGCGGGCACGCCAGCCACTTCCTGCAGAGTGATCGTGGCCTGCCAGCTCAAGCCCTGCGCGTCGGCCGGCTGCGGCCAAACGGTAAGCGGAGCCGACGGTATGATCGCCGCCGCGGCCGTTGGTGTAGTGATCGTGATGGTCTTCGTAGCGCCGCCGGAGCTGAAGGCGGCGTCACCCGAATATTCGCCGGAGATGATAATACCAGCACCGACTCCGCCAACTTGATACGCCGGGAAATAGAGATCCGCGACCTGCTGTCCCCCGCGCGTGGTGAGCGGGACCGAGCCCACCGGGTTCCTTCAACACTGAAGGCGACTGTTCCCGTGGGCATACCGTTGCCGCTCGCGGGCACTACCGCCAAGGTCACGGCAATCGTACCGTTTACGGAAACGCTGCTCGGGTTAACGTAGAGCGTGGTCGAGACCCCGTTAGTTTGCGTATTCCAAAGGGTCACCAGGTTGTAGGCGTCGATCGAACCCAGCCCCGTGGCCATGTCGTACGCAGGGCCTGCCTGATAACCGAAGGATCCGGTGGCGCAATCGGGGCTGCCCTGGGCGCACGGAACAACGTTGGTGCCCGTTGTGATGTCGTGAAAAGCGGAGGGCGCGCTCTGGGCCAGCCGGTAAAGTTGCGGGTTGATATTTCCGAGGCCCGGCTTTTTCTGGAATCCTTTCGAGACCTGGTATTGATTCAGGAGTGCAACGATCCCGGCGAATGAGGGTGCTGAAGCCGACGTGCCCCCGACGGCGACATTGGTGCCCGAAAGATAGACGAGATAGGCGTCGTGGAGGGCGGCAGTAAGAGAGATATCGGGAACGTGGCGGGCATTGTCGGCGGGCACGCCGGGTCCGTTCTGCCACAGCGGCTGCGGATAGAGGATGCTCGCGCCCCCGCCCCCGGAAAGCGTTTCGTCATCGGAAAGCTCGTTCCACGCGTATTCCGGAATGTTAGGATAGAGCCGAACTGAATGCAGTGGAATTGGTGGTCCCCCAGTAGGCGCCGTTGCTTTCTACAAACTCCGTGCCTCCGACACCAGTCACTTGAGGCAGCGCCGCGGGAAACTGGACCGAAAGGCCGCGAGTCGCCAGCGGCTCAGTTTCGTGGCAGCCGGCCGCGCCGGTATCCCCCGAGGCGCTCAGTATGGTGATGCCCTGGGCATTGGCCTGCTGAGTGATCGCGCTGTAAAACAGCGGGTCGAAATCAATCTCGCAGTATCCGAAGCTGATCGAAATCACGGGCGCCACATTGTAGTCCACGGCGGCTACGGCGGCGGTGATCGCGTCGGGTCCATAGACGTAGTAAATGGTCGCCGCGGGAGCAATGGCCCCGGCCCATTCCAGGTCGAGGTTCGCCTCAACTTGATCGGCACTGTTAAATCCTGGGTCCGTGTCATACAGCAGCATCTTCGGATTGTTCGCCGGAAGTCCGTACCGCGTGCGGAAAGCCTGTAGATCGCTCAACAGGACATCCGATTCGCCGACCACCGCGATGCTCTGTCCGGTTCCGTTGAACCCGGCTTGATACAGCGGCGTGATGTCGTAAATCGTCTCGAAATCCCCGGGGGCAAGATAATGGGCGCCGCTGCTGGAGTTGTAGTCAGGGACCAGCACCGCGTGCGGTTTTGGATAGAAATCGTTCAGCCCGAGGAACCCTCCGACCACACCGGCCAGCGCCTCGGGGACGGAAGGTTCGGTGGTGTTCGCAAAGTGCGTTTCGCCGTTGACGTCGAATCGATGGATCGACGTATGCAAGGCAGCGGACACCTGGGCCGCCGTGCCGCTGAACGCAACCCAGTTTCGTCCACGCGCGGAGTGTTTTACCTGGAATCCTTCCGAATGGAGCCAGGCGACCGCTTTCGATTGATCGCCGCTGCTCAATCCAAACTGATCTGCGAATTCTTCCGGTGTGAGCCATTGGTGGAACCGGGGCGACGACGGATTCTGCTGATCCACCAGCAACTGATCCAGTTCCGCCTGTTGAGCCGCCGACGGCTTGAAAAGAAGCACGATGTAATCCATCTGCTTTCCTGGATCGACCGCGCCTCGATCCGCGCTCGGCTGCGCGAGGCGGCTGATATTACCCGGAATGACCGTCGCTCGGCGGTTATCGACCGTCCCCGTGATGCGATCCGGAGGAGCGGCAAAGGCGTGGGCGGCGCCGACGGATAGCAGCCAGACGAACCCGAGGCTCTTAAAAGTTATAGGAAAGCTCTTGACCTGCACAAAGCCCTTTCAAAGTCACACAAAATTAACGATTTATTTGCAGAAAGGCGTCCAAGGAAAAGTCAAGTGTACCGGCGGGACTATACAAAAATCAAGCGCCGCTGCGGGCCCGCATCACGGCTGTTTCGGCGGCCGGTGCGGAAGCAGGAGGTTTGCGGACCACGATCTCAGTGGGGCATCCGTTTGGGCAAACGAACAAGATGTCCTCTTCCCGTTCCTCGGATAGCATACGCTCCAGGCAGAACGGACATTCCGTGGCTTCATGCTGGTCCATCGATCCTAGAGCCTAGCACGATCGGCGGCGGGGTTCAATCGTTCACGTCGACGTTTTCGACAAAACAACTATTGAACGCGCGAGTCAGGACATCTTCGGTCAACTTCATGGGGCGACGTTCGAAGTTCAGGATGTCGATGGCGTGGGTGATGACGTCCCGGGGGTGGCACCGGCGAAACCGCTTGTTCCCTTCGATGTAGTGCCTTTGGACGAACTCCTCCGCCAATCCCGGCGGACATTCGAGCTGGCGGGCGACGGCGAAGCGCTCGAAGATCTGAATGAACTCCGGAGCCTTGGGGCTGCGCAGGAACATTTTGTATTGAATACGCCGCAGAAAAGCCTCATCTCCGAGGTTGTCCGGCCGCAGGTTGGTCGAGAAAATGAGGAACGCCTCAAACGGCACAGTCATCTTGCCGCCGGCTTGAAAGCTCAGATAGTCGACATGGCGCTCCATGGGGACGATCCAGCGATTCAAGATTTCCGCCGGGCTCGCCTTCTGGCGTCCAAAGTCGTCGATCAGATAAATGCCGTTGTTGGCTTTGAGCTGGAACGGAGCGTCGTACACTTTGGAGTGCTTGTTAAAGCTGAGATCCAGGGCGTCCAGCGTCAATTCGCCGCCGGTGATGATAAAGGGACGACGGCATTTGAACCATCGGCCATCGTGCTGCGACTGCGCGGACAAGGCCGACATTTCCGATTCCGCGTCCTCGATCTTCTGGTGATAAATGGGGTCGTAGATTTGGATGATGTTGCCCTGGCATTCCAAGGCGTAAGGCATGAAAATCGGATCCGTATCCACGCGGAAGAGAGCTTCAGCCAGCGCGGTCTTGCCGTTGCCGGGCTGTCCGTAAATCAGAAACGATTTGCTCGCATTCACCGCAGGCCCGATCTGCGCCAGGATGTCTGCTTCCACCACCAGATGTCTGAACGCTTCGTGCAACAAGTCTGGACTAAGCCAGTTGTCGCTGAGCTTCTGCAATCTCACGATTTCCGCGTACTGGGACAGGGGGACCGGAGCCGGTCCTGCGTACTGATTGTTTTCCAGGTGCTCGCGGGCGAGGTTTCGCCCCGATTCAGTCAGCATGAACACGCCTGACATATTGCCCATGCCGAGGGACTTCCTCACGGCGACGAAGTGCTGACGCTTCATGTTCTCGAGGAGGTCATCAATAAGACTGAACTGTAGACCGATCAGGTTTCCGAGTTCGCGCCCAACTAGTTCACCCCGGAAATATAGATATTTAAGAATGAGGTGTTCGACAATGGAGCGCGGAATTCCGATGTCGTCGATCGATTCCGGCACGGGTGGAACTGCCGCGGGCGGGGCGTTTGCCTCGTTATCTAGCGCGTCCATCAGGCCGGTCAAGGATTGGCTGTCGTCGAGAGAGGTTTCGGATGAATTAGGCACTGAATCGTATATCGGACGCGATTCAGCACGGCTGCATGCCAACGGAACGCTTAGTACCTGTGCCGCTGTGGTAATGGCGCCGCACTCTGTAGCCTCCCAACATCGATCCGGAGGGTTCTGGCGCCGTATCAAACTGAGAATTGGTACCGTGTCACTTTGCAAAATATCCGGCGTAGAACTTTGTACGCTATTTAGCATATTCCCGCGCCAGCAATCGCGAGACTGTGAAGCGTGGTAGTCAGAAGTGACGCTCAGGCCCACTGCGCGCAGCACAATTTCCTATTAAAGCCCTCACCGTCTGTTCCTTAGTGCTGTGGCTCGCGGCGTGCATCACAGCGGCCATGCGCACTGCCTGGCTGGTTCTCGCTCTCTTGATGGCTCTGGACCCCGCAGCCTCCGGGCAGCGGCTCTATTGGGGCGTGATCGGAGGGACGGGTCTCACACCGGATTTTCCCCGCTACGAAATGAGCACGCCAGCGGACGTTTACGGCAATCCCGCGGACACCTTCGAGCACCTACCTGGTCCCCACAGCTTCATTTTGGGCGGCCTGCTGGAGGTCCAACTCACCAGCGGTCTTGCGATCGAGGCGGACGCTTTGCATCGACCTCTGCCGGGCATCAGCTTCAATACGGTATTTCCGGCCGGCGGCCCCACCGTGACCACCAGGTACAACTCCCCGGCGGCGAATACGTGGGAATTTCCCGTAATGTTGAAATGGAACCTGCCCTCCCCGCTGATATGGGGACGAGTCCGGCCGTTCTTCGAAGGCGGGCCCGCCTTCCGCACCTCGCAGGACGACTCGGGCACCCTCCCGTCGCAATTCGGGGTGACTGCCGGGGTGGGCACCGCCATCCACTTTGGGAAGTTGCGAGTGGCTCCCACTGTCCGTTACACGCGATGGGAAAGAGACGCAAATTTTCCGCATTTTCCCACCAAGGCTGATCAGCTTGAGTTTCTGACCAGCGTGGCTTGGGGGACATCGTCAGACCCGGCGCATCTGACCGGGCACCGGCTGAGTCTCGGGGTCATGGGGGGAGTATCTTTACTCGGTGAGTTTTACAACCCTTTCACCGGAGTCAAGGAACGCATCGGCTATTTGGCCGGTGCTTCGGGTCAGATGGAACTGAGCCACGACCTGGCGCTGGAGGTCGATGCCGTCTACAAGCCGCTGCACGACAGCTACTTTACGGTGTTGAGCTGGGATTTCCCGGTGCTGGCCAAATATCACCTGGCAAAGCTGGGGCGAGCGCCGTTCGTGGAGGCGGGACCCTCCTTCCGGGTCGCCGGCAATCTCAACGGCTACAACCCCTCACACTTCGGGGTGACGGTCGGAGCCGGTGCGGAGACGCGCAAGGGCTGGGCACTCCTATCCACGGCACTGCGTTATACGCGTTGGACTAAGGATGGGCCTACAAATTCTTCCCTGTCGACTGGCGGGCAGGCCGATTATCCGCGGACGAATGTAAATGCCGTGGAATTGATATTTGGAGTCGGTTTCTAAGCGAGCTGGCTACGCGGCTTCCGTGCTCTCTTCGACCACCCGGCCGTCGAACAGGTGGATATTGCGGTCGGCGTATCTCGCGTAACGTGGATCGTGCGTCACCATGCAGATGGTCGCCCCCGCACGGTGCAGCTCCCGAAGCAGGTCCATGACGGCTTCGCCGTTGGCGGAATCCAGGTTGCCTGTGGGCTCGTCGGCAAGCAAGATTGAGGGTTCGCCGGCCAGCGCGCGGGCTACGGCCACGCGCTGCTGCTGACCTCCGGAAAGTTGCGAGGGATAGTGTTTGACGCGATGGGACATGCCCACGCGTTCGAGCGCGGCATGTACGCGCGTCTTGCGTTCCGAACCGGGCATGCTTCGGTACGTGAGCGGCAGCTCGACGTTTTCGTACACGGTAAGATCGCCGATGAGATTGAAGGCCTGGAAAATGAACCCGATTTCGCGGTTGCGGATGCGGGCGCGCTCGCTCAGCTTCAGCCCCTGCACCGGGCGTTCATTCAGCACGTAAGTCCCGTCGCTGGGCGAGTCCAGCAGGCCCAAAATCGCCAGGAGCGTGGATTTGCCGCAGCCCGAAGGCCCGGCAATCGAAAGATATTCGCCCTTTTTGATGTCGAGGTGGATCCCGGCCAGGGCATGGGTTTCCACTTCGTCCGTCACGAATACCTTGGTCACACCTTCCAAATGAATCAAAGATTCGGCCATTACGATCTCCCCGCGCCGTGCTCAATTCAATCGAATCCGGGAATTCTGGTCCTGCGCCGACATATCCGACAGAATCACCCGATCGCCGACCTTTAAGCCGTCCACCACCTGAATGGTGTTCACCGAGCTCTTCCCGAACTTTACTGTGACGCGCGAGGCACCCTTTCCGTCTTCATCAATCTTAAAAAGACTGACCTGGCTGTCGGGTTGCCCGAAAACCGGGCGTCCTACGTAGACAACGTCCGCCAACCGCTCGATTTCCACCGTACCGTCGACACTCAGGTCCGGGACGGCCCCCGGCGGCAAAGCGCCATCCAGCTTGACGTCCACGGTGCGCGTTCCGTTCACGATGGATGCGTCGATCCGGCTGACATGCCCCGGAATGACGCCGTTCCTGGTGTCGATCTCGGCCTTCTGCCCGATGAGGATGTCCTTGGCTTGCGTTTCGGCGATCTTCAGCTCGGCTTTTAGCTTCCAGGGCTGTGCGACTTTTGCCAGCACGTCCCCCGGTTTCACGCGCTGTCCGACCTGGAGAGTCATCTCCTGCATCCGCCCCTTGATCCCGGCGCGAATGGTCAGTTCATCCACCTGCTTTTTCTTCAAGAGATAGGTGGCGCGCAATTTCTCGATCTGGACCTTTTGGGCGTCGAGCTGCGCGTCGACGGATTCCTTCATGATTTCCAGCTTCTTTTTCTCCATCTCGTATTTGCCCGCCAGTTGTTCCCACTTCGCAACGGAGAGTTTTTCCTCTAATTCGGCCTTGAGTTGGAGCTTTAGGAGCTGTTCGTCGCGCTCTTTGGTGAGTTCGGCCTGGTGGAGATCGCTGGCGATGCTGGCCACTACGGATTGCTGATCGAACGTCTGACTCTGCAGCTTCGCTTTCATGTCCGCGTAAGCTGCCTCTGCCTGCTTCACCTGCCACTGGTAATCGCTGGCATCCAGTTCCATCTGCGGATTGCTCAGGACGAGCATCACCGTGTCCGGATTCACGTCGTCACCCGAGTGGGTCAGGATCTTCTGGACTTGGCTGTCGAACTCCGCCCCGATCCAGATGATGTCTTCCGGCACGAGCGTGCCTAGTCCGCGAACATCGCGCAGCATGGGACCCCGCTTCACGATGTCGGGCCAGACCGTGGCCAACTCGACCGTGGGAGCGGCCGGTTTGAGAAGAGACAGGCGCCAACTGGCGAAACCAACAGCGATCACGGTTAGCGTGACGTAGATGATGCGTCGAATCAGCTTCTTCTTGGCGACGCCTTCGCGTTTGATGTCCATAAGAAATCCACTACTCTTGAACTTGGTGCAGCGTAAATCCGGCACGCACCCTGCCAATCATTTTGACATAGGAACGGGATTGTAAAGAGAAGAGTTAACCACCCGCGTGCTCGGATGGTTCAGAGGGATACTGTTCGCCGGTGGGAAACGGTGTGCGAACTGAGAAAACTGCGAAGGATTACTGGAGCGGGAGACGGGATTCGAACCCGCGACATCAACCTTGGCAAGGTTGCACTCTACCAGCTGAGTTACTCCCGCGCCCCCAAGAAACAGATAACATTGTCGCGCCCTCAGAATCGAATGTCAAATAGATCAACGGTAACGTTGGGGTAGTACCGGTACAC
Source organism: Bryobacteraceae bacterium (assembly GCA_050015435.1). Classification (GTDB taxonomy): domain Bacteria; phylum Acidobacteriota; class Terriglobia; order Bryobacterales; family Bryobacteraceae; genus Palsa-187. The sequence goes on from JBEKBK010000003.1 coordinate 26,345, forward strand.
GGAAGAACGGAGTACTTCACGAATGTTCTACTACTCAAATAGTTGTCCGTAAGCTACAGAAAAATAAGGCTACAAAAAATGGAAAGTTAGCGTTTATCCCATGCGAACTTTTGTGGTATGCTGATATTCCGCTAACGAGAAGCGACTGTCTTGAGTGCTTCGGAGGCGTGAGCGGCCGGACGATTCCCCTTTCGAATCGATGTGCTGAAGCTCCAGTTTTCCACATGTTGTGGAAAACATGTGGGAATTCTATGGCTTGACGGTCAGGCGGAGGCTAAAAGAGTGCAAGGGTATTTGGAAGGCGGAAAATTGACTTCAGGGGCGGCTGTATCGGAGGTCAATTCTTGGGAGCAGATTAAGGCCCGGCTCGCAGCGAAGATCGGGGCTCAGGGTTATGAAAACTGGGTCCAGCGGACCAAGTTTGAAAGCGCTGAGGGGGGCTCGCTCCGGGTGACGGTTCCGGATCAAGTGACCAAGGATTGGATGGAGCAGGAGTACGCTGAGGACATCAGCAAGGCGATTCACGAGTTGAGTCTGCCGGTCCGGGAAGTGATTTTCGTAACAACGCCAGCGCTTGCGGCTGTGGCTAGCGTGCCGGCCGCTGCGGTGGAGAGCGGTTCGAGTGAACCGATCTTTGCATCCGCAGTCGGACAGCTCAACGCGAAGTTCAGCTTTGAGAATTATGTCGTCGGGTCCTGCAACCAGTTTGCCCATGCCGCGGCGCGGGCCGTGGCCAATAGTCCCTCGCGTTCGTATAATCCACTATTCATCTATGGCGGCGTCGGGATGGGGAAAACACATCTGATGCATGCCATCGGACGGGCTCTGCTCGACCAGTACGCGGGCATGCGGATCGTGTACACGTCGAGCGAGAGATTCATGAACGAGATGATCGGATGCATCCGCTCAGATCGCATGCCGGCATTTCATCACCACTATCGCTCGGCGGATGTGCTGCTGATCGACGATATTCAAGTCCTGGCGGGAAAAGAGCGGACCCAGGAAGAGTTCTTTCACACGTTCAATGAGCTCTACGATCACCAGAAGCAGATCGTGATTTCGAGCGATTCAGCGCCCAAGAGCACCCCCGGGCTGGTCGAGCGACTTCGCTCCCGCTTCGAGTGGGGTTTGATGGTAGATATCCAGCCGCCGGATCTTGAAACCAAGATGGCCATCCTGGACAAGAAGGCCGAAATGGAGGGCGTGATCCTTCCAGAAGACGTGCGCATCTACATCGCCACGAAGACTAAATCGAATGTTCGCGAGCTGGAAGGCGCCCTGGTCAAGATGATCGCTTATTCCTCTGTGACCGGGACACCCATCACGCTTGCCATGGCCCAGCAGATCCTGAAGCACCTGATTCCTGGTCAGGAGCGGCGAGTGACCATGGATTCCGTGCTGCGCGCCGTGGCCGAACGCTTCCAGCTTCAACCCGCGCAACTCAAGCAAAAGACCAACGCCCGCAATATCGCCTATCCGCGCCAGATCGCGATGTACCTGATTAAGGAACTTACCCAATCGTCGCTGCCGGAGATCGGCCGGATGTTTGGTGGGAAGCATCATACCACCGTGTTGCACTCCGTGCATAAGATTGAGAAGCTGCGCCACAAAGACGCTGATTTGAACAGACTCGTGCACAGTGTAATCGACACCATCCATTGATGTTATTCATGTCTTCCACAGACGGCCCTTCGCGCCCGGTGTCGATGGCTGTGCAAGGTTCCGGTGAGACCCGAAAAACACTCAAAAGACACCTCGAAAGGCACAGCTAGAGATGACTTTAACCCTACGGTCTTGCTATAATTTAGAGAGAAATCAACTTTTCAACCGTCCCTATGAATCTTGTTCTTAACCTAGTCACTAAGTTACAAGGCTAGAGAAGAAGAATCAGCACCGAGGAACCGTCCATGGAATTCACTGTTAGCAGGGCAGATCTAGTTAAGGAACTGAACCTGTCCCAAGGTGTAGTGGAGAAGAAGACGACGATTCCTATTCTCTCGAACGTCCTGCTCGAGGCGGATGGTGACCGGGTCCATTTGACCGCTACGGATCTGGAACTGGGTATTCGTTGCTCGTGCCCCGCCCGAGTGAAAAAATCCGGCGGTGGAACCATCCCGGCACGCCGCCTGCTCGACTATGTGCGGCTGCTTCCGGATTCGGACGTCCAGGTGAAGGTTCAGGAGAACCATTGGGCGAGTCTGGTTTGCGGCCGGTCGAAGACCAGAATCGCGGGAATGTCTCGCGAAAGTTTCCCGGAATTGCCAGCGATGCCGGCAGTGCTGGCGGAGATCCCGATTGGCATTCTGGCGTCGATGATCGGCAAAACGATATTTGCGATTTCTACTGAAGAGTCGCGGTTTACGCTCAACGGAGCGTTGCTGGTGCTGCGCAAGGGTGGGTTGACCATGGTCGCGACCGATGGGCATCGGCTGGCGATGGTGGAGAGTTCCGGGGAGCTGCCAGGGATCGAAGGAGCCTACCGGGCGCTGCTTCCAAGGAAGGCGATGCAGGAGCTGCAGAAGTTCGCGGGTGACGCGGATGCCGGTGCGATTGTGAAGTTCTCCGGTGATGAGAATCATCTCTTCTTCCAACTGGGGGACCGCTTGCTTCTGAGTCGCAAGTTAACCGGCAATTTTCCGGACTTTGAGCGAGTGCTGCCCAAGGATCAACCGAACTCAGTGGTGCTTGAACGTGAGGAGCTCTACGGAGCAGTCGAGCGCGTGGCGCAGTTTTCAGACGAGCGTTCGCGGGCGATTCGGATCCGTACCGCGCCCGGCGAAGTGAGGGCGCATTCTTCGGTGTCGGAGACCGGCGAGAGCGAGGAAAGCATCCCGGCGAGCTATGAGGGACCGGAGGTCGAGATCGGATTCAACGCCCAATACCTTCTCGACTTCTTACGGGCAGTTCAGACGCCGCAGGTGACCTTCCTATTCAAGGATCCGCACAGCGCGGGCGAGCTGCGGCCTGCCGGAGAGAAGCCCGAGAATTATCGCTACGTGATCATGCCAATGAGGATTTGAAATGCAGGTCTACGACTCTACCAGCATCAAAGTGCTCGAGGGGCTCGAGGCCGTACGCCTGCGCCCTGCCATGTACATCGGATCGACCGGCGAAGCCGGTTTGCATCACCTGGTGTACGAAGTAGTTGACAATTCGGTCGACGAAGCGCTTGCCGGTTATTGCACGGAAGTGAACGTCATCATTCACGAGGACGACTCGGTTACGGTGATCGATAATGGCCGCGGGATTCCCGTGGACCTGCATGAGGAAGAGGGAATATCGGCTGCGGAAGTGGTGATGACCAAGCTGCACGCCGGCGGCAAGTTCGATTCGAATTCGTACAAAGTCTCCGGCGGATTGCATGGCGTGGGCGTGAGTTGCGTGAATGCCCTGTCCGAGGCGCTCGAGCTCGAAATCTGGCGGGACGGCGGCACTTTTACGCAGGAATATAGCAAGGGGATTCCGAAGGCTCCGCTGACCAAAAGCGGCACCGCCAAACGGAAAACCGGAACGAAGATCACGTTCAAGCCAGACACCACGATCATGGACGCGACGAAGTTCAACTTCGACACGCTGGCCACCCGGCTGCGCGAACTGGCATTCCTGAACAAGGGCTTGAGGATCACGCTCACGGATGAGCGGGAGGAGCCCGCGCGCGCCTCCGAGTTTCTATTCAGCGGCGGAATCGCCGAGTTTATCAAGCACCTGAATAAGGGCAAGAGCGTATTGCACGACAAGCCAGTGTATTTTGAGGGTGAGCGCGAAATGCCGAACGGCATGCTGACCATGGAGGTCGCGCTGCAGTATAACGACTCCTACAGTGAGTCCGTCTTCAGTTTCGCCAACAACATCAATACCGTCGACGGCGGGTCGCACCTGAGCGGTTTCCGCAGCGCGCTGACCCGTACCATCAACTCGGCGGCCGGGGCGTCTGGCTTGATCAAAGACGCCAAAGACAATCTCACCGGCGACGACGTGCGTGAGGGACTCACGGCGGTGATTAGCGTGAAGCTGCCGCAGCCGCAATTTGAAGGACAGACCAAGGGCAAACTCAATTCCGATATCAAGGGGTTTGTCGAGCAGTTTGTCAATGAGCGTCTGGGTGAGTTTTTCGACAAAAATCCTGCGGTGATGCGCAAGATCATCTCGAAGGCGGTAGACGCGGCACGGGCGCGTGAAGCGGCCCGCAAGGCGCGCGATCTAACCCGTCGTAAAGGCGCGCTCGATTCCGGCGGATTGCCCGGGAAGCTTTCCGATTGTCAGGAGAAAGATCCGGAACGCTGCGAGTTGTTCCTGGTGGAAGGCGAATCGGCCGGCGGCACCGCTAAGAGCGGCCGTGATCGGCGTTACCAGGCGATCCTGCCGCTTAAGGGCAAGATCCTGAACGTGGAGAAGGCCCGCTACGACAAGATGCTCGGGCACGAGGAAATTCGCGCCATGATCCTGGCTATCGGTACGGGCATCGGAAAAGATGATTTCGATGTCGCGCGGCTGCGCTACGGCAAGATCATCATCATGACGGATGCCGACGTGGATGGCTCCCACATCCGCACCTTGCTGCTGACGTTCTTCTTCCGGCACATGCAGGAGCTGATCAAACGTGGCCATATCTTTGTCGCCCAGCCGCCGCTGTACAGGATCAAAAAGGGCAAATCCGAAAAGTACATCAAGGACGACAAGGAATTCACTCGCGAGATCCTGCGGCGCGCCACCGAGAACCTCGCGGTAGAGCTTAAGGGCGGCGAGACCTTGTCGAGCACGGAGCTGCGCAATTTCCTGATGCAGCTCGACGAGTTTCAGATTACCTGGCGCCGGCTGGAACGCCGTCTACGGGATTCGCGCGTGGTGGAGGTCCTGGCGCGGGCCGAGCTGGCGATCGACACCAAGGCCGACTTTAGCGAAGAGAAGAACCTGCGAGCGGTCTATGATGCCCTGAAGGCGGCTAAGGTTGAGACCGAGCTTAAGCGGGAAGAGGAGCACTCGGCCTGGATGGTGACGTTCAAGGATCCGACCAACGCAGAGCGCCTTATCAACCTCGAGATGGCCGGCCAGCCGGAATACAAACGGCTGCGAGCGATGGCGCGGCAGACCGCGAAGTATAATCAACCGCCGTTCACGGTGGTGAAGGATAACCGCCGAGAGACTCAGGCCAGTTGGCGGGATCTGCTGGCCTACGTGAAAAATGAGGGCACCCGCGAAGTCAATATCCAGCGTTACAAGGGCCTGGGAGAAATGAACGCGGAACAGCTCTGGGAAACGACGATGAATATCGAGACCCGCACCCTGCTCAAGATCTCGCTCGAGGACTTGGTGCAGAGCGATCAGATCTTCACCACGCTGATGGGCGAAGACGTGGAGAGCCGCCGCAAGTTCATCGAGGATAATGCGCTGGATGTCCGCAATCTCGATGTGTAGATGAAAACGTTAGCCGCAGATGAACGCGAATGAACGCAGATCAGAAATCGGCTTATCCGCGTTCATCGGCGTTTATCAGCGGCTGAAATCTTGGTAGTGCGCGAGATGAAAAAAAGAGTCCTCATCTTTATCGTCGCCTACAACGCCGAGCGGACCATTCAGCAGGTGGTCCGTCGCATTCCTTCCTCGCTCGCCGAGTACGACACCGAAATTCTGATCATCGACGATTCATCCCATGATGAGACCTTTGAACAGGCGCATCACCTGGAACGAACCGGCGAAGGGCCGTTCCCGATCACCGTACTCTACAATCCGGTAAACCAAGGCTACGGCGGGAATCAAAAGATCGGGTTCAACTACGCAATCGAGCAGGGGTTTGATATCGTCGCGTTAGTTCACGGCGACGGGCAATACGCCCCAGAGAGCCTTCCGAGTCTCCTCGAACCGCTCATTCGGAATGAGGCGGACGCCGTCATGGGTTCGCGCATGCTGACCCAATTCGCGGCGCTCAAGGGCGGAATGCCGCTGTATAAGTACGTCGGCAACAAGATCCTGACGCGCATCCAGAATTGGTTGCTGGGCAGCTCGCTGAGCGAGTTTCATTCCGGGTACCGGCTCTATTCGGTAGACGCGCTCCGGCGCATCCCCTTCGAGCGAAACACTAACGATTTTCACTTCGATACGGAAATCATCATTCAACTGTTCCGCGCCGGACTGCGGGTGAAGGAGCTGCCGATCCCGACCTACTACGGCGATGAGATCTGTCACGTGAACGGCATCCGGTACGGTCTTGACGTCGTGAAGGCGACGTTGTTTTCCCGTGCCTTGGACTACGGCATCCTGTATGAGCGCAAGTTCGACCTGTCGCGTGAGAACGAAGGCAACCCGCTCTACAAAGCGAAGCTCACGTTCCAGAGCCCCCATACCATGACGCTCGCGCGCATCCCGGCCGGCTCCAGGGTTGCGGATATCGGGTGCGCCAGCGGGTACATGAGCCGGGCTCTTCAAGCCAAATCCTGCAACGTGACCGGAATCGATCAGTTTCCCGTGGACGCCGATCTGGGGTTGGAGCGATTTGTTCAATGCGACCTCGATCAATCCGATTTCCCGTTGGATGCTGGCTCTTTCGACTTCATTCTGCTGCTTGACGTCATCGAACATCTGCGATCACCAGAGCGATTCCTGGATAGCTTGAGAGCGTCGCGGGTCGGCGATCGCGAGGTCAAAGTAATCTTGAGCACCGGCAATATCGGCTTCCTGATCACCCGCATGGCTCTGCTGTTCGGTTGGTTCAACTACGGGCCGAGAGGCATCTTGGACCTGACCCATACCCGCCTGTTCACGTTCAAGACCGCGAGAGCCCTGCTTGAGCAATCGGGTTACCGGATTGTAGAGGTTCGGGGTGTGCCCGCGCCTTTCCCGTTGGCGCTTGGAGATGGGGTCTTGGCGCGAGTGTGCCTCGCCGTCAATCGCGCGCTGATTCGCGTCTCGAAATCGCTGTTTTCCTACCAGATTTTTATGGTGTGCTCTCCGTTGCCGTCGGTGCAGTGGCTCTTGGCGAGGGCGTACGCAAGTCGAAACGAGCGGATTGCAAGAATCGCCCGGTGAACTCTGCTGAGAGTTTCAAGCTCTGGCTGACTGCCATCAACAGCCACGACTTGATTGCCGTCAAGAGCCTAATGACAGCAGATCATGTGTTCGTGGACTCGCTCGGAAATCGGGTGCGCGGCGCGAGATCCATGGAGGCTGGTTGGCGGGGCTATTTCGTGATGTGTCGAGACTACTGGGTTCGCGCAGACCACGTGATAGCCGCGGATGACATGGTGCTGGCTGCGGGTGAGGCGGGCGGGACCATGGACGGCGAGGCATGGAGGACACCTGCGGCCTGGAAAGCGGTAATCCACGACGGTCGAGTTTTGGAATGGCGGGTGTTTGCCTACAACAAACCGGTTTATGATATTTTGGGGCGGCGGAAAATGAGCCAAGCCACCACCAGCAATGCCAATCCAGAGACCATTTGACCGATTCGATTCTCCAGCGGCGTTTCGAAGAGCAGTTGGATGGTGTGATTTCCCGCCGGAACGTCAATCAGGATGAAGCTCATGACGGGTTCGGGGCGAATCGCCAGCGGCCGGCCGTTCTCGTACGCATGCCAGGCGGGATCGTAGGTTTCTTGTAGAAGCACCGACCGGCCCGACGGTACTTGAGCTTGGATGTCGACTTCATCGAAGCTTTTCCATTGCACGGGGGTAGGGCTCTGACCCGGGCTGTCAACCGCGGCAACGTATCGGGTAAGACGTCCGACGTCTTCTCCGCCGTTGATCCTGCCGATCGCGCTGAGTTGGCCCGCTTCGACAACTCGGCCAATCCCCGGATACCGGCGAGGGATGCGGTAGATCACCGTTCCGTGCTGATCGTCGTAGAGCACCGGCACAACGCCACGGAATTTCTCAGGCTTGTGGTAATCGTGATACGGCTCGAAGGAAGTTCGATCAGGCACGATGACCGCATCGGTGCCCAATGCCTGCATCCACAGCACCGCGATTTCGCCGCGGTCGCCCACTGGTATTTGCCATTCCGCATCCGGTAATATCTGGTTCAACATTCCCTGCGCCGAGCCGCCATCGAGCTGAGCGTTGTCGAACCATGCGTCGAACCAGAACCTCACCGTACCGGAGGGCAGGACGCGTTCCCCTGGTAGATTGTCGTGAACCCACTGGCCGATACGGTATTCATACTGATTCTCGACGTGCTCGGCCTTGGGGAAAGGATAGTACGCGTGCCGCAGATATCGAATCGCCGGGAAGGAGGCGAACAAAGCAGCCGCGACTACGAGGAGACGGACGGCCCTTCGATTCCAGAGAATCCAAAGAATTTCCAAAAAGGCGAGAATCAGCACCATGTCCAGCTCGGGAATCAGCCTTTGGGCGTCGCCCAGAACACGGAACCCAAAATCGATGAAACCGATGACATAGACTGTCACAATAAGCGCAGCGCCCGCGACAAAAACGGTCCACGCGCGGTCCGGACGGCGGCGGGCCCATCGCCAGGTGACCGCGCAGAAGACTGCGGCCACAGCCATCATCGCCAGGCGCGCCCCATTGCTTCCGGGCAGGGAAACCAATCTGAGGTTGGCAGTGGTGATCCGCAAATAGGATGGCGTCAGCCAAAACGCCGACAGACCGTAGGCGAGCGCGGCGATACCCAAAGCGCGCAGCCAGACGGCCGGTTCCGGTCGGCCCACCCACACGGACCAGGCGACGATCGGGAAAAAGATGGCGAGCGACGTAGCTCCATAAAAGTTGATCGCAACCGTTAGGGCGCACAGGGACGCTGCGGCCGCCAGCGCAATCCGGCTCCCGCCACGCAGGGCTATAAAAGTCACCGCCAAAGCCACTCCCAGTACGCTGAGAGCGGAGATGTGCGGGCCCTCGCCCCAGGCCATCAAGACATGAAGACGCTGCGGAACCCAATAGCCGCTATCGTGCCGGACATTGGGGAGCAGGAGGAATGAAGGCGAGAGTACAGCGACCCATACTGCGGCGAGGATAGCCGCCCAGCGCGAGCGCTTTCCGATTCGGACCATCCAGTAAACGCCCGCAATGCCGATAATGTAAAATGCGCCGGAAAATAGATGGTATGCGCGCGCTGTAGAAACGTTTGCAAATTTCGCGATGAGCGCCGTCCCGTACCGCAAAGCCGGCGGATAAATGTAATCGAATCGGGTACCGCAATACCACATCGGCTGCCAACCGGGATGCGGAAGACGATCCGCAAGCATCCTCGCATCCGCAATGAAGGTGCTTTCGATCGAAGGCCAGTTATTGAGATATTCCAGACGAAACAGGGGAAATACCAAGACCGTTGCTAGAACGAGCAACAACAGGGTATCGAGCCAGGCGGACCGTTTCGTCAGCTCAGTCAACGTAGACCCTCTTGACTCGCGCGCTGATGCCACACAGAACGCTGTAGGAGATGGTGCCGGCCGTTCGCGCCATCTGCTGCGCATCGATCGAGACCTGGCCCTCCTCGCCCAGCAGCATGACGGAATCGCCCACGCGCAGGTCGGGACAAGAGGTGATGTCGATGGTGGTCAAGTCCATTGAGACCGCTCCGATAATCGGGACGAGTTGGCCTTTGGCGATCACTTTGCCGCGATTTGACAGGCGATGAGGGATTCCGTCGGCGTATCCGGCAGCCAACACGGCAATGCGGATCGGTTTAGCGGCCCGATGCATGCCGCCGTAGCCAACCAACGCTCCCGCCTCGAGATCCTTGACCGCCAGAATCGTCGCTTTCCAGGTGAGTGCGGGCCGCACACCGAGGGTCGCAGTGGGCACGGGTCCGCGCGCGGGAGAAACGTAGCCGTAGATGGCATAACCGATGCGCACCAGATTTCCCCAGGCCTCCTGGCGGCGGTACGCCACGGGAATCGTGCTCGAGAGGTGCACGTATTCAGGAGCCATCTTCGCGGTTCGCAAGGCGGCCAGCACGCCTTCAAAATGCTCGATCTGGTCGTGGGTCTGCGTGCTTTCGTAGTTTCCCGCCGAGGCGAAGTGGGTCATCAGGCCTTCGAGAGGCGCGGTCGTTTCCGCGACCCGGCGAACGACCTCGTCTGGAACGGCTCTCGTCCCCAGACGTCCCATCCCGCTGTCGATCTTCAAATGATAAGGAACGCGCACGGCGGGAAGATCTTCGAGCGTGTGAACCACCGGCGTGAGGCGGAGCTCCGTCAGGGTATCGCGCTCCTCCGGCAGAAAATCCGCCATCACTAAAATCCGCGTGTTGATTCCAGACTTACGCAAATAGACGCCTTCTTCGACATTGGAAACCGCGAGCCATCGGACACCCTCGGCTTCAAGGACGCGCGAGACCTCGACTGCGCCATGACGATAGGCGTCGGCCTTGACCACCGGCATGACCTCGGCGGCTCCGCGAACGATAGCGCGAATGGCACGATAGTTCTCGCGAATGCGGCTCCGCGACACTTCCACCCAGCTACGCATGGGCCAGCCTCGTTAGAATTTCTTCGTACACGTCCGTCACGGCGTCCCAACTGTACCGCGTACGGACGCGTTCCTTGGCCCGTGCTCGCCATTCCTCGCGTTCGCTTTCGGGCATCTGAATGACCCGGTTCAAAACGTCCGTGAGATTGTTCTGATCGAATGGAAATCCCGCTCCCCCCGCGACTTCGGAATTCTCCGGAGTGTCCAGATACAGAGCGAGCGCGCCACGGCCCATAGCCTCGATCAGAGCCGGATGCGTGCCTCCTACCTCCGTGGCGTGAACATACGCGAAACAATGCGACCCGAGCTCACGGTAACCCTGGCCGTAAATCGCCCCGGGAATCACTACCCGCGGGTCGCGGGTGTCGCGAACCCGACGGATGAAATCGTCCGCGTAGGGCGCATCCCCGATCAGCGCCAGCTTGAGTGGCGTGTCCACACGCTCGAAGGCTTCGCGGACCAAAATCGCGTTATTCTCGGGCTCCATGCGGCTCACGTATAGAAAATAACCCCGGCGTTCAAGGCCCAGTTGTGCGAGCACATCGGTCGTTTCCACGGGACCAATCTCGGCTCCATAGGGAATCATCACCGATTCGTGATTATACTTTTCCCGATAATAGCTGGCGATGCTGGCGGCATCGGTGACCACCAGATTCGGCATCCATGTCGCCAGCCACTCGGAAACGCGATACCAGGCTTTAGCGAAGCGATTCCATTTCTTGCGATGACGTTCCAGGCCGTCCACATTCAAGGCGACGGGCATTCCAGCACAGCGCGGCATCCACGTGAAGACCGCATTGGCGGCGTTGCAGTACAAGACCGCATCCTGGCGCGTGGTGAGCAGATGTAGGGTCGATAGAAAGGTGTGCGCAATCGTGTCGAAGTATTTGTGCCGGATGGTAGGCAAGTACTTGAGTTTCACACCCCGATACTCCCGCTTGGAAAAACGCTCCCGGCAATAAACGGTAACGGAGTGACCACGAGCGGCCAGGCGTGTGGAAAGCTCTTCGGCGAAGGTCTCGAACCCGCCGTACCGGGCGGGAATGCCCCGGGTACCCACGATCGCGAACCGCACTGAGGGGGACTATCCGCGAGCGGCGCGGGCCTTGGCGAGAGTGCGCGCCGTCGGCTTGGCCGCCGGCCGGCTCACGGGCTGGTAAGAAAACCAGCTCGCGATGTATTCGTCTTTGGCCCGCCTGCGCCGCATGATCTCCTGGCGCTTGACCATGACGCGCCGCCAGTTGCGAACCATGTACCAGAAGGCCTTCAGCGACGTATGCTCGCGCACCAGACACGCTCCTAGTACCACCAGATCCCGCGTCGTGATGGAAAACCAGTTCCGCCGGTAAAGGTCAGAAGTCATGTTCTTCATCCGCATCAGGAACCGGTTCTTGACCGAATGCATGTTGATTTCGGGAGGCAGCGCCCGCCGGTTGCCGGGGAGCACGTTTCGTACGTGATAACCCCTGGCAAGCGGGCTGTAGATGCAGCGCCATCCCATGAGCTGCGCCCGCCAGGCAACATCCGCGTCCTCGCGGTAGACGAAGAAATCCGGGTCGAAGAATTCGCCGCCAATGGAAATGTCGTCGATCATTTGACGGCGGTACAAAGCCGCGGCCGCCGTGGCCCCGAACACGTACTCGAAGTTCAGGTAATGCCCGTTATCCACTTCCTGGCTCCCGCGATCCAAATGCCGGAGCATGGGCGTGAAATAGATTCCCGTGGAATCCACCAACTGCTTGTCGGGCAGGTCGAAACTCGCCCGGATCGTCAGGAGCTTGCCGCAAACCGACCCGATTTTCGGGTCTATCTGGCCGGCTTCGACCAGCTCTTTAATGAAATTCGGCAAAAGTAGGACATCCGGGTTGAGCGTCAGAATCCATTCGCCGCTGGAGAGACCGATAGCTTGGTTCTGGGCTGCGGCGAACCCTATATTCTCGTCGTTATAGTGAATCCGGCAACGATCGGCAAACTGCTCCAGGATGTCCGCTGTGCCATCCGTGGACGCGTTATCGATCACGATCACTTCCAGGCTCGGGTACTTCTGCTCAAGCACCGATTCCAGGCACCGCCGGATGAATCGCCCGCTGTTGAAGGTCACAATCGTGACGGATACTAAGTCGTTGGAGGCCATGAAGTTTTAGGAATCCGTTCCGTTACTAATGCCGCGCCTCCGGTCAGAAATAAGGCACTGGCCCGCTATACGAATGATCCGGCTATAAAAACTGTACGGTGTGAAACTTCGGTCCCGAATCATCCCCGCAAACATCCGCGGAACGGAAGTGAACAGCACCGCCGCGCAAACGCTCCGGTACCCCAAGGAGCGAAAGTGTTTGGCCGCATATCTTAGAAGGCTAACACACCAATAGACCGCTCGGCATCCGGGTGGTACCTGGGCGACTGAATGGCCGCCGGCGTGGCTTCCCAGAACGCTTGGTACGTACTCGATGCGATAGCCGGCATCCAGCGCGCGCCGGCAATAGTCGACGTCTTCAAACCAGACGGGTTGAAAGCTCTCATCAAACCCGCCCAGCCGCTCCCAAACGTCGCGGCGCGTCATGAGAAATGCTCCAGCGGGTTGTTCCACGGGGCCGGGCAAATCGAGATCCCGATCCAGACAGCGATACCGCCGATTCACCGGATTATTGGGCCATAAACGATTGATACCAAATAGCTCAAATATCAGGGATGCGGGCGTCGGCAGACGACGAATCGTGAAGCCACTCTGAGGACGCTGGTCAGAATCCACCAGTTTTCCCGCGGCAAGGCCGTACTGCCGGCTCGCCTGTACCAGGGTGTCAACCGAGGTGAGGAGGTGAACGTCTGGATTGAGCAGAAGAATGAACTCGGCACTGGTCGCGGCGATTCCCTGATTTGCGGCTGCCGCGAATCCGCGGTTGTACGGGTTCGCGATCACCTGAACGCCGGGATATGAGCGAGCCAGTTCGACCGTGTGATCGCTCGAAGCGTTATCTACGACGATCGGAGTAATGGTCATGTTAGCAAGGGCCTCGAGACATTTCTGCACCACTTGTTCCGAGTTCCAGGTAACAATTACTGCCGCAACAGCCAGAAGTAGGCCCTCCAATACCAGCTGGAACCTGTCTGTCTTTCAAGCTCAAGGATAGCCCTCTCGCTGGCCTCGATCAGCGGGCGCAGCTCTTTTCTTTCTAATGAATCCGGTCGCCGCTCCGGCGTTAAAGCCCGGGCCACCCACAGCCCAGAGACCTTACCACAGATATACGACAACCCCTTACCGTGGCGAAGTGCTACGAGACCCCACAGCAACTGCCCTGCCAAGATTGGCCACCGAGGTTGTCCCCGGAAGTACTTGGCCGCGATAAGTACCTGGTTGCGGGCAATGTTCCGGACTGTATCGGAATTCCACCGGCCCAGGGTGGAACTGCCACGGTGGTAGCCGACCGCCGCCGGAAAATAGATTCCTTCGCGTCCTGCGAAGGCGCAACGCAGGCCGAAATCGACGTCTTCAAGGTAGGATCCAAAGGTTTCGTCCAGCGGACCAACCTCTTGAAAGAGGTTTCGCCGGAAGATGGCGGCTGTCATGGAGGCGAAACGGATCCGGCGGGCCTGGTTCCAAACCGGCGAATCCGGCTTTCCCGCTCCGCAGCGGCAGGCGCAGGCGCCCCGTGAAATCTCGTCGAACGTGCCGTCGATGGTCGACGGATCTTGGGTCCGAAGGAGTTTGCCCGCGGCGAACCAGACGTTCTGGCTTTCGGCTGCGTCTAGCAGGATCTCGAGCCAGTCCGGCGCAAGCGTGACATCGTTGTTGAGGATCGCAATCCAATCGGCTTGACAAGCTTCGATTCCACGATTGACCGCAGCGGCGAAGCCGAAATTCCGTTCGAGGCGCAAGACCCGTGCACCGGCGCGCGCGGCCAGGCCTGCTGAGCCGTCGGTCGATCCGTTGTCGACAAGGATGATTTCGTCGAACGGACGGTTCTGATCACGCAGGTTCTCGAGCAACGTTTCGAGCATGTCCCACCGATTCCAATGGGGAATGACTGCGGCGACTCGCGCTCCGCTCATGAGAACCGCTTCTTTACGAGGAACCAGAGGTTATAAAATCCATCGCGCCAGGGATTCAGTTTGATTTCGCCCAGCCGCGAAGTGTACAGGATCGAGATTTCAGCAAAGCGCACGCGGTTACTCTTGAGGGCTTCAATCTTGATCTCTTCGGAGAACGCCATCCCATCCGCGACCAGGTTCATATCCTCAAGCATCGATCGCCGGAAGACCCACATGCCGGATTGCGAGTCGCGCACCCAGCGGAAGTAGAGCAGCGACATCGCCAGAGACAGGACGAGGTTGCCCAGTTTATGCTTCAGGCTCATGGATTGACGGTCGCGAACCGGAAAGCGAGAGGCGTTCAGAAATTCTACGTCGAGGTGAAGGAATGCTTCGAGTAGATAGGAGATCGCATCCGGCGGATAACTCTGATCGCCGTCGAGGGTAATGATGATATCGCCGGATGCGGAGGCGAATCCCGTCTTGTAGGCGCGCCCGTAGCCGCGCACATCCTCGCGAATCACCTTGGCGCCGTAGCTTTCGGCGACCTCCGAAGTGCGATCCGTGGATCCGTTGTCGACCACAATCACCTCGTCCACGAACTCCGGCATGCGGCGCATCACTGACTCGATTCCCTGTTCCTCGTTCAGACAGGGAATGATGACCGTGATTTTCTGACTCTTATACATTAGGCAACTTCACCAGAATAACGCCCGTAACAGCCTGTATTATGGATTCATGAAGTTGTTGCTTTTTCCGCTGACGATCGGGCTGATCGCGGCGGCCTCGGCAGTCGGATCCGATCTGGGCGGTGTTAAAACGGTTTACGTGTTACCGATGGCGAACGGCCTGGATCAGTATCTCGCGATTCGGCTTACGACGGGCACGAGCATACAGGTTGTCACGGATCCCCAGAAGGCCGACGCCGTGTTGACGGATCGGATCGGAACTTCTTTCGAACAAACGCTTGACGAGCTGTACAAAACTAAGCCGGCCAAGGGAGAACAGGACAAGGAGACGCAGGAATCATCAAGGCCGATGCAGGCAATGACCCGTGGTAAAGGAGCGATTTTTCTGGTCGACCGGAAGACGCGTAACGTGCTGTGGAGCACCTATGCCATGGCCAAGAGCACGGCCCCGGACGACATGAATCACCTCGCCGACCGGATCGTCAGCCGGTTGGGGAAAGATCGAAGGATCAAGTAGGTTGCTCACGCGGCGTTTTGAAGAGGCTATGGTCTATGCGCTGTATCTGCACGCCGCGCAGACACGCAAGGGCTCGGGCGTCCCCTATATCTCACATTTAATCTCCGTCGCCGCGCTGACGCTCGAGTATGGCGGCAGCGAGGACGAAGCGATCGCGGCGCTGTTGCATGATGCGGTCGAAGATCAAGGTGGAGCTGCAACGCGCGCGGAGATTCTGCGGCGCTTTGGTCCGGTGGTGACCGGGATCGTCGATGGGTGCTCCGATACGGACCGCACGCCGAAGCCGCCGTGGCGCGCGCGCAAGGAAGCCTACATCGCGCATCTTCCGAACGCGTCCGATTCGGTGCGGCTGGTCTCGGCCTGTGACAAATTGCACAATGTTCGAACCTTGTTGATGGATTATCGAGTCATAGGCGAAGAATTGTGGCCCCGCTTCCATGGCGGGCGGGATGGGACGCTCTGGTATTATCGTTGCCTGGTGGATGTTCTGCGTTCCAACCGCACAACGGAAGTGGTTAACGAGCTCGACCGCGTGGTGACGGAGCTTGAGACGCTAGTTGCCCTGAAGGCTGTTGCAGTTGACTAGCGCGCATACTTTCAACCTGGGATCGATAGGACTGAACCAGCCTTTCCGTCATGGTTCGCATGTCACGTCGATCGACTACCTCGGTGCGAGCACGGCGCGCCATCGCGGTGGCTTTCACCGGATCCCCCAACAAGTCAAGAACGCGTTGGGCGAAGTCCCCGGGGTCATCCGCTAGCGCGCAGATTTCTCCATCGGAAGTGGTCAGGCCCTCCGCGCCGAGCCGTGTGGAGACCACTGGAATACCGGCGGCGAAAGCCTCCAGCAGTTTCACACGCACTCCCGAGCCGCTCAGAATCGGACAGACGAACAAACCATACTGTGCCAGTGGCACGCGCACATCCTCGACGAAGCCGATTAGCTCGATCGCCTGAGCTTCGGGAAGCGAGTGGCGCGGGGGAGGGTCCGAGCCAATCACGATGAGACGAACACGCGGCTCTTCGGCGCGGATGCGTGGAAAAACGTGTTGCACAAACCAATGCAGAGCTTCTTGATTGGGCAGATGGCGGAAGCTGCCGAGGAACAGGAGCGTATAAGGCTCACGGCCTTCCAGCTTGCAATCATAGAGAGACGTATCGATGCCGGCACGAAGAGAATCGTCGATGTGATCGCGCAGTTGCGGCAGGAATGAAGTGATGTATTCCGCGTTGTCACGACTGCAGACCTGCACCCGGTCGGGCACGCGCAGCAAACGAAGTTCATACCGCAGAGATCGCAGGTATTCCCAGCGCGCTTGTGTCTTATCGAGGAAATTGTTCATGTTCGGCAAGCGGCTCGCGATTGACTGAAAGTAAATGTCATGCTCAAAGAGAATGCTTGGGATGCGATGGAATCGGCCGGCGTACTGGCCCATGACCGTGTATTCAAGCTGGAGAACATCGATCCGATGGGTGTAGATCTGGCGGTGAATGAGCCAGGCGAGATCCGGATTGCGGAACTCGCGTACGGCGTGAGGCTCGATAGAGCCGAGCGCTTTCTGTCGTCCTTCCAGGCGGACGATGTACTCGACCGAGCCGCAGATCCGCTCGAGCTCCTGGTGCGCTTTGCGTTCATGCGGGTAATCGAGAAGCACTAACAGGTGAAGGTCACACAGCCGCGCAAGTTCGCGAACTGTTTGATACATGAACACGCCTCCGCCATGAACCGGCGGGCAGATCGGATACGGTGAGACAAAAAGAACGTGCAGTCTTTCCAGCTTGGCCATGTCCGCGAAGGTATCCCGAAAATAGCCACCGAGCGGGCGCTTGAACGCCTCGGTATCCGAAATTCGCGTCAGAGCGCGTGCCCGCCCCCGTGCGGCAAGCGCCTGGGGAAGCTGAAGCGCGGCGCGGGCGATTCCGGATAGGTTGGGCCGTTCCGGTGAGTCGCCAAATAGCCAGCTAAGTATGGCGTCAGCCCAGGAGAGAACAAAATGCGAGGTCAGGCGACGCCATTCGTGGATGTTTTTCCAGGTAAAGAGTACAAAGTTCTTCTTGAGGATCGACTGAATGTACGCCGGGGTAAAACGGCGTCCAATCGTGCCGCGATGCTCGTGATAGACAATGCTCGCGGGCTGATAGAGCACCTTCCAGCCGCGTTTCCAGGCGAGAAAGCCCAGGTCCGTATCCTCCAGATAGAAGGGCGCCAGGAGGGAGTCGAATCCACCGAGTTCGAGAAACTTTCTACGGTCAAAGGCGCAGGAGCCGCCGCCGCCGTAAAAGCACGGATAGAGTCCGGTGATGTTCGGATCGATTCGATGGCGAACCCGCAGACCGCCGTGCTGCCACCAGCCTTCCGTAAGACCGGTCTCCTCGCGCAATTTGTCTGGATCCGAAAAGAAGATCTGGCAGGCGACGGCGAAGACTTTGTCGTCGGTGAATCCGTCGAGCAGCGGTGGGAGAAAGGTGCGCTCGACGCGCATGTCGCTGTTAAGCAGCACCACGACGTCGGTGCGGGCAGCCCGAAAGCCGGCATTCGATCCGCCTCCGAATCCCAGGTTGCGGTCGAGCTTGAGTACGCGCACTTGCGGGAAATGTTGCGCCACGAAATCAGAGCTATCGTCAGTGGAGCCGTTGTCGACGACGATGATTTCGCTCCCGGGGACTTGGTCAGTCGCGGCGATGACGGATGGAAGGTACTTCTCAAGCAGGTCGCGGCCATTCCAGTTGGGAATCACAACCGTCGCGGTTCGGTTGTCCGGACGCGAGTCGATCGGAAACGGCGAACGCGGGCGAATCCAGCAGAATAAGTCGCAGAAAAGCAACGAGAGCGCGGATAGGAGGAAAACAATTGGGGACAGAAGCGCGAGGGGAAGTCCTGCTAAGATACGCCACGTCACGCGCCACGCCGTAGCGAGCACGCCGCGCATTAACCTTCCACCCGGGGACCCAGACCAACCACCCGGCCGAGTTTCAGCCAGCGTGATTGGCGGAGCATCCGGAACTGCGCCTCGAGTCGGTTCAACTGCGATTCAAGCTGTTGCGCCCAGTGGGTTCGCTCGATGACCGTTCCCTCGGCCGCGTCGAGGAGTCGAACAGCTTCGGCGAGTTCCTCGCATTTCGCGGTTACTGCCGCAGTGAGACGCGCCTCCGTTTCGAGGGCCCATTGAGTTCTGCGAAGATTCTCGCCCTGGAGCTCGGTGACCTTGTTCTCATATTCCGCAACGACTTTCGCGGCAGCGGACTGCTCCGATTTCAGTTCTTCTTGAAGCTGGGTGATGCGCTCGAGCCCCGCTTTCCAATCCTTCTCGAGCTGGAGCGCCCAACGATTGTGATCCTCAAGCTGACGTGTTTGCGTCGCATGCAGTTCGAGGAGCTGCTGCAGCTCCTCCATTACGTTAGCGAGCCACTGTTTGGTCTGGCTAAGTTCGGCGTCGAGCAATCGGATGTGTTGCTCGCGTTCCCGCAAGAGATTCGACGCGCGCGGCACATAGACGAAAGTGCGAGGCTCAGGCAATGCATTGGTACCGCAGACAGCAATGAAAAAGTGAGCTTCGGCCGCCGACCCGCGTGTTCCGTCGATACGAGCTTCGGGGTGCGGGAAAACGGGTTGTTCCGGATAGAACGCGAACGATTCCATTCGGTTCTGCAGGAGAATGGATACCCGGGGAAAGAATTCATCCATGGCATCCCTGAATTCAGCGAACTCAAATTCGTGAACGTGGAACGGGTTGGGTCCGTGGTGGGCGCGCGAATCGGCGTAGTAGAGTCGGTTGGGTGTGGAGACCACGAAAATGCCATCAGTATGCAGAACCCGGCGGACTTCAGATAGAAGAGATCGCCAGTCGGACAGATGCTCGATCACCTCGAAGGCGACGGCCAGGTCGAAGGATCGCGTTGCGAACGGGAGACATGTGGCGGACGCCTGGGCAAAACTTGCGTTCGCGAGCGGATAGTGCGATCGCGCATAGCTCACGGCTTCCCCCGCGATATCGAAGCCCACAACCCGACGAGCCTTGTGGGACAGCTCCGCTGTACCGTATCCGGTACCACAGCCAATATCGAGCACCTGCTTGCCGCCGGCAAAAGTGGACGCGAAAGCGTAGCGCGAAGCGTGCTCAGCCCAGAGGTCGTCGCTGACTCCGCCTGGGATGACACGCTCGCCAGTGAACTCGATCACGGCACCGCTACTCCGGCGCCGAGTTTAGAGTTCACCTCTACCCTGCACGGGAAGTGGAACTGTCCGTAGATGGGGCCTTCCGACTGATCCATACCGAGGACGATTGCATTGTCGATCCAGTCGCAAATCGTGTAGTGCTCGAGCGTTCCGTCCGCGATCGCCGGTGAAAAAGAAAAAGAGCTGGCGTAAAGCGTGGGCAGTTCAATATAAAAGTCGACCGTGCAGACTTCACCTGCCATCAAAGGCGGAAGTTCGTATCGCTCGCGGGCAGTGTTCGTTCCGGCGAAATCAACTCCCAGGTGGTTACGGAACATGAACCCGACAATGGGCCGGTCCAGATTTGCCTTTGCCCTAGCACTGACTCTAACTACAATTGTAGAATTTGGCTCCATTGACTGGAGCTTTCTACCGGATGAATCGTAGACGCATATACCTAGGATCTCAGCCCGGCCATCCCCGAAGCGATGATCGATGTTGGGGATCTCTTCGACGACCTCGGGAGGGGCGGAATGATCCTGGGATTGAAGAGGCGCGTGGTGTCCCAAATACTGCGCGTCCTTTTCCGCCATGGCAGAAAGATATTTAGATACAACGAGATCCGTCTTACCAAGGGCCATCAGCCGGCCATGATCGAGCCAGGCCGCGTGGTCGCCCAGGGCTTTCACGTCGCTGGTCGAGTGAGATACGAATAAAATGGTAATTCCCCGAGACCGGAGCTCGTGTACTTTTCGCATGCACCTTTGGCGAAAGTAGACATCGCCCACCGATAGGGCCTCGTCTACTACAAGAATCTCCGGATCGAGATGTATCGCCACGGCGAAAGCAAGACGGACCACCATGCCGCTCGAATAAGTCTTGACCGGCTGATGGATGAACTCTCCAATCTCGGCGAAACCTTCGATATCGTCGAAGCGGCGATCCATTTCCTTGGTGGAAAGCCCTAAGATTGCCCCATTGAGATAGACGTTGTCGCGGCCTGAAAACTCGGGGTTGAATCCGGAGCCCAGTTCCAGGAGCGCGGCGACACGTCCGTTGACGGTAGCTGTCCCAGACGTTGGCTCTAGAATGCCTGCGCAGATCTGCAACAAAGTGCTTTTTCCGGAGCCGTTCTCCCCGACAATACAAAACGTCTCGCCGCGGCGAACTTCGAAGGTCAAGTCGCGGAGGGCCCAATAGTCGGTGTGAAATCGCTTCTGATTGAGGGTCGCGAGCTCCTTCAGGCGGTCGCCCGGTGTCGCGTAAATCGAGTAGCTTTTCGAGACGCGCGAAAACTCTACGGCGAGGGCGGAATTCATCAAGTCTTGTCCGGGTTTATCACCCTCATTCTAAACCACCATCCGGGAGCCTTGACAGGACCGATGGTGGCCACCTACGCTGGTGAATGCGCCGGTGTAGCTCAGGTGGTTAGAGCGACGGTCTCATAATCCGTAGGTCGCAGGTTCGACTCCTGCCGCCGGCACCATCAGTTTGCTCCCACAATCTGCTGAAACAGACGATCGAGTTCGGCCTGTGAGTAGTAGTCGATCTCAATCCGGCCGCGCTGTTCGCTGAGTTCTACAATGCGTACGCGGGTTCCAAGCGCGCGCTCCATCTCGTCCATGGCTGCCTTGACGTTAGGATCGTCTTTCTTTGCTTCTTTCTTGGAGTTGCCGGTCCGCTCACGATCCGACGTGAGCTCCTGCACCAGAGATTCCACCTGGCGCACCGACAAACCCTGGGCGGCGGCCTTTTCGGCGACTTGGATCTGGGTCTCGGCGCTCGGTAAACCGAGGATGGCCTTCGCATGCCCCATTGTAAGTCGCTGTGCTGCAATGAGAAGCTGCACTTCCTTCGGCAGCTTGAGCAGTCGCAGGGTGTTGACAATGGAGGTTCGATCTTTGCCGGTCCGCCGACCAATCTCCTCATGCGAAAGGCCCAGTTCGCGATTCAACCGCTCGTAGGCATGCGCTGTCTCAATCGGGTTCAGGTCCTCGCGCTGGATGTTCTCGATCAGAGCGAGTTCCAGCATTTGCGGATCAGCGACGTCCTGTACGACGACAGGAACCTCTGGGACCTGGGCCAGTTTCGCCGCGCGCCACCGTCGCTCTCCGGCGATGATCTGGTAGGATTCGCCGTGCCGCCGGACAATCAATGGCTGGATGATCCCGTTGGCGCGGATGGATGCGGCTAGTTCTTCCAGCCGCTCGGGCTGGAAGATTGTTCGCGGCTGCAGTGGGTTAGGGTGAATGGAATCAATCGGCAAATGCGTCGGAAGTGGCACCAGCGCGATCGGCGCGGGCGCAGGTGCCGCCGCGGAAACTATCGGGGCTGGTTCTTTAGACTGCCTGGGTGGGAGCAGGGAGGATAAACCCCTACCCAGCACTTTGCGTTGCTTGTCGGCGCCGGCGCTCATTTTCAAGAATCTCCTTAGCTAGCTTGATGTAGCTTTCCGCACCCCGCGACCGCGGATCATACATCAGAATTGGCTTTCCATAACTTGGGGCTTCCGCTAGCCGGATCGTCCGTGGAATCACAGTTTTTAAAACTTCGTCGTGGAAGAAGTCCTTCAGATCGTCCGCCACTTGGCGCGTAAGATTGGTTCGGTCATCGAACATGGTCAGCAAGATGCCCTCGATTTTGAGGGGATGCGAGAACGCCTCCCGAACCTTATCTATTGTGTCCATGAGTTGCGAAATACCTTCCAGGGCGAAGAACTCGCATTGAATCGGGATCAAGACCGAATCCGCTGCAACCAAGGCATTTAGAGTCAACAGATCCAGTGCCGGGGGGCAATCGATCAGAATGTAATCAAAGCGGCTGAGAATGGGAGCAATCGCGTGCTTAAGGCGGTACTCGCGATCTTCCAAGTCGACGAGGTCTAGGTTTGCAGCGACTAAGTTCTTGTCCGCTGGTACCACTTCCAACCCGTCGCATTCAGTCTTGACGAAGGTTTGATCGATCGGCACTCCTCCGAACAGTGCGTTGTAGACGGTCAAATTCTCGGGGCTTTTGTCGATACCCAGCCCGCTCGTGGAATTTCCTTGAGGATCGAAGTCCACGATCAACACTCGTAAGTCGTTAGCGGCGAGGGACGCGCCAAGGTTTATTGCGGTGGTCGTCTTCCCGACCCCACCCTTTTGGTTCGTAATCGCGATTACGTTTGCCACTCAGTCTCAGATCTTATCATGTTCCACGTGGAACTCCGCTATGAACCGATTCGTTCCCCACGGCAGCCGATGGAGCTTCGTCGCGTCGCTCAATTCGGTGCCATCGCTTGTGGACATCAGAATGCTGGTCTCCGGGGCTAACCCCAAGGAAAGCACTTGATCAATCCGGACGGCGCGGGAGATCACCCAGTCGTAATCGTGGGAGCATGACTCCGCCCGATTCGCGACAACCTTCACATTCCCTAAACCTGAGCTCACCTGTCGCAAGAAGACTGCCTTGCGTTGGTGAGATTCAACAAGATCGACAGTGCAATCCGGCCGGAGGACCGCCACAGGAATTCCCGGGAAACCGGCACCAGAACCCACATCGACAATGCGTAAAGGCCCGGGCGGCAACGACTTGGCAAGGAAGAGCGATTCGCAGTAATGAAATCGGACTGCGTCCTCCACGGTCTCGATCCGCGTGAGATTCATCTTCTCATTCCACCGAAGGAGCAACTTATAGTGCTCCTCAAGCTGCCGCAGCTGCTCAATAGACAGAGCAGCGTACGGTGCAAATTGCGCAGCAAGAAGCTCGCTGAAGCCGATCACCGGGACAGGCTCATATATACGTCGAGCACAGCCAGCGCTGCAGGTGTCACGCCGGGAATGCGGCCGGCCTGACCAAGAGTTCCTGGCCGCACGCGTTCGAGCTTTTCCCGCACCTCCCTTGAAAGGCCTGGAATGTCAGTATACGAGAAATCGATGGGAATATGCCGCCGCTCGGAATCACGGAGACGATCAACCTGCCGCTGCTGCTGGGCGATGTACCCTGAATATTTCGTCTCGGTTTCAAGCGTCTGCAACAAGCCATGGGTCGGCTCCTCACCGAGCTGCAATCGCATCCATGGTAGAAGCTCGTCAATCCGGGCTTCCGGCCGCCGGATCCAAGCAGCCATAATGGGTCGGTCATCTGCCCCTAGCCCAATGTGGCCGAATCGAATCGGATCAATCCGAACTGAATTCATCAGTCCGCGAATCATCTCCTTCTGGAGCTGTTTCCGCAGATAGAGATCCCACCGCTCTTCAGTGACCAAGCCCAGACGACGTCCGATCGGAGTCAAACGCTCATCCGCATTGTCGATGCGCAGTTGCAGACGGAACTCCGCGCGAGAAGTAAACATCCGGTACGGCTCGTCAGCGCCCTTGCTAATCAAATCGCCTATCAGAATTCCGGTATAACCCTCGGTCCGGCCGATCACCACAGGCTCGATTCCGCCAACTCTACAAGCGGCGTTCAATCCAGCAATCAGGCCCTGGCAAGCAGCCTCTTCGTAGCCGGAGGTACCATTAATTTGACCCGCAAGAAACAGCCCTGGAAAAGATTTAACCTCAAGCGAATGAGATAGTTCGCGTGGGTCAATCGCATCGTATTCAATGGCATAGCCAGGGCGGATCATCTCCGCATCCTCCAGGCCCGGAATCGACGCCACTACCCTGTTTTGAACGTCGATCGGCAAGCTGGTCGACATTCCGTTGACGTAAATCTCATAGGTATCTAACCCCTCCGGCTCCAGAAAAATCTGATGCCGGGTCTTGTCTGGAAATTTGACGACCTTGTCCTCGATAGACGGACAGTATCGCGGCCCGACCCCTTCGATCTGCCCACTGTACAAAGGCGACCGCGGAATGTTCTCCCGAATAATAGCGTGAGTCTCCTCAGTCGTGTACGCGATGTGGCAGGGAACCTGTGAACGATCAATTTTGCGCGTCAGGAACGAAAACGGTGTAGGTTCGGGATCACCGTGCTGCACTTCGAACCGTGACCAATCGATCGTACGCCCATCGAGCCGCGGAGGGGTCCCGGTCTTCAGCCGCTTCCACTCCAAACCCAGGGAGCGAAGTTGGTCGCCCAGAAGATTCGAGGGTGCTTCACCGCTCCTTCCGCAACTGTATTTCTGGTCTCCAACGTGAGCTAAGCCATTTAAGAATGTGCCAGTTGTAACGACAACCGTCTCTGCGGCGACAGTCCGGCCATCGCGCAGGAGCACTCCCTGAATACGCCGCTCGCCCGAATCGGAAATCACGAGCCGCGCAACTTCGGCCTGCAAAATTCGAAGATTCGGCTCGCTCTCGAGGACCTCGCGCATACGCAGCCGGTATTGCTTCTTGTCGCACTGCGCCCGTGGCGACCAGACGGCGGGTCCGCGGCTGGTATTCAGCAACCGAAACTGAATGCCAACGCTATCGGTCACCTCCCCCATCACGCCACCCAGCGCATCAATCTCGCGCACCAGGTGCCCTTTGGCGATACCACCCACTGCCGGATTACAGGACATTTGGGCGATCAAGTCGAGATTCATGGTGACAATCGCGGTCTTGAGGCCCAGGCGCGCACACGCGCGAGCGGCTTCGCAACCGGCATGTCCGGCGCCCACGACGATCACGTTATAACGGGTTGCCACTGGGACCATTTTAGCCCGCAAAAGGTCTCGACGCGATAAACTGGACATTCCCCATGAAGATTCTCGTTATCGGAAGCGGCGGACGCGAGCACGCGATCGCGTGGCGGTTGGCACAGGAAGGCCATGAGCTATATGCGGCGCAAGGCAATCCAGGGATCGCACAAATCGGCAAGATCCTGGCAACGTCCGATTATCTCGCGGCAGCGAACGCGATCCAGCCGGACCTCACGATCGTGGGCCCGGAGGGTCCCCTGGTGACGGGTGTGGTCGATCAGTTCCGCGCACAAGGGCTCGCGATCGTCGGTCCCAGTCAGGCTCAGGCTCAGCTCGAGGCGAGCAAGATCTTCGCAAAAGACTTCATGCAGAGGGTCGGCATCCCGACTGCCCGTTGCGCTCGCGCGGATAACTTTGACTCGGCGATGTCCTCTTTTGCCAAGTTTGGCTACCCCTTGGTGGTTAAAGCGGACGGGCTTGCCTCCGGCAAGGGGGTCGTCATCGCAAATGATCGGACGGAGGCCGAAACTGCGATTCGCGCGCTGGGGCCGCGGCTCGTCATCGAGGAGTTCCTCCAAGGCGAGGAGGTAAGCTTCATCGTTTTGAATGACGGCCGCACAGTCTTGCCACTGGAAGCGACCCAAGATCACAAAGCGGTTGGCGACGGCGATACCGGACCGAACACCGGGGGCATGGGCGCTTATAGCGACGGCCGCATTCTCTCTGCTTCCGAATCGGAGCAGGTCCTCAACACGATTATCGAACCCGCCGTTCGAGCAACTGGATTCACAGGCTTTCTTTATGCGGGTCTGATGATGACGGAGGATGGGCCCAAAGTGCTCGAGTTCAACGTGCGTCTGGGCGATCCCGAAGCACAAGCGTTGATGCACCGGCTCTCTCCACAGACAGATCTCGCGGATATTCTGATGCGCGCCGCGAGTTCGTCCCTGGGCGGCGCGGCACTTCAGTGGAACGCCGACCCTTCGGTGTGCGTGGTCCTGGCGGCACACGGTTATCCCGGGCAGGTTCGCACTGGGGACGCTATTTCAGGTATTGAAGCTTGCGGAGCACAGGTATTTCAAGCGGGCACCAGGTTGGGCGCTCACGGTCTTGAGACAGCGGGAGGAAGGGTGCTCGGAGTCACGGCCTCTGGAGAGGACCTGAGCGCGGCGATCACCAACACATATCGAGCCGTGGAACAAATTCATTTCGACGGCATGCATTACCGCCGCGACATAGCGCACAAAGGGCTCAAGCGCTGGGAGGCTGATACAATTGATCCACGTAGGCGATTTACAGGCCTGGGGACGTAGCTCAGATGGATAGAGCGGTCGCCTCCTAAGCGACAGGTCGGCGGTTCGAATCCGCCCGTCCCTACCACAGAATTCGGGGCTTTGGAGCGCACAGGCGAAGCCGTTGTGCGCGGTTCAAGCAAGGTTACGGTCGCTTCCTGCGCGACAGGTCGGCGGTTCGAATCCGCCCGTCCCTACCACAGAATTCGAGGCTTTGGAGCGCACAGGCGAAGCCGTTGTGCGCGGTTCAAGCAAGGTTACGGTGGCCTCCTGCGCGACAGGTCGGCGGTTCGAATCCGCTCGTCCCTACCAGCCAAAATTTGGTCACGGCCGACCGGGTATGGTATTAGTAAAGATTACCCCGCCAGTTCGGCCCAGGCGAACAATCGAGAGTATCTATGGCTTACGTAATAGCGGAACCTTGCATCGGTGTGAAAGACGCAGCGTGCGTCGATGCGTGCCCGGTCGATTGCATCCATCCGAAAAAGGACTCAGACAAATTTGCAACCGAAGACATGCTGTACATCGACCCAGTAGAGTGCATCGATTGCGGCGCGTGCGTCCCGGTGTGCCCCGTCTCAGCGATTTTCGCCCTCGACGATCTGCCCGAGAAGTGGGCGGATTTCGCCCAAAAGAACGCGTCCTATTTTGGACGGTAACTCGCGCTCTGAATATCGGTCTCCCAGATCTTCACTTCACGAATGCGCACGGGCACGGGCGTGCCGGTGAGCCCGTTCGCCATCTCCTGATGAAAATATTCCGCGATGTTCTCCGCGGATGGATTCTTGATATCGAACGGGGAGATCTCATTCAGGAACTGGTGATCCAGCCGGTCGATCACGCCTCTCATTAGATTTTTCACGTCGATAAAATCCACCAGCAGGCCGGAATCGTCGAGGCGCTCGCCCTCGATGATCACCTGCACGCGGAAATTGTGACCGTGGACGTTCTCGCACTTGCCCTTGTAGTTGCGCAGCGCGTGGCCGGCGGCGAAAGTCTGTTCTACGGAAACTTCAAACATGGTCAAAAAACGTTTCTACGTCCTCACGTTTCGTGGTGAATCTGTAATCCGGCAAACTGTCGAAGAAAATCTGGCCGTAACGGGTCTTCGTGATCCGATTATCCAAAAGAGCCAGCACCCCACGGTCGGTCCGGCTGCGAATCAAACGACCGAATCCTTGTTTCAGGGCAATGGCAGCCTGGGGAACCTGGTACCCGTGGAAAGCATCCCCGCCTTCCTCGCGGATCGCCTTGGTACGCGCTTCCACTACGGGATCGCTCGGCACAGCGAACGGCAACTTATCAATAATAACGCAGCTCAACTGTTCACCCGGCACGTCCACGCCCTGCCAAAAGGATGATGTCGCGAATAGCACCGCGTTCGGAGTTCTCCGGAATTCCTCGAGCAGCGCGCTGCGTGGAGCCGTGCCTTGAAGCAAGGTCTGATACGGAATGTCGAGCGATACGCGATCGTAAATCAAACGCATCTGTTGATAGCTGGTAAACAGGACAAACGCGCGACCGCGGCTTAGCGTCAGCAGTTCCACGATCTCGCGGGCCGCCGCCGCCGTGAAAGCCGGGCTGCGTGGATCAGGCAAATTCTGCGGGACATAGAACAAAGCTTGCGTCGCGTAATCGAAATGGCTGGGGACCACCAGGCTACGGGCAGCCCGCAAGCCTAGGCGCTGTTTCGTGAACTCGAACTCACCCGCTACAGCGAGCGTGGCCGAAGTGAGGACCACGGTATCGACCGCGTCAAAGAGCTTCTCATCGAGAACCGACGAGACGTCGATAGGCGTCGCCTGAAGAAAGGTTCCGCGGCCCCGGCGCTCGATCCAGTAAACGTACGCTCGATTCCCGCTTTCCATCCAGAACTGCAACCGCCGGGCAATTTCCCGAGCACGGCGAATTAACGGAAACGTCTCGTCCACCGCGGCCTTCATGAGTTCCAATTGCAGCGCGACCAGTTCCAGCGCATGCAGAACGTCGCGATACGCCGGCTCATTCTTGATGAGAAACGCTTCGTGAGATCGAAATCCGCTCCGCCCTTCGTTGGCCGCGAATAGAAACAGAAACTGCGCCGCCCGCTCGCTGAGCGTCATCAGGATCCGCTCCAGTTCCGCTGATCCAAAATCTTTGCGGCGGGCCAGCGCTCCAACATCGCGAACCAGCTCCTCGAACTGATAACTCGAAACCGAGACGCCGAAGTATTGACCGGCGACTTCTTCGATGTCATGGGCTTCATCCATGATCACAGCGCCGTATTCAGGAATGATGCCGCCCATTTCCTCGCCCTTCACCGCCAGGTCGGCGAAGAACAGATGATGGTTGACGATGATGATGTCGCTTTCCTGCGCCTTTTGATGCATCCGGGTAATGAAGCAGCGCTCGAACTGCTGGCACTTCTGGCCGCTGCACAAATCGCCGCGCGCATCCAGTTTGGTCCAGAGGCTGCTCGATTCCGGCAGAGTTTTGATCTCGGCGCGATCGCCGGTTTCCGTCTGTTGCTCCCATGCGCGAATGATCTGGAAGTCGGCGACTTCTTCGAGGCCCTCGAGCACGGCCTCTTTATCAGCGTCGTAGATTTTCTGACGGCAGGCGTAGTTCGACCGGCCCTTCATGTAGCAGGCGCGCAACGGGGCACCCAAATGCTTTTCGAGAAATGGAATGTCCTTGAAGAAAAGTTGCTCTTGCAGATTCTTCGTGCCGGTGGATACGACGACCCGTTTTCCCGATAGAATCGCCGGGACAAGGTAGGCGAGCGTTTTGCCCGTACCCGTGCCGGCTTCGACGATTAGATGCTTCTTATCGGCGAGCGCGGATTCCACCGCTTCAGCCATTTCGAGCTGGCCTGGGCGGAACTCGTACTTCGGATGCCATTCCGAGAGCAGTCCTTTACGCCCAAAGAACTGACGGACGGACAAAGTCTTGGTTGGAGCGGGCACGTACGCGACGATTTTAGCAAGTGTGGGAAGACTACACCTTTTGCAGCTTCCATTTTCCTCGCCGGAAGGCCAACACGCCCGTGATCGCGAGGGTGGATTCGGCGATCGTGATCGCGAGAAACACTCCGCTAGACCCGAGGTTCATCCGAAAC
>JBEKBK010000004.1:0-50231 GCA_050015435.1 Bryobacteraceae bacterium
GCGACGCCTTCGTCTTCATCGACCGGGAAACCGCACGCATCACCACTATCCTCGGCTATCCCACCCGCAGGCTCGCTCAGGTGGCCTGATCGGAAAATTTCAAATATGTTTGGCTAGGATTTGGGAAAACAATTTTGAGCCGCAGATGAACGCGAATGAACGCCGATAAAACATTCTTCTTCGATCCGCGTTTATCAGCGTTTATCCGCGGCAAGCTATGAGTAAGCGGGTTCTTCTCCTCGCCGCCACAACGGGTTATCAAACGCGGATGTTCGCGGACGAGGCCCAGCGCATGGGCCTGGATCTGGTGCTCGCGACGGATCGTTGTCACGTCCTCGAAGATCCTTGGGGCGATAGCGCCGTGCCCGTTCGCTTCGAAGATCCGGCTGCTGGAATAGAGTCCCTGATCGAGTACGGCCCTTTCGACGGAGTAGTCGCCGTGGGGGATCGGCCGGCGCTCGTGGCCGCACAAGCCGCAGTTGCGCTCGGGTTGCCCTTCAGCCCACCGAGCGCGGTGCTTGCCGCGCACAACAAATTCCTGGCCCGCGAACACTTTCGGAAGGCCGGAATGCTCACACCGCGATATCGGCTGGTCGCGGACTCCTCGGATCGCGCCAGCGCGTATCCTTGTGTTCTCAAACCGCTGACGTTGTCGGGAAGCCGGGGCATCATTCGGGCCAACAACGAACTCGAATTTGTCGAGGCCTTCGCGCGAATCATGAAGCTCCTGGAATCGGAAAAAGCTACCAGCCTGCAAGTGGAAGACTTTATTCCGGGGCGCGAATACGCGCTCGACGGGCTCGTCACTGGCGGCCGTCTTCAGGTTCTTGCCTTGTTCGATAAGCCCGACCCGCTCGATGGGCCGTTCTTCGAGGAAACGATCTATGTGACGCCATCATGCGAGCCAGCCGAGATCCAACAGGCGATTTTCGAGACCACCCAGCGCGCAGTCGTGGCACTCGGGCTGACGCAGGGGCCAATACACGCCGAGATGCGAGTCAATGAAAGCGGCGTGTGGATGCTCGAAGTGGCTGCGCGGCCGATCGGCGGCCTGTGTTCTCGCGTTTTGCAGTTCGGACCGAAAGCTTCTCTAGAACACATCGTATTGCGGCACGCATTAGGGGAGGATGTTCGCGATACGCGACTGGCACCAGGCTCCCATGGCGTGATGATGATCCCCATCCCGAGCGCGGGTGTGTACGCCGGCGTCGAAGGAGTGGATGCGGCCAGAAGATTGGACGGAATCGAGGACATCGTGATCACGGCCAAGGAAGGACAGACGCTCGTGCCGTTGCCGGAGGGAGCGAGCTATCTGGGCTTCATCTTCGCGCGCGCCGAATCGGCGGATGGAGTAACGTTAGCGCTGCGTGAATCGCACTCCCGATTGAGATTTCATTTGTCGAAAGCGCTCCCCGTCGTAAGATAAGGGATGTGAATGTTTCCATTCTTGGCACCGGCTATGTGGGTCTGACCACGGGGGCTTGTCTCGCTTACCTGGGGCACAATGTGACCTGCGTTGACGCGGACGAAAGCAAGATCGCTGCACTCGAGCGCGGCGAGGTACCGTTCTATGAACCGTTTTTGGCCGAGCTGATTGCCGAAGCCCGCTGCAATCTCAAATTCACCACGGATTACGCCGTCGCGATTCCGGGTGCGCAGGTGGTTTTTATCGCCGTGGGCACGCCTCCTGGGCCGCGCGGCGCGCCGGATCTCAAATATCTCGAAGCTGCGGCCCGAGGCGTCGCCGAACATCTGACTGGAAGTTTTACCGTAGTGGTGAACAAGTCCACTGTGCCGATCGGCAGCGGGAATTGGGTGGGATCGCTAGTCCGGGAAGCCTTTCAGCACAGCCATGGCCGTAAGGCCGACGGCAGTTTTGCCGTGGCGTCCAATCCCGAGTTCTTGCGCGAGGGCTCCGCTCTGCATGACAGCCTGTATCCGGACCGCGTGGTGATCGGCGCGGATGAGCCGCAAACCGCGGAGGTGCTGTACACTTTGTACCGTCCGATTCTCGACCAGACGTTCCAAGCGCCTCCCTATTTGCCGCGCCCCGAGGAACTCGGCGCAGTTCCATTGATCTCCACCGACCTTGCTTCGGCCGAACTGATCAAGTATGCAGCCAATGCGTTTCTGGCGCTGAAAATCAGCTATATCAACGAAATCGGGCAGCTTTCTGAAAAGGTGGGCGCCGATATCGCCCAGGTGGCTAAGGGGATCGGTTTGGACGCCCGCATCGGCACGCGATTTCTGCAGGCGGGTATCGGATGGGGAGGCTCGTGCTTCGGGAAAGACACCTCGGCTCTGATCGCCACCGCAACCGAGTACGGCCTCGAAATGCCGATCGTCAAGTCGGCGTGTGAAATCAATCGGCGGCAAAGAGAACGGGTGGTCGAGAAGTTATTGGCGGCACTCAGGATACTTAAGGGCCGAACTATCGGTCTGCTAGGGCTGGCGTTTAAGCCAAACACCGACGATCTGCGGGAAGCTCCGGCACTGGATATTGCCGCCAAACTAATCGAGCGGGGAGCGCGGGTCAAAGTGCACGACCCCGTTGCGATGGACCGTTTCCGGCGGGAACACAAGGGCTTGGACGTAATCTGCTGCGAGTCGCCCGAAGAGGTGATCCAGGATTCCGACGCCGTCGTCCTGGTGACGGAATGGCCGCAATATCGCGAGCTGGATTGGGAGCCGCTCGCCCGGACCATGCGTTCCGCGATTATTTTGGACGGCCGGCATGCTCTCGATCGGGCGCGGATGACGCGCGCGGGATTCCGGTATATTGGGCTGGCATGTTAGCGGGTTTCGGGAAAGGGACCTAAAATGCGAACGTACAATTGGCACACCGTGAAGAAAGAGCAGATGAACCCGCTGTTGGTCCGCCAGGCCATTCACAGCGAGAAAATGACCGTGGCGCGTCTCGAGATGAGCAAGGGATGTCTGGTTCCCGAGCACAGCCATCACAATGAACAGATTTCTACCGTCGAGCAGGGACGGGTGCGGTTCATTCTCGGCGGCAAGGAAGTCGTGGTCGGCGCCGGCCAGGTTCTGTTGATCCCGCCGCATGTCCCCCATTCGGCGGAGGCCTTGGAGGACGCGATCGGCGTGGATCTCTTCACCCCGCCCCGAGAGGATTGGATCCGGGGCGACGACGCTTACATGCGTAAATAGCCGGATTCGGCCGATAGACAAGTCAGGTGACTCATCTTTTGCGATTACTGAAAGGGGACGAAGCGCCTTCTGTCCGTCTGGATCGCGCCGTTCTGGAGCTGGCCGCGACCCAGACGCCGGGCTTGGTAATTGAGCCCTTTTTGGACCAATTGAACGAGCTGGCATCGCAACTCGGCGATCGTCTGCGCAATTTCAACGATGGACGCGACTTTGTGGAGAAAGCCCAACGCTACCTTTTTGAGGACTTGGGTTTCCATGGCAACGACGAGGACTTCTTCGACCCGCAGAACAGCTTTCTGAACCAGGTCCTCGCAAGGCGAACCGGGATCCCGATTTCGCTTTCAGTACTGTATATGGAGATCGCGCGGCGGCTCGCGATGCCGGTGTTTGGGATCGGTTTGCCGCGGCATTTCGTCGTCGAATTCAACGATGGAAACTATGCGACCTACGTCGATCCGTATGGTGGCCGCACGCTCAGCGCCAAGGAATGCTTTGCCCTGGCCGGCGCCCGATTTGCCGACCTCTCGCTCCTTCGACGCCTCACCAAGAAGGAAATCGTGATGCGGATGCTCCGAAACCTCCACGAAGCCTATCTGCGAAAACAGGATTGGGCCCGCACGGTGGACACGCTCGATCTTTTTATCCTGGGCCTGACTGAAGACGTGTCGCCGCACCGGTCCGAACTGGCCAGCGCGCACAAGCGGCGGGGCTTGTTCCTGATGGAGCTGAAGCGTTTCCAAGCCGCGCGCCGGGATCTCGAGAAATATCTCGAATTGGAGTCTGCAGCCGCCGATCGAGAGGAAATACTTAAGCAAATTCAGGCGATTCACCATTGGCTGGCTAGGGTGAATTGAACTGCAGGCCCAACCACCTATGTGTTAAGATTCAAAGGAATCGAGACGATACGATTGTCAGCGTACATGCACGATTCCTTACCAGATAGCGACGCAGTACTAGCGCAGTTCAATCGCCTGATCCAAGAACTGCTTCGCGGCAATATGCATCGCAACACCTTCCGGCCGTGGGAGATCGAGTTGCTCTTGGACATCGAAAGCTGCAATTTACGCGAAGCTTCCAAGCGCGAGACCCTGAAGCGTTATCAAAAGGCCGTCCAGCGCCAGATGGAAAAGGGCGGACGGTTGCCCCTCAAGCTTTCTGAATACCTCGAAGGTGTGAAAACTAAACGGGCGACTCCCGCTCCGGTGGCGTCCTCGAGCGCTTAAGCTGTATCCAAGCGCAAAGCCACCACTGTTGAAGTTCAGCATCCTGAGTCTTCGTGGGGCGGACGCCCTCGTCCGCGCCGCCCCCCCTGGTCCGGCTTTACGGGCGAAGACGAAGGCCGACGAGGGCGTCGGCGCAGGCCGGGGGGTCTGCCCCACATACCTTCTGATCCAGCGAATTTCCGTCGCAATGGAGTGCCGCACCCTTTGCGCTATCCTGGTTTTGGGCGCATCGAACAAAGCCCAGCGGGAGGACCAGGGAATGGGTTGCGGAGGCGGCGGCACGCTTGGCTCGAAGGTCGAGGAGCCCAACAAGGGCGGACATAAGGTTTTCTGCGTCAAGTTTCAAAAAGAGATGCCTGGGCTGGACGAAGTGCCCTTTGATAGCCATCCTCTCGGCCAGCGGATCTACGAGAACGTTTCCAAAGAGGCCTGGAAGCTGTGGCTCGAGCACATGAAAATGATCATGAACGAGTACCGCTTGAACCTGGGTACCGCGGAGGCCCAGGAGTTTCTTCTCAAGCAGATGGAAGACTACTTCTTCGGGGAAGGCTCGGCCTTTCCGCCGGGCTACGTTCCTCCGCGGGCGAAGAATTGAACTTTTGGAACTCGCCCGCACAACGGAGCCTTACGCGGCGGATAGCCGCGGGTTCTTGGTAGCGCTCAGATTGAAATCGCCCCCTCTGGACCTCTGAAAGCCTTCAGTTCACGCTCAAAGTATGCGCGAACCAGTCAAGCAACAGAGGTGCAGGTCCGAAGGACATGAATCAGCTTGCCTTCTCCATCGTGCAGCAGGCCACAGGACAGGCACCCAAGCCAGCGGAACCGCAAAAGAACCTCGCGTGGCGAGGCTAGAGCAGAGAAGTTGACGCCAGCGAAGCACAAGGCCATAGCTTAAGAAAGGCCGCTGAGGCGCGATGGGGGCCGCGCCCGACCGATCATTCCTCAAGATTTTCAAGTTTCTCACGCATTTCGTTCGAGATCCTCGAGTCTTTGAACCCTTGCATAACAACAGGATGTCAGAAAGCGGCTCTCGAACATCCTGCGCTGCAAAATATCCAAGTTCGTCCGTTTCGGCAAGTGCACAGGCGAGAAGAACATCTCCAAATAAATTATCTTTGCGCGGACAACAGCGTATTCAACAAGGCTCGCCTGAACACTGATCGAACCGAGCGACGCCCGCCATTTTGATAGTTTACGGTCCGGTCATAGTTTGTTGCACAGGTGTGCTCGCGTTTAACACAACCCTCCCACTAGCCGTTCATTCGAATCAAAGCAATGTAGCATGGCAATTGGCGTGCGAGTAACTTGCACTCGCGTTCGCCCAGCGATTGTCCATCGGCGTTCTCGGCGGCGGTAGTTTGACCGACAGTTTTCCAACGGTCACCGTTCCGTTGGACTTACCGGCGCAAATGAACCTTTGGGGTTGCGTTATTATTCCTGGGAAAAGGACTATATTATCGGCGCCGCGATCGAACTCCGGTTGCGCCCCAATTGGTCCCTCGAAGTCGATGAACTCTATCGGACGCTGCACTTCACCACGGCCGCGGTCGAGCCCGGTAGATCTCTCAACAGCGTCTCCCCTTCGCCCGTCCTGACTTGGGAATTTCCGGTACTCGCCAAGTACCATTTTCGTTGGCTCAACCTGGCGCAGTTCGCGGAATTGGGACCATCCTTTCGTACCGCGGGAAATCTCAACGGCACGAATCCCTCACACGCCGGGCTCACCGCCGGCTTCGGTGTCGAACCGCATGCCGGAAAGATAAACATCGCCCCGGAGGTTCGCTGCACGCGCTGGGCCCCAGACAATGCTGCGATCGGATACAACTCCAACCGAATCAGCTCGAATTACTGTTGGGGTTCCGAGTTGCCACCGAGTCCTACTTGCACCCGCTGGGCCGCCAAGTTTCGATCGGAGTAGTCGCGGGCGCCGGCCTGACGGGCGTCACGACCCAGATCGTCGGTCCGATGGTCGAGTTCGCCTTGCCCAAGGGCTTTGCGCTGGAGGTGGATGCACTCTATCATCCACTCCTCGCGGAGTGGCCTAGCGCCAACATCGGCGGTGAAACCGGAGTAATCGGAGTTTCGTCGAGTTCCAGTTCCGGCTATCAGGGAAGTGGTTTAACCTGGGAACTTCCTGTTCTGGCGAAATACCGGTTTCCGACGCCCATCCTGCAGCCGTTTGTCGAAGGCGGGCCGTCCTTCCGGCTAGGCGGAAATGTTTCGAGCCACGGGACTACGGCCGGAGTAGGCGTTGAGGCCCATCTGGGCCCCCTTAGAGTTGCACGGGAGGTTCGTTTCACCCCATTGGGCGCTTGACTACCCAAACTGCCTGCCCTGCAGTACGAATCCAAATCAATCAGAGGTGCTTGTCGGATTTTCTTTCTAGAGATTGAAAAAGATCGCTCGCTCTCTGCGCCAGCACCGAGAACTGATCCTCTACCACTCACTTGGCAAGCTGCCCGAGCCGGAATCCACCCACGATTTCTTCTGACGAGTCAAATTTCTTGAGGACTCCGAAAAAACTCTTGCGCGGCGCGACCGCCATGCGCCATATTAGAGTCAGGACTTTGCGTCCACATATGGGCTCGGATCATCGATGGCGGATCAGTTCCTGTTCCTCACCGAACTCCTCGGCCTCAAGGTCTATGACCTTAAGGGGCGTAGGATTGGTGTCATCAAAGACGCCGCGCTCGTCCCACTAATCGATCCGGTGCGCGTCGACCGCTATCTGGTCGGCGGCGGCTGGACCTGGCTATCGATTCGACACGACCAGATCAGCTCCATTTCTCTCGAAGGCATCCACCTTCGAGACGAGATCCTGACCCCTTATCATGACGATGAATATATGCTCCGGATGTCCCGCGACCTGCTGGATCAGCAGATCATCGATGCTCAGGGGCACAAGGTTGTGCGGGTTACCGATGTAACGTTCGACATCCGCCATGAGAATGGCGGCGACGTATTGTGGGTGCTTGACATCGATGTGGGGATACGCAGCGTTTTCCGGCGCGTGGTGCAGGGTATTTTGCCGCCCCGATGGGTCCGGCGCCTGCAGTCCCGCATTCCTCCCCGTTCCATCCGCTGGGAGTTCTGCAACATCCTGGAGCCGGATCCGCAACGCCGGCTGCGCCTGAACATCTCGAACCGCTTGCTTGAGGACATGCACCCAGCCGACCTCGCGGACATCGTCGAAGAGCTCAGTCATCAGGATCGCGAGGCGATCTTCGAAAATATCGACAGCGAAGTCGCCGCGGATGCTCTCACCGAAGTGGATCCTGACATTCAGGTGAGCATTCTGGAATCGCTCGAAACCGAAACGGCGGCGGACATCGTCGAAGAGATGGCCCCTGATGAAGCCGCCGATGTCCTGGCGGAGCTGGGCGACGAGACCAGCGAGGAAATTCTCGAGGAAATGGAGAGTGAGCCCAAATCAGAGGTCCGCGAGCTGCTCGAATTCGAGGAGGATACGGCAGGCGGGATGATGAATACCGAATACGTCTCGCTGAACGAAAACGCCACGGTGGGCGACGCGCTGGCTGCGCTGAAGCAGAACGAAGAGCTGCTGGAGACTCTGAATACGCTCTTCCTGGTCGATTCCGAGGAGCACCTTAAGGGTGTTGTGCCGCTGGCCCGGCTATTCCTGCATGAGGGCACTACTCCGCTGGCCTCTCTTGCAACGGAAATGCTGGTCGACGTTCCCGTGCAGGAACAGCAGGACCGGATCACGGAGCTGTTCGATAAGTACAATCTGCTGGCGCTGCCCGTGGTCGACGAGGAGCGCAGATTATCGGGTGTGATCACCGCTGACGATATCATTTCGGTATTGAGGCAAAAGTGAAAAGCACGACCTGGGTTAGGCGCCTTTCGCTGGCAACAGCGTGGGTGCTCCTTGCGGCTGCGAACGCGCCGGCTGCTGACACTCCCGACTCCGAAATTTTTTCAAGCGAATTGCGGCCCAGCCTGGAGCGTTATGCGGCGGACCTCCACAGTCTGAACCGCACCTACCCCATCCGGTTGAGCCCTACGCGGCGAGCCCGCTTCGACAAGTTTTTCGCGGAGCAGGAGACGGCTCTGAGCAGTTTCGATTTTGACGCGCTTAGCCCGGACGGCCGGATTGATTACATTCTTCTGAAGAATCAGCTCGCCCACGAGCGCCGGCGGTTGCAAAGTGACGCGGCCGAGGTTGCGGCTCTGGAGCCGTTGATTCCGTTTTTCAAGGCGATTATCGGATTGGAAGAGGCCCGCCGACGCATGGAGGCGGTGAATTCGAAGGTCACTGCGACGCTTCTGGCCAACATGCTACACGCCATTGCGGACGCGCGGAAAACCAATAACGGGAAGGTCGACCCGGCCCTCGCGAATCGGGCGTCTACCTTCCTCGCCAGTCTTCGCCGGGATCTGAAGGGCTGGTACAACTTCTACGAAGGTTACGATCCGCTGTTTACCTGGTGGGTGGCCGAGCCCTACAAGCAGGTGGATCAGGCCCTGGACGCTTACAGCCGGTTTCTGCGGGAGGGGGCGTCGGGAATCCGCCTCGATGATCCGGAAGCGATCCCAGGCGATCCTGTGGGCCGCGACGCACTAATGGAAGAGCTGTCCTACCAAATGATTCCATACACTCCGGAGGAGCTGATCGCGATCGCGAAGAAGGATTACGCGTGGTCTGAAGCCGAGATGATTCGCGCGTCACGCGAACTGAAGTATGGAGACGACTGGCATCAGGCGCTCGAATACGTGAAAAACGATTACGTGGATCCGGGGAAGCAACCGGAGCTGGTTCGGCGGCTGGCTGAGGAAGCGATCGATTACGTCACCAAACACGACCTGGTGACCATTCCACCGCTCGCGCGCGAGGACTGGTGGGAAGAAATGCTCTCCCCGCAGCGGCAGCTTACGAGTCCGTTTTTCCTGGGCGGCGACCACATCCTGGTAGCGTTTCCGACGAACACGATGACGCAGGAACAGAAGCTGATGAGCCTGCGCGGAAACAACATCCATTTCGCGCGCGCCACGGTTTTTCACGAGTTGATTCCCGGTCATCATTTGCAGGGCTTCATGGCGGACCGTTACCGGACCTATCGCGCGCCCTTTGCCACACCCTTCTGGACGGAAGGAGACGCGTTCTACTGGGAAATGCTGCTCTGGGATATGGGGTTTGCCCAGACCCCTGAGGATCGCATCGGGATGCTGTTCTGGCGCATGCACCGCAGCGCGCGCATCATCTTTTCCCTGAGTTACCACATGAAACACATGACCGCGCAGGAGTGTGTCGACTTCCTGGTGGATAAGGTCGGCTTCGAACGGGAAAATGCCCTGGCGGAAGTGCGCCGCTCGTTTGATGGCTCGTATGAGCCCATCTATCAATGCGCCTACATGCTGGGCGCGTTGCAGTTTTATGCACTGCACAAAGAGCTGGTGGATTCCGGAAAAATGACCAACCGGGCGTTTCACGACGCGATCTTGAAGGAAAACCGGATTCCGGTCGAAATGATTCGCGCGGATCTCACGAATCAGAAGCTGACACGGGATTTCAAGACGAACTGGCGGTTCTACAACTTGGCTCCGTAGGGAGCTTACACTTCACTAGGCCGGAGTCGAAGCGGGCTTTCCTTTTTCGTACATCAGGATGGCGATAAACTTTGCGGGCTTGGTGTCGCTCGCGTTGCGCGAAACTCCGTGCCGTTCTCCGGGCGTCTCAATAAACATCTGGCCTGGCCCGTAGGTCTTCTCCGGACCATTGCCCACCTGCGAACGGATCTCGCCTTCGAGCACGTACGCCAGTGTGATTCCGGGATGGCTATGGGGTTGAGAGACAGCGCCGGGCTTATAGTTGATTTCGGTCACGTGCACTGCCCAGTTCTTCATGTCGACGTCCGGTAAATCATGTTCGAAGACCGGATTGGACTGGGCTTGAGCTTGAGCGTGCGACGCCATGGCCTCGGCGACGATGGCTCCGAGGCTACCCAAAAGAAGTCTGCGATTGATCATGTTTACCAGGATAGACCTGAACTTCAGGATTTGGATCGCTTGGTTTTGCGCGGAGCTTTCAAGTCGCTGGCAACCAGGGCATAACTGCCTTTGACCAGCTCGGTGATCTCTTTCCAATCCAGACGACCTATCGCCGGAAGCGAAACCCAGCCCTGATGCCCGATATACGGCGTCCTGAAGAACCGCGAATCCGCGAGGAAGATGCCTTGCTCCATCTTGCCGACCTTCACCGCGATCGCCGGAGCGTCCGTGGTCCCGTGATACAGGCAGAACATCTTGCCGCCCACCCGGAAGGTCGGATGATCGAAGATTTTCTTCTCCTCCACGTTTGAGAGCGTCAGGCAGATCTTGCGAAGACGGGTAATCATGCGATCAGAGTTTCTTCGCGAATCGCTCGATGCCTCGGCGTGCATCCGCCGTCATGCGCGCCAGCGCGTTGCCGTGGACGCCGGCTTCGAGAGCGGCTTCAAACGTCATGCCGTCCATATGATAAAGCAGGTCCTTCGTAAGAGTAACGGCGGATGCGGATTGGGACGCTAGCGCGGCCACGTAGGCGTCCACGCGGGCCTCGAAATCTTCATCGGCATAAACGTGATTGATCAGCCCGATGATTAGCGCTTCGGACGCGGTAATGATCTGTCCGGTGGTGGTCAGCTCGAAAGCCCGTTTTTCGTTCACCGACCGCCGCAGGATGGCCATCACCATCGCGGGAACGAATCCGATCTTCACCTCCGGGTAACCGAATTGCGCCGTGGCACTTGCCAGGATCAAATCGCATGCAGTGGCCAGACCGCAGCCACCGGCCAGCGCTTTTCCGCGAACCGCCGCGACGATGGGCCGCGGATGCCGGCGCATTTTAAGAAAAATATCCGCCAGCGCATTCGCGGCGTGAAGATGATCCATCACGCCTGCATCAGCCGACTGATCGAGGCCCGCCAGGTCCGCTCCCGAGCAGAAATCCGGACCGGCGCCGCTGAGCAGAACCACCCTGACGCTTTCGTCGTGAGCGGAGCGCGCCAGTGATTCGCTTAACGTTTCGATCAGCTCCGGATTGAGCGCGTTGCGCTTCTCAGTTCGGTTGAGCGTGATACGCGCGATACCACCTTCGACGTTATAAAGAATCATCAATCTCCATCCGCAATAAGGCGCTGCTATAAGTCTTACCCTGAGGGTCAGCTTTCAGAGCCATGGTCCCGCCGCCGTCCAGACTCTCATGCAACAGAAAATTCAACGCGCCCAGATTCGGCAGCTCGAATCTTTCCACCTTGCCTTGGCAGACCCCTTTGAAATGCTCCTGCACGCGCTCCACCGTGACTTCCTTCACCAGGATTTCGTAATATTCGGGTTTGCGGGCGATGATTCCGACGTTCGCGGTGTCACCTTTATCGCCGGAACGCGCGTGCGCCAGCTCGATCAGTCTTCGCTTGGCCATACATTCACCTCGGGCGTGACCTCGGTCTTGGGAATGAGCGCGGGCCAGTACGCCACAATCTCTTCGACTCGGGGGCGTCCGCTGCCCAGACCCGTGACCACGGGCGGTCCGTTCAGCGCAAGCGGAGCAATTTCTTTCGTGAAGCGCTCGATCGCGGCGCGATCTTGCCCCCTCACACCGATCCGCAATGCGACTTCGGCCAGGTCTTTCGCCATCTCCGGAGAAGGTTCGGCCGCCGCGATCCCATGGCACGCATTCGCGCCCAGAAACTCCGTTCGAATCGCATCGAATTTGAGTCCGAGCCTGTCCAACCGCTGTCGCAGAATCTGGTCGGCTGCCCGCGCCTTCTTATAGGCGTCTGGCCAGGCGTAAACCATAGTGCCGATCGCCTTGAAGCCGGCGGCATAGCTGATGGAGACCTTGTAAAAATCCGTCGCCGGACGCCCGCGGATTCCCGTGAACCGCACCCGGTCCGGCCCAGCCTGCTCAAGGTGAATCGTGGTGAAATCCGCGATGCAATCCGGCGTGATGTATTCGTGCGGGTCCCCCATCTCGTAGAGGAGTTGCTCCTTGACAGATGCGACGGTGACACGCCCGCCGGTGCCTGCGTGCTTGGTAATCGAGAAAGTTCCGTCCGGTTCGGCCTCGATAATCGGGTAGCCTACATCGGACAGATTCGGGATGGTCTCCCAATCCACTTGACAATTTCCTCCAGTACATTGCGCACCGCATTCCACGGTATGACCGGCAATGGTTCCCGCCGATAACCTGTCCCAGTCGCCGGTTTTCCAGTTGAATTCGTGAATCATCGGCGCGAGCGCCAATCCAGTATCCGTCACGCGTCCAGTGATGACAATGTGAGCCCCCTGCGCGAGTGCCGCCGCCACCGGAAACGCTCCGAAATACACATTCGCGCTTTGCACCACCGGCCGGATCTGGGAGAGAGGCTCGCCGGTATCC
Source organism: Bryobacteraceae bacterium (assembly GCA_050015435.1). Classification (GTDB taxonomy): domain Bacteria; phylum Acidobacteriota; class Terriglobia; order Bryobacterales; family Bryobacteraceae; genus Palsa-187. The sequence goes on from JBEKBK010000004.1 coordinate 12,772, forward strand.
ATGTTCTTTAGTTCGATCCCGCGCGCGATGAAATCGTCGAGGCGGCCCATGATGTCATCGCCCGTAACGGTCGCTACTTTGATTTCGATTCCTTGACGCTTGGCGATTTCGAGAACCGCATCGCGGCAAGCTGCGGGATTTACGCCACCCGCGTTCGCGATCACGCGAATTCGACGGTGCATCAGATCCGGGAGCACGCGCGCGATCATATCGACAAAATCGCGAGCGTAACCGGTCTTCGGATCCCTCGATCGCTGCTTCTGCAGGATCGACATCGTTACCTCAGCAAGATAATCCAGCGTCAGGTAATCGATAGGACCGCGACGCACCTGTTCGACCGGGGCTTCGAGCGAGTCACCCCAGAAGCCTTGGCCGTTTGCGATTCGAATCATTTTGCAGGGGTAGCAGTGGGCTTAAGACGCATTCTATCCCAAACTGCCACGGTCACCCGGGAGAAGCCTTCTTCGATCGTCGGCGGCACAAGCCGTTCCGCCATTTTCAATATGACGTCCGCGGGCACGACGCGCGCTCGCTTGCGATTGCGACGCTGGCACTCCGCGACGGGCACGTTGAAGAATACGGCTTCAATTGAGGCGTTATGGCGCTGCGCCAGCTTGATATAGGGGCGTCTTTCCCAAGCAGTGAGGTTCGTCGCGTCCACATAGGTTACGGGCCGCTTGAGTTCGAGCCGATGCTTCAGCAGACGCCGCAGCAATGCGAACACGATTCGATGGATGTTCTGCGCCTCAGGGTCGTCCATGAGGAGGCGGCGAAGCTCGTCGCTCGAAAGGGCTGTCCCGCCGGACTTTTCCGCATACGTGGATTTGCCGGACCCGGGCAGGCCAACCAGGAGCACGACTTTGGGTTTCCTCGCTTTAGCGCAAAGGGTGCGGCGCGCACCGCCAGATGGGTCAGGAACTGTTTCGCGCCGCACTCCGTTTTGCGCGTGTACCTTAGACGACGATATATTTTTCGGCATGAATCAGCCGCGCCGCGATCTTGCGCCGCAGTCCGATCACGTTCACCGGCTCATATTTCGTGAAGCGCTTCAGCACGGCGAGATTCGTCCGGAGCGCGTCGCCCTCCGAGCACGCCGCAAGCACGGTGCGCGCGGCCGACTCGATGGTATCCATGGCTTCGCGGCTGAACACGGCGACCATATCGTCCGCGTTTTCAGAGTTGCGTCCGCTACGCGCAATCTTCGCCGCACGCAGCGCCGCGGATTCCATCGCGTAGGCATTCATCAGAATGTCCGTAATATTCGCGACCACTTCCTGCTGCTCTTCAAGCGCGGCCATGAATTTCTGATACGCTACGCCAAGCACGAGCAAGCCCACCTTCTTCGCGTTGGCTACCATGTCGATTTCGCCGCCCAGCGATGGACCCGCCAGGATCTCCGACTGAAGTTTCATGACCGCTTGCACCAGGGGCAGCGTTCCCTTCTGCGCGCGCTTCAGCATCATACCGGTCGCGAGCAGGCGGTTGATCTCATTGGTGCCCTCGAAAATCCGGTTGACGCGCGAATCACGATAGGCGTGCTCAACCGGGTAGTCTTGATGGAAGCCGTACCCTCCGTGGATCTGAACGCCTTCGTCGACCACATAATCCAGCGTTTCCGACGCGAACACTTTGATGAAGGAGCATTCGGTCGCAAACTCTTCCACGGCTTTCAGCATCGTGGCGCTTGCACCCGGCGCATCCCAGGAGAAGCCTTCAAGTTGCGCCTCGATGCTTCCGACCACGCGATACGTCATGCTCTCAGTAGCGAACATCCGAAGCGCCATTTCGGCCAGCTTGTGCTGGATCATCCCGAATTCGGAAATCGACTTGCCGAAAGCCTTTCGCTCCTTGGCGTAGCGGATCGAGGTAGCCAGAACATCGCGGCATCCGCCATGCGCGAACGGCCCGAGTTTCAACCGGCCGAGGTTGAGGATGTTGAAGGCAATGATGTGCCCGCGCCCGATTTCACCGAGCACGTTCTCCACGGGCACCTTTACGTTATCTAGGTAAACGGCGGTAGTGGAGCTGCCCTTGATGCCCATCTTTTGTTCTTCGGCTCCCGGAGTAACGCCCGGCCACGCCCGCTCGACCAGGAACGCCGTGAATTTTTCACCACCGATTTTCGCGAACACGGTGTACAGGTCCGCATAGCCGCCGTTAGTGATCCACATCTTCTGGCCGTTCAGGACGTAGTGCGTCCCATCCGGCGATAGGTCCGCGCGGGTTCGCGCGGCCAGCGCGTCAGAGCCGGCTTGCGGCTCGCTGAGACAATAGGCCGCGATCATTTCGGCCGAGGCCAGCTTCGGCAGATACTTTTTCTTCTGCTCCTCGGTGCCGAACAACAGTAGTGGCAGCGTTCCGATTCCGGTATGCGCGCCATGCCAGGCCGAATACGAGCCGTCCCGCGAGACCCCTTCGGCGACCATCATCATCGAAGTCAGGTCCATCTCCATGCCGCCAAACTTTTCGGGGAGCACGACGGCGGTCAAGCCCAATTCCGCCGACTTCCGCAGGATTCCAGCTGCCACGGCGTGCTGCTGATGTTGGATTTCATTGAGGTGCGGGGCAACCTCCTCGTTGAAGAATCGCTCGGTGGTTTTCGCGATCGCGTGATGCTCCGCGGTGAAATCCTCGGGCGTAAAAATCTCTTCGGGGGCGCGAGTCTCGATCAGAAACGCGCCGCCTTTCGTCTTCGGTACGGGAACTGTCGTGGTCGCCATATCTCTACCTCTGGATTAAACCTACTGTTGTTAGTATTTGCCGGTAAGAGTGCTCGCTCACGGACACCCACTCTCTAACGGTCGGGGCTCGGTATGGGTGGCTGAGCCCCGACCGTAAGGGAGTGGGTAGGGAATGCCTTGAGAAAGCGCACGTCATAGTTTTAGTTCAATCTTTCGAAAATCCCAGCGGCTCCCTGGCCGCCGCCGATGCACATCGTCACCATGCCATAACGGACTTTGCGGCGTTCCATTTCGCGCAAGATGGTCGCCGTAAGCTTCGCGCCGGTGCATCCCAGCGGATGCCCTAGGGCAATCGCGCCTCCATTCACGTTGAGCGTCTCCAAATTCAACCCGGCTTCTTTCACCACCGCGAGGGCTTGCACCGCAAACGCCTCGTTCAATTCCACCAGGCCGATGTCACCGATCCCCAGTCCAGCCATCCGGAGCGTTTTAGGAATGGCCACCACCGGACCGATCCCCATGATCTCCGGCGGCACGCCTCCAACCGCGAAGCTCACAAACCGGGCACGCGGTTTAAGCCCCAATTCCTGGGCTTTCTTCTCCGACATTACAATCGCGGCGGCAGCTCCATCGCTAGTCTGCGAAGAGTTCCCGGCCGTTACGGTCCCCGTGGCGTGAAACACCGGCTTCAACTTGGCCAGCGCTTCGAGGGATGTGTCAGCACGCGGCCCCTCGTCCTTTTTGAAAACACTCTTGCGCGTCGAGGGCTTCCCGTTATCGAGAGTGGTGGTAGCTACTTCCACCGGAACGATCTCTTCGTCGAAGCGACCCTCCGCCTGCGCCGCGAGCGCCCTCTGATGACTGCGGTAGGAGAATTGATCCTGTTCCTCGCGGCTGATTCCGTATTTCCGATAAACCTCTTCCGCCGTCAGTCCCATGCCCATGTAGATCTGCGGAATGTGGTCGACCATCCACGGATTCGGGGCGAATTTATTACCCGCCATCGGAAGCAGGCTCATGGATTCGCTGCCGCCGGCCAGAATGATATCCGCGCCCCCCGAGCGAATCTTTTCCGCAGCCATCGCGATTGCCTGAAGGCCCGAGGAACAGAACCGGTTAATCGTCACACCCGGAACACTGTCCGGCAGTCCTGCGCGGAGAGCAGCGATGCGGGCCATGTTCATGCCAGATTCAGCTTCCGGAATCGCGCATCCAAGGATGACGTCATCGATCTCACTCTTGGGAATCTGGGGGTGTTTTTCGAGTAGAGCGTCGAACACCGTCGCGGCCAGATCGTCCGGCCGGGTATTCTTCAACGTGCCACGCCCAGATTTCCCAACCGCGGTGCGCAAACAATCGACGATCACAGCCTCGGTCATGATTAATTCCTTAGAGGTTTCCCTGTCTTGAGCATATACTGCATCCGTTCCTGCGTCTTCGGATTTCCGCACAGACTCAGGAACGCCTCGCGCTCGAGATCGAGAAGATATTGCTCGCTGACCACTTGGTCGCCTGTCAGCCGGCCGCCGCTCAGCACGTGCGCCAGTTTTTCGGCGACTACCATGTCGTAATCCGAAATATAGCCGCCTTCATGCATCGACCACGCGCCCAACTTGAGTAAGGCAAACGCGCTTTCGCCGCCGACTTTTACGTCGGCCCGAGGAACTCCTGGCGTGTAACCGGAGACTAGCGATAGCGCGAGCTCCTTGGCGTCACCAATGAGGCGCTCCGGGTTCATCGAGATGCGATCACCGCGCGTGAGGAATCCCAGCGTGCGCGCCTCCTCGGCGCTGGAGGAGACTTTGGCCATGCCGATCAGCTCGAAGACGCGGCGCGCGTCCTTCAGCCGCAGGAGCAACTCCTTGCAGCCGCCCGCGCCCGGGATCACGCCGACGCCCACCTCCACCAAACCCATGTAAGTTTCCGCCGATGCCTGCACACGGGCCGCATGGAGCGGTATCTCGCACCCGCCGCCCAGCGATCGTGCGAACGGAGCGGCCACCACAGGTTTGCTCGCGTATTTCAGCGCCATGTTCGCCTGTTGGAACCGGTGGATCGCGCGCGCCAAATCGTCCCATTCCCCTTCTTGAGCGGCTAACAGGACCAGCATCAGATTCGCGCCGACGCTGAAGTTCTCGCCCTGATTCGCGATCACCGTCGCCTCGAAATTCTTTTCCGTCTCTTCCAGGCCGGCGTACAACATGCCGATCTGATCTTCGCCGAGCGCATTCATCTTGCTATGGAACTCGACACACAGCACGCCATCGCCAAGATCGACGAGTGAGGCCCCTGCATTACTTTTCACTGTTCCGCGCGCACGCTTCAAGTCGCTCAAAACCACGATGCCGGGACGCTCTTCCAAGCGCTGGTATTTCGTCGCCACAAGATCGAAGTACTCGGTTTCGGGCGTTCCTTGGGCGTCGGCGCTGGTGTACAGGGACTTCGCCCCGGCCCGGCGCATGTTTTCAATATTCGCCGGGATCTCTCGTTTGTCCGATTCAAGGCGCCGGCACACGTCCTCAAATCCGAGCGCGTCCCACAGCTCGAACGGCCCCAGCTTGTTTGCGTAACCCCAGCGCATGGCACGGTCGATTTCAACGATCCGATCAGAGATTTGCGGAACCATCTCGGCCGAGTAGAGAAACAGATCGCTGTACAGCTTCCACAGGAACGTCCCGACACGATCCGTTCCCTTAACGAGCATCCGCAGGCGCTCGCCCAAGTCCTCGATCATTCGCGCGGCATCCGCGGAAGGAAACTTGACCTTCGCGGCAGGATGATATTCCAGCGTCTTCAAATCGATCGCGTGGATCTCCTTTTCTTTGCCCACGCGCTTGTAAAATCCCTGGCCGGATTTTTCGCCGAGCCATCCGCGCTCAACGATCATCTTGTGAAACTCCGGCATGAGATAGCGGCTGCGCCAGCGGTCCTCCGGCACGGCGTGGTAGAGGTTGGTTCCAACGAACGCCCACACATCCAGGCCGACAATATCGAGCAAACGGAAGCTAGCGCTGTTCGGCAGGCCAATCAGAGGCCCGGTGATCGCGTCCACTTCTTCCACTGTGTAGTCGTCCTCAACCGTGATCTTCTGAATGGTTCCGCCGAAGAAACTACCAATGCGGTTGGCGATGAAGTTCGGCGTGTCCTTGCACGGAACCACACCTTTGCCCAAGCGCCGGTCCGCGAAACTGGAGACGAACTCGATCACCCGTGGATCGGTGTCCCGGCCGGGAATCATTTCGAGCAGGTGCAAGTAGCGCGGCGGATTGAAGAAATGCGTTCCCAGAAAATGGCTGCGGAATCCTGTTGAGAAGCCTTCGGAAATTTCTCGCAAAGGAATCCCGCTGGTGTTGGTGGAGACGATGGAATCGGCCTTGCGCAGCGCTTCCACCTTCTTAAACAGCCCGCGTTTGATTTCGAGATTTTCGGTAACGGCTTCAATGATCCAGTCGCATTCCGAAACCCGGCCAAGATCGTCCTCGAAGTTGCCGGGCGTGATCAAAGCTATCGAGGAATCGACGAAAAATCCACCGGGACGCTGCTTGGCCGCGTTCTCGATCCCCTTCAGCGCCGCCGCGTGACGATTGGGGGCATTCGGTGTGACGATGTCCAGCAGAACGGAAGGGATGCCCGCGTTTGCAAAATGCGCGGCGATTCGCGCGCCCATGGTGCCGGCTCCGAGGACGGCCACCCGTTGAATGGTTCGCATGTTGGTCCTTATGGAGTTTAGCAGGACCGTCTTTGCTTGCTCATCGGCCTCTATGGATCTCGTTTTCGAGGTCCGTGAGCCTGCCCATCAGCAGGTCGAAGCGCGTCGTGAAGGTGTTCTCCAGATTCAACATCCGGGTTTCAAGCGCCCCTATGCGGGCTTCCAACCCGGCCATGCGAGCGTTTATCGAGGTTTCAAATGACGTCATCCGCGCGTTCAAAGTAGAGCTGAAATTGACGTACAGCGCGGCGTTGAGCAGAATGCCCACGAGCGATAGAAGACCCGGGATCCCAATCACGAGGTAAAGCTGCGTGTTGGTCATATTATCTGCATCCATTGTCGCACCTGCTCAACTTAACGGCGTTTCGTAGGGGCGACGTCCGCCGAGCTCAGAGCCTGACGCCGCCAGGGCCTTTGGACGGTGTATTGCGGTGTGCTGGTGACGGTCGGTTTATGGGCTCGGAGCAGGCGCCGGCGGCATAGAATCCGCACCGCGCCTTGTACCGCACTCTTAGAAAGACCGGTGGACTCCGCCATGCGTTGATGGCTGAGAGCCGCGCTCTCCTGGCCTTTTCCAAACGTCTGGCTCCAGATGTGCAGATAGACGAGAAACGCCGAAGGCGACTTGTCATGCCCAATCAGATCCCGCATCAAAACGTCGAATACGTAGCTGTCGATCGTGATTTCCGCCACGAAGGACAGTATAGGACGCGCTAACGGGATGAGAGCACGAACTGATTGCCGTCCGGGTCCTTGAAGATGGAGGATGTCCCCCACGCTTCGGTCTTGGGAGGCTTCACAAATTCCACGCCTTTGGCAGAGAGCTGCTCGTAGGTTTGCTGCACGTTGTCCGAGAACAACGAAATTCCCGTGAAGGAGCCGATACGATCCTCGAAGCCGTCCGGCGTAAACAGCACGATTCCGGTTTGCGCACCGGGGATGGAGAGCTCGATCCAACGTTGTTTGTCGCTGAAAGGCTGATCGGTAAAGACGGTAAACCCCAGTTTCTGCGTGTAGAACTCCAGCGCCTTATCCTGGTCGCGCACGGGAATGCTGGCAAACTTGATGCCCTTGATCATGTGGCTAAGAATACGGGATCTTGCAGCATGCTTCAATGTCTTTTTAGGCGCTATATTAATTGCTGATACAGCCGCGCCGCTGCGACAGGCTGCCTTTCCCGCGCTATGCTGAAGGCATGAAATTTCTTTACCTGCTGCTTGGCGCCGCGATCGCGTTTGGCCAGCAGACGCCTCCCGCCACCGATCCGGTGGTCCTGACACTCGGGACCGAGAAGATCACGAAATCACAGTTCGAGCTGATTCTGTCCGGTCTTCCCGAACAGCAGCGCGCCCAGGCGTCTACACCCGCAGGCAGGCGCCGCCTCGCCGAACAGCTCGTGGAGCTGAAGCTCCTGGCGCAGGATGCGCGGCAGCGCAAGCTGGATCAAACCCCCCGTGCGCAGACGCTGCTCGCGTTGCAGGCCGACCAAGTCTTAGCCAATCTGGCATATACGGACCTAGGGAATAACAACAAACCGGACGAAGCAGCCGAGCGCGCGTATTACAACGAGCATAAACAGGAGTGGGAAGAGGTGACGGCCCGGCACATTCTGATCCGCATGAAGGGTTCGCCCGTGCCCTTGCGGCCCGAACAGAAGGAGCTGACCGACGCGGAAGCTCTGGCAAAGGCCACGGAACTACGGGCGAAGATCATCGCGGGAGCGGATTTTGCGGCGGTGGCGAAATCCGACTCGGACGATACGGGCAACGCCCAAGCCGGGGGAGATCTGGGAGCGTTCGGCAAGGGACGCATGGTCCCGGCGTTCGAACAAGCCGCCTTCGCCTTGGAAGTCGGCAAAATAAGCGAGCCGGTGAAGACCCAGTTCGGCTATCACCTGATCCGCGTGGACGCGCACGCCACCAAGTCCTTCGAGGACGTGAAAGCCGATATCGCAGCGAAGATGAAGCCCGAAATGGCGCAAAAAGCCTTGGCTGCGCTGAAAGAAAAGTCACCCGCGGTGTACGACGAAACGTTCTTCGGCAAGGAACCCGACCCCAAAGCGGATCCGAAGGCTGCTCCCAAACCTTAGAGTCGGACGATCTTATCGGATAGCTCGCCTTTAAGCGCGTTGCGCGTGTCGACGACCAAACGAGCACGCTCCAGAATGAGCTGATAATTGAAAGCCTTGTGATCGGTGACGATCACCACGCAATCCGCGCACGCCGCGGCAGTTTCGGCGTCAATCGCCTCCATGCTGTGCGACAAGAATCCGTCCGCGCGCAATATTGGCACGAACGGATCGCTATAGCTCACGATGGCGCCGCGGCGGCCAAGCAGATGGATGATATCGAGCGCCGGCGACTCACGCACGTCGTCGATATCGCGTTTGTAGGCGACACCGAGAATGTGTATGCGCGAACCCTTGAGCGGCTTCGAATGGTTGTTGAGTGCGTTTTGAATCTTATCCACGACGAAGTGCGGCATCTGGCCATTGATGTAGCCGGCCAGCTCGATAAAGCGCGCCTCAATTCCGGCTTGTTTGGTCTTCCAGGAGAGATAGAAAGGGTCGATCGGAATACAGTGGCCGCCGAGGCCGGGACCGGGATAAAACGGCATAAACCCAAACGGCTTAGTCGCCGCTGCCTCAATTACTTCCCACACATTGATTTCCATGCGGTCGCACATCAGCGCGATCTCGTTCACCAGTCCGATGTTGATCATCCGGAATGTATTTTCGAGCAGCTTGACCATCTCCGCGACACGCGTGGAGCTGACCGGCACTACGTTTTCTAGAGCTTTGCTATAAAAGAGCGCGCCGATCTCCGTGCACTCGGGCGTGATTCCGCCCACGACTTTTGGAATATTCTTGGTCTGAAATTTGGGGTTGCCGGGATCGACACGCTCCGGGGAGAAACACAAAAAGAAGTGTTCCCCGACCTTAAGGTCGCTTTGTTCGAACATCGGCAGCATGAGCTCGTCCGTCGTGCCTGGATAGGTGGTCGATTCCAGGATTACTAACATCCCGGGATGGAAGTACTTGGCGATTTCCTGGCAGGAATTGACGATGTAGCTCATGTCCGGGTCTTTGGTCTTGCGCAGCGGCGTCGGCACGCAGATGTTCACGGTGTCCATGTTGGCGACCTCCGTGAAACTCGTGGACGCCCGGATTTTCCCCTGCCGCACCAGGGGCTTTAGCAGGCTAGTCGGTACATCCTGCACGTACGACTCGCCGCAGTTGATCGAGTCCACTTTGGTGGCATCAATATCAATGCCGATCACCGAAAAACCTGCCTCTGCGAATTCCACCGCCAGCGGCAGCCCTACGTATCCGAGTCCCACGACGCCGACATGGGCTTGGCGCGAATCGATCTTCGCGCGCAACTCCTGTGAATGACTCAAAACAAACCTCCTAAAAATAGAACTCGCCTCGGCCGACGATTTCAGCCGGACCCGCTAATAGAATGTCGTCGTTTTCCCACCGTAGCAAGAGAGGGCCCGCCGGAGTCCGCACCTCCACAGGGCTTTCTGCCAGCCCGCGCGCAACTGCGGCGGCCGCAGCTCCCGTAGAGCCAGTCCCGGAACTCATGGTCTCTCCCGCGCCGCGCTCGAAGAACCGGACGTCTAGCGTATGTTGGTCATTCACCTGGATAAACGAGACATTCGTCCGATTCGGGAAACGCGGATGAGTCTCAATGCGCGCGCCGAGCGTGCGCCAATCGAAGTCGAAATTGGGAACGAAGACCGCGCATTGCGGATTGCCGACATTGAGTATAGTGAGATCGCTGGCTTGCGATCCAAGCGGCAACCGCCCGTGAAGTTCCTCAATGGCCGCGCGTCCCATGTTCATCTCGAAGGAAAACCGCAAACCTTGCCGCTCTAACAAGCGGATCTGCTTTAGCCCTGCTCCGGTATTGATTCGAACGTGATCGGCCGCCTGGCCGGCTTCGATTAGAAATGCGGCTGCGCAACGGGTGCCGTTTCCCGAGATCTCGCTCGCACTGCCGTCGGAGTTCCACAACTGGATGGACCCTTCGGCATCGGCATTGTCCGCCGCAGTCACGAGTAGCCATCCATCCGCGCCAATTCCCGTGTAGCGGTTACAGACAGCCTGGGCCACGGCGGGAAAATCATTCACCTCCGGCGGGACTTGATCGCGCCACGTCAGCAAGAAGTCGTTGCGTGCGCCGTGGGCTTTCACGAACGGAATGTTCATCGGCGATGATAGATCTCCAGAGTCGGATGGTCCTTGATCTGAATTCTCTTTTGCAACTGATAGCTCGGGGGCACCCCGCCAAACGGTCCTTGTAAAGCCATCGACAGTTCATCCCCCGAAAACGCGAGCGCCCATTGCTCGCGGAGGAAAAGGTCTGGACGCGACACCGCTCCCAACCACTCGGGAGCGTTGCCATCCTGCAATGTGTCCCGAAGAGGAATTCCAACTTCCCGCATAACTGCGGCGAGTTCGCCGAACGAGGAAAATGCAACTCCGTCTCCAGGTCGATATTCTGCCGCCAGGAATCTGGCTGCTTCCCGGGTCGACGCGCGGCGAGCCTTCGAGTTCACCTCCGACTCCTTCCAAGTTATCGCACGCTCGTCACTGAAAGTCCATATTGCCGGCGGGATCGCGGCCAAAATCAGCGCCGCTATCAGTCGTTGCCGCACTGGGATTAGCATCACCAAGGCTCCGCCGGCAAACGAAGCCAGGAGCAGCACGCCTAGCGCGTAACGTGTGTTGTACCAACTGTACGGCGGCCGGTCCGGTATATAGATCGGGTTGCCTGACGAGTGGATGCTCCAGATATAAAACAGAGGCGTAAGCAAAAGGAACACCAGCGGCCAAGGCACCCGCCTTCGGAAGGCAAATAGCGCGCCGGCGAAGCCGATGACCACAACGGGCCAGCCACATACCCATCGCGCCGCCGCCGAATAATACTCGATGGCCGTCCGCCAGTCATGATAGCCGGGATAAACATTGTTTCCGTTGATCGCGAGCGCGGACCAGCGCCCGTTGTAGAACTCGAGCGCGTTGTCGTAATAGAAGCGATTGTGCGCGAGCCAGGCCAACGGCGCTATGGACGCCAGCGCGGCGAACAGAACCGCCATCCATTTCCTTTGCGCGATCCAAAAGAAATAAATCGTTACAAACGGGATCAAAAACCAGCCCTCATAGCGGGTGAGTGACGCGGCATCACTGGCCGCCGCCGCGATCAGTATCACGAGAATCGATTGCGAGTCGCGAAACCACAGTGTCGCCCACAGGAAGGCTGCAACCGAAGCCACCATCAGCGGTTCCGTCATGGGCGTCGCCTGCAGATAAAGCATGTTCGGGTTGAGGGCGAAAAGCAGAGTCACGGCGAACGCGGCGGACGCCGAACCATAACAGCGCCGGGCGGCCGCGAACAGGAACGCGCCGGCCAGGACAAAGCAGGCCGACGACGGGATCGTCCCTGCCAGGCCATTGCGCCACCAGGGATCATGCATCACGAATGGGATCATCAACAAATGCGGCAACGGAAGCCACGCGGTTCCGATTTGCTCGGGGCCGGGCGTGCGGGAGTCCAGAATCCGGCGCGCAATATTTAAGTGCGCTTCAGCGTCACCGTAGTACAGCACATAGCCGCGCGAAAAACACCAGCTTGCGGCCGCGACGCCGATGACGGTCAGGAGCGCGATCACCCCGGCCAGTTCGAAGCCAAGCAAGACACTCTTGAGCCACAGATGAACACTGATGAACACCGATGAACCAGTTGTATTCAATCTGTGTCCATCAGTGTTCATCTGTGGCCGGCGATGTGTTGGCCCTTTCCGGCTGCTAGAAAGAGGTGAATTTTCGGAAATCTTCGAATCGGGCATCGACCTCGGCGCGCGTAAGCGTACGAAACCGCTCCACGCCAAAACACTCACAACAAAAACTTCCCATGACCGAACCGTAGATGACCGCGCGGCTCAAATCGCCTCGACCGATATGGTCCGCCTCGAGATCAAAGCCCTGCTCCGCCAGATAGCCGATGAACCCGCCCGCGAAGCAATCACCCGCTCCAGTGGGATCGAATACATCTTCCAGAAGATACCCGGGCACGATGAAAAAGGAATCGCGGCGGAAGAGCATCGCGCCGTACTCGCCACGCTTGATCACCAGTGTGTGCGGCCCCAAATCCAGAATCGAGCTCGCGGCCCTGCGTAAATTCTGATAACCCGAAAGCATGCGCGCCTCGGCATCATTGATCAGCAGGAAATCCCATTCACGGATCGTCGCGAGCAGTTCGTCGCGAAAATCTCTAATCCAGTAGTTCATGGTATCGCCTCCCGCCAGACGCAGCCCGTTCATCTGCGCACGCACGGAACTTTGCAAAGCAGGCTGGATATTTCCTAGCAGCAGGTACGGCGCCGAGCGGTAACTGACCGGAAGCTTGGGCTGAAAGTCGGCGAAGACATTTAAGTCCGTCGCGAGGGTGACACGATCATTCATGTCCTCCGAATAGCGGCCGGCCCAGAAGAAGGTCTTGCCGGGCACGCGCTCCAGGCCCTCCAGATCAATCCCATGGTTCACGAGTAATGCGGTGTCTTCGGGCGCGAAGTCATCACCGACGACGGCGACAATGCGCGTCTTAGTGAAGAAGCTCGACGCCAGGGAGATGTAGATCGCCGCTCCACCCAGCATTCGATCCACCCGCCCGTGGGGCGTTTCCACTCCGTCATAGGCGACGGAACCAACCACAACAAGAGACATGCATCCGATTGTAGAGGATGCCCGGATCGTAAAGGCTGGTGACCCCGGACCCGATAAGATGAAAGAAGTGTCTTGGTCTTTCTTCGTTTCCCGGTACCTGCCCGAGCTGGCCGTGCTGAGCGTGATCCTGCTGCTGCAGGCAATCGGAATCTGGTGGATCCTAGAAGGCCCTGCCGCGCACGCGCGTCGATGGATCCGGAGAGCCATTTTATTGTGCGGTGCCGCTTCCTTCGCGATCGAGGGTTTCGGACTTCTGGTGCGATTTCATCGAGTGGCCAGGCATTTCCCGGCGTGGCTTCCAGGATGGGGCCGAGGCTTGGTTATGTCCTGGGCGCTCCTATCGCTGTTTTCTCTGCTGGCGTTCGCGTTGGCGCATGCCCTCCCGCGAATTCGCCCCGAGCATAGCGCGGCGCGGCGCAATTTTCTGCGAACCGCGCGCGTTGCACTGCTGGGAGCGCCCGCAGCCGCGATCGGCTACGGTGTGTTTATCGAGCGGCGAAGCGTCACGTTGCGCGAAGAGACGATCGATGTTCCAGGGCTCCCCGCGGATCTGCATGGATTAAAGCTGGTTCAACTGACCGACATTCACTTGAGTCCGTTCTTGAGCCAGCGCGAGCTGGATTACGCGGTTTCGCTGGCGAACGAAACCCAGGCGCACGTCGCGCTGGTGACTGGCGACCTGATCACCAGCGGGGACGATCCGCTGGATTTGTGCTTGGAGCGGCTGGCACGGCTGCGAGCCAGCGCCGGTATCTTCGGCTGCCTGGGGAATCACGAAGTTTACGCTGGCGTCGAGAACTACACCGAAGAGCAGGGCGCGCGCCTCGGTCTCCACTTTTTGCGTGGCGCTTCGGAGCCGCTCCGGTTTGGAAATGCGACGCTCAACTTGGCGGGGGTCGACTATCAGCCATTCCGCGCACCATATCTGGTAGGGGCGGAAAAGCTGCTGCGCCCAGACGCGTTTAATGTTCTGCTCTCTCACAATCCGGACGTGTTCCCCGTGGCTGCGCGCCAAGGGTTCGATCTGACCATCGCCGGCCACACGCACGGCGGGCAGGTGCGAGTGGAGATCCTGCATCAGGACCTGAATATCGCTCGATTCTTTACCCCCTACGTGGACGGGATTTATCGCCAAGGATCGTCTTCGATCTTCGTTTCCCGCGGTATTGGGACCATTGGCTTGCCAGCCCGGCTGGGCGCCGCGCCCGAGGTAGCGCTCCTGCGATTGTGCCGTACCTGATCCTCAGTGACATCCACGCCAACCTGGAAGCGCTCAAGGCCGTTCTCTCCGATGCGCGAGGACGCTACGAGCAAATCCTTTGCCTCGGTGATTTGGTGGGCTACGGAGCGGACCCGAATGCGGTGCTGGAGTGGGCGCGGGCCAACGTCACTGTGGCCGTTCGCGGCAATCACGACAAGGCTTGTCTGGAGCCGGAAACCCTCGAGTATTTTCGTCCGATGGCTCGCGCCGCGGCTATCTGGACGCGTGAAGTGCTTACACCTGAGAATCTCCGTTATCTGGAGACCCTGCCCCGCGGTCCGTTGCACTACGATGGATTCGACTTGGTCCACGGTTCGCCGGTGGATGAAGACGAATATCTGTTCTCCTTGTCGGACGTAGCGCAGATCCGCAGCGAGCTGCAAAGTGGCCTGTTATTTTTCGGCCACACACACGTGCAAGGCGGGTTCCTGGTGTCCCGAAACGGAGTGAAATCTATTGAGCCGATCCGAGAACTCGCCATCGAGGCGAACTACTCCTATCTGCTGAACCCCGGATCGGTTGGACAGCCCCGCGACGGCGATCCGCGCGCCGCCTACGCGATCTATTCGCCGCGGGAGCGCGTGGTCGAGTATCATCGGGTAAGCTACAGCGTGGCACAAGCTGCTGCCAAGATCCTCACGGCCGGACTTCCCGAGTCACTCGCTGCGCGGCTCTATGAAGGCGTGTGAGGATAAAATAAGGCGTATAAATAAACCATAAAGATGTCCTCCTCTGATTCGCGGCTATCGAACGCGACCCCGAAAGTGGTGGTCGCGACGACGGTAGCGCTGTCTTTTATCAGTTTCTGGCGGGGTGCGTCGATCGTCCTCAGCGATCTTGCGTCCTCGGCGTTTTATGCGGGCGGCGCGGCGGAGCAGGCCGTTGGCAAAGCTGCGCCCTGGTTCGTGCTCGGCGTCATGCTGTTCAGCTTCGCGGTACGCAGCGTGTACATGGAGAGCTGCAGCATGTTCGTGCGGGGGGGCGTCTATGTGGTCGTCCACGACAGTATGGGCCCGATCGCGGCCAAGTTTTCGGTCTCTGCGCTGGTCTTCGACTACATTCTCACGGGACCCATCAGCGTGGTCAGCGCCGGACAATATCTAGCCGCGCTGCTCAACGAAGTCAGTGGATTGATGCACCAGGCCTTGCGCGTGGACTCGAACACCTTTGCCGCGGTGGTGGGCGTGGTAGTCACCATTTACTTTTGGTGGGCCAACATAAAAGGTGTCCATGAGTCGAGCGGCAAGGCGCTGCGGATCATGCAGATCACCACGGTGATGGTCGTGATTCTGCTGGTATGGTGTCCGCTCACGCTTTTCCTGAAGGATCGCTGGACTAACTTGCCTCCGGCCCCCGTCGCGCGAAATCTCAGTTTCGCCCCGGAAGCGAAAGGTTGGTTCGCGGGAACATTCTGGCTGCAGATTCCGATGGTCGCGATCATCGTCGCTTTCGGCCACTCTCTGTTATCGATGAGCGGCTTTGAGACTCTGGCCCAGATTTACCGCGAGATAGCTTATCCCAAACTGAAGAACTTGCGCATCACCGCCAACCTGGTTTGCGTCTATGCCGTGATGTGCACCGGCGTGATCACCGTGTTCGCGGGGATGATCATTCCGGATCAGCAGCGCGTGAAGCACTTCGACAATCTGATTGGCGAGCTGGCGATGAGTCTGAGCGGGCCGTACCTGCTGCGCCTGGGCTTTCACATCTTCGTGGTGATCGTGGGCGGGCTGATCCTGGCAGGAGCCGTGAACACGTCCATCATCGGCGCCAACGGCGTGCTGAACCGGGTGGCTGAGGACGGCGTACTGTTGCCGTGGTTCCGGAAACCGCACCGCAAGTTTGGCACCACGTCGCGAATCATCAATATGATCGCCATACTGCAGGTGGCCACCATAGCCGGCAGCCGTGGAGACATGACCATCCTGGCGGAGGCTTACGCTTTCGGCGTGGTGTGGAGTTTCTTCATGAAGGCGCTGGGCGTAACCGTGCTGCGCTTCCAGCGAACCGACCAGGAATACAAAGTTCCCTTTAACCTGCGGATCGCCGGCCGCGAAATTCCGGTGGGATTGGGGCTCACTACCGCCGTTCTGGGTTTCGTAGCGGTCGCCAATCTCTTTTCTAAGCAGATCGCAACCGAGTACGGCGTGGCCTTCACCATCGTTTTCTTCGTGCTCTTCACCATCTCGGAGCGAATCAATCTGCGGCGCAAGGATACGGAAAAGAAGGGTCTGGAGCAGTTCAATCTGGATCACCAATCGCAGATTTCGGCCAGCCTGCATGCGCGCCCGGGCTGCGTGCTCGTGGCGGTGCGCGATTATCACCGCATGGAGCACCTGAAACGGGTGCTGGACAAGACGAATCTTCGCAGGCATGACATTGTCGTCATGACCGTGCGTCCCATCTCCACGGGTGCCGGCGAGTACGAATTGTCCGAAGCCCAGATCTTCAGCGATTATGAGAAGGAACTTTTCAGCCATGTTGTGGAAATGGCGGAAAAGGAAGGCAAGCCGGTGGAGTTGCTGGTAGTGCCGGCGACGAATCCGTTCGACGCGTTGGCGCAGGCCGCTACCAGCTTGCGCGCGTCCCGCTTGGTCACGGGTGTAAGCGCCCGCATGGAGTCCGATGAGCTCGCGCGCCGCATCGGCATGGCTTGGGAAGCTTTGCCTGAACCGCGGCATCCGTTCTCGCTTCGAAGTCATCAGCCCGGACCGTCCGTCCATTTATGTCAATCTCGGCCCCCATCCACCGCGCCTGTGGCCGGAAGACGTTGACCTGCTGCACGATCTGTGGTTGAAATTGAGCGAGTCGGCCGCGCTCGGATCGAAGCTCCATCATCGCGACATTGTCGGCGTGGCTCTCCGCCGGCTGAAAAATGATTTATGCAAAGAGGATCTGAACGGAGTTATCGACTCGATTCACAAGGATCTGCGGAAGAGTGAATAACATGGAAGTGGAACTCACCCCCGACCAACAAGCCTTTGTCCGGCAAGCCATCGAAAGCGGTCGGCTTCGGCGAGAGGAAGACGCAGTGAAGGAAGCTCTTTCATTATGGGAAGAGCGTGAACGCACTCGCGCGGAAATCCTTGCTGCCGTCGACGAGGCGGAAGCCTCTCTTGCGCGCGGCGAAGGGCGCATCGTCACACCTGAATCAATGCGCGAGCTCGCAGCCGAGGTAAAGCGACGCGGGCGTGAACGCCTTGCCGCCGACCGGCAATCGCCCCGCTGATGGGACACAGCCGCTCGCCGCAGGCCGAAGCTGACCTCGACGACATTTGGTTTTACATCGCCTTCAAGAGCGGCAGTCTGGAAATTGCCGACCGGTTCATTGATTCCCTCACGGATCGCTTTGCTCTTCTCGCCAGTAGTCCCCATTGGGCCGTGCACGTGACGAGGACTTGCGTCCTGGCCTGCGGAGCTTTCCTGTCGGCGAGTACGTCATCATCTACCCATCGCACATGCAACACAGGATGAAGATGTGCTGATTCTGCGCGTGCTCCGCGGCAGCCGGAACATCACGGCCCTTTTCGGGGATTAGTTAGGTGTAGTCTCCGCTGGCCCTCTACGGACGCAGCCCACCCAGCAGCTTGAGAAACTCTTCTGGATCGGATGAGGGGGGACGTTTCTCCGCATGGGGCAGGTAGCGCGGACGAGCTTCTCATCCCCGTAAACCCAAATGTTGAAATTCTGGTGCGTCTCATTGCGCGCGAGCGCAACGTTGCATGCTCTCAATAACACGCCGCCGCTTCGATGTTGCAAAGAGAAGGGTCCGCAGGAAAACTTTCGGCAGTGGGCTCTCATCGCGCGCACGTGGGACGTCGGGTCCGAAGAAGATCACGGTTGGCTGCGTCATCCTGACAGTGCCACGGCGAAAAAGCGTGAGCCAAGCCGTTACTGACAAGACGGTAAGCGCCAGCACCGAAATCGTGATTGAAGCCGGATCAGTCATGCGGTATAACGACCGTCTTGAAGTGCGCAGTCTCCGCCACGACTTTGTTTGCCGCACCTACTTCTTTTTGCCCTTCTTCCCCGAGGCTGGGGGGGCTTCCTTCACCACTTCGGGAACGCCATCCGCAGCGACAACATCGATGGGCAAAGCCTCGGCCGGAACCGTAGCAGCGAGAACCGCGTTGAACAACTCCTTCTGCTTCAATAGCTCCTTCTTCGACGGCGGAGCTTGTTCGTTCCGATAATCGTGATCGCTATAGCATGTGCGGCAGCGAACCTTCGCGGCCGCGGAATTCAGCAGGGACACGATCGCATGGTTCGTCAAGCGGCGGCATTTGACGCAGTAATCGTCAATGATGTCGCCGAGTCGCAGGTCCGGCATGTTACCTTATCTCCACGAAAGCCAAAAAAAATCGCGCACAACGCAGCCTAGCGGTGTGCACTTCCGTGAGTATATAACATGTGAGCATGCTTGACGGTTTCCACGCGGCCGAACGGAAAGTTCTGCGCCGCTTGACCACCCCTGAAAAAATACAACGTTTTCTCGATCATGACCTCGCTTACAACGTCGAGCCGCACGGGGACACCTGTTATTCCCCACGCACCGTGCTGCGCGAGCGCGTGGCGCACTGCATGGAGGGTGCTCTCCTGGGGGCGCTGGCGCTGCGCCTGATCGGATATCCTCCCCTGTTGGTGGACTTGGAAGCCGTACGCGACAGCGACCACGTTCTCGCTGTGTATCGTTCCAACGGGAGATGGGGGGCCGTGGCGAAGTCCGATTACTCCGGGCTTCGCTCGCGTGAGCCGGTCTACCGGACCATCCGGGAATTAGCCATGAGCTATTTCGAACACTACTACAACCCGGCGGGTGAGAAAACACTCCGGGCATACTCACGGCCGGCGAGTCTGACGCGTTTCGACCGCATTCACTGGATGACCACGGACAAAGAGGTCTGGGAGATTCCAAGCCACCTGTGCGAGATCCCGCATACGCGCATCCTGACCCCCAAGATGGAGCGGGGCTTGGCGCGAATGGATCAGCGTCTCTACAACGCAGGCCGGTTGGGCGGTGCGGCCTGAGACTTACGCCGCCTCCACTCGAACAGCATCACGCCCGCAGCCACGCTGACGTTCAAAGATGCAATCCCGCCAGACATGGGAATGCGCACCAGAAAATCGCAATGCCTGGCCACCTGCTGATGCAGGCCCCGGCCCTCGCCCCCTAGGACGATAGCGGCCGGCTCGGCGTAGTCGATCTGGTCGTAGATGTGGTCGCCGCGCTCATCCAGGCCATAGATCCAATAGCCGTTTTTTTTCAACTCTTCGAGCGCGCGGCTGACGTTGACGATTCGCACTACCGGTAGATAGGCCAGCGCACCGGCGGCGGCCCGGCCGACCGTTTCCGTCAGTCCCGCCGCGCGCCGCTCCGGAATCAACACGGCCGCCGCTCCCGCTGCGTGGGCGGTACGAATGATCGCGCCCAGGTTGTGGGGATCCTCGATACCATCCAACACCACGTGCAGGCCGCGCCCCGAAAGGGTTTGCTCCAGAGAGAGCTGCCGTTCGGCGGCTCCGAAGGCGACCACCCCCTGATGCGGAACTCCACCGGCGGCCCGGTCCAGATGCTCGCGAGGTTCAAATCGGACCGGAACGCCGCGTTCTCTGCATAGGTCGATCAACTCCTGAAGGCGGGGCCCGCCTGCTCCTTTGACGATCAGGACGCGGTCCAGGGGAAGTCCTGCCCGAAGCGCCTCCCGGACTGGATGGATTCCTGCGAGCTGGGACATTATGATAAGGGTACCTTCATGAGCGCGATTGAAAACGCGGCCGCCGTGGCCCCTGCCGGGGCGGCTCAGGAAATTCCGGAGAAGCTCTACTTTCGGATCGGCGAGGTGGCACGCCTGGCTGGGATCAAACCGTACGTGCTTCGCTTCTGGGAAACTGAGTTTCCCACGCTAGGCCCCAAGAAGACCGGAACCGGACACCGGCTCTACCGCCGCAAGGACGTGGAGCTGGTACTAGAAATCAAACGCTTGCTGTACGAGAAGCGCTTCACTATAGAAGGCGCGCGCAAGTTCCTGGAGACGCGAAGCAAGACTGAACCGGCGCGCGCACCGAAGCCGGCTAAACGCGCTAAGGTGCAAGGTGATCTGTTCTCAGTTGCTTCACCGCTGCTCGATACGATTCGTAAAGAACTGCTCGCCATCGCCGAGATGTTGAAATAGGGCCCGGCTTTCAGGCCCGGCTTTCAGGCTCGTATTACTTAACCCATTACATTCCACTGCTTCAAGCGGCCTCCCCTCGATCCGATAAGCAGATTGAGGGGTGCTCCCGGACGGTTATGATCCACCTGACCCGGATTAATCACGTTCCGCTGGTTTTGAACTCGGACACGATCGAGCACATCGATTTGACGCCGGATACCGTGATCAGTCTGACCAACGGGCAAAAATTCGTGGTGCTCGAGACCAGCGATGAAGTGATTCGGAAAGTGATCGAATTTCGCCGCGAGATCTATCGGGGCCTGGTCGGCCCGGTGTCGAACGTGGACAAAGCCAGCTAACCACGCCATGGCAGAATCACAGAAACCTGATATCCGAGCCGTTAAGAAAAACGGAGCGAAGGTGGACTTCGCCACCATCGCCGGCCTGTTCGTGGCGTTCGGGGGCATCCTCGGCGGGCTGATGTTCGAGGGAGGAAAAGTTCGCGACATCCTGCAATTCACGGCAGCGATGATCGTTTTGGGAGGAACGATCGGCGCCGTTCTGGTTTCGATGCCGGTCAAAGTGCTGAAGGGAGGACTCCGGCGCCTTAAATCCGTGGTTCTGGATTCCACGCCGCCCCTGGACTTGCTCATCAACGAAGTGATTGGATACGCGACCGCCGCGCGCAAGAACGGCTTGGTGTCGCTGGAAGACGCAGCGCTGAAGATCGAGGATCCTTTTCTGCGCAAGGCCCTCAATCTGGCCGTCGATGGCACGGACCTCCAGGAGATCCGCAAGATGCTCGAAATGGAAATCTCCATCGAGGAACAACGCGCCGAGGCCGACGCGAAGGTGTTCGAAGCCGCCGGCGGATACGCTCCTACCATCGGCATCATCGGCGCGGTCCTGGGCTTGATCCAGGTGATGAAAAATCTGGCCAACATCGAGGAAGTCGGGCACGGAATCGCGGTTGCCTTCGTAGCCACGGTGTACGGCGTCGGCGTCGCGAACTTGATGTTCCTACCGGCTGCGACCAAGATCAAGGCGCGCGCCAGCGCGGAAACGCAGCGCAGAGAGGTGATCGTCGAGGGCGTTTCCGGAATTGTCGAGGGGCTGAACCCCAAGCTGATCCGGGTGAGGCTGGAAGCCTTTGACCAGGACGGGCCGGTCAAGGAGAAGAAAAAGAAGGCCCCGGAAGGGGCAGCCAATTCCCTGGAGAGCCATGGCGCGCAAGAAAAAACCGCCTGAGCACGCGAATCATGAGCGATGGCTGGTCTCCTACGCGGATTTCATGACCCTGTTGTTCGCGTTCTTCGTGGTGATGTTCGCCAGCTCGCAGAGCGATAAGGCCAAGGCCCAGCTAGTCTCCGAGGCAATGTCCAAAGCGTTCGACGGCCAGAGAATGTCGTCGGTGCTGGCAGTGATGCTGGGCGGGAGCCTGGACGACAAGGGCAAAGGCAACGCCATGCTGCGCGGACCGGGCGGCGCGACCAAGGCTAAAGAAGAACCGAAGGAGCAGAAGCTGGCGGAGTTGCTGCCGTCGCTGAAAGTGCTCACCGAGGATCTTCACAAGGAGATCGAAGAAGGGCGGATCCAGATCAGTATGGAGAACCGCGGTCTGGTGGTCAGTTTCAAGCAAGCGTCCTTGTTTCCCCCCGGCGAAGATCTGGTCTCCGCGGAAGCGTATCCCAGTTTAGAGAAAGTGGCGGCCGCGATCGGGAAGATAGAGAATCCGGTGCGCCTGGAAGGACACACGGATTCGCGCCCTATCAGTACCTCCCGTTTCCATAGCAATTGGGAACTCTCGGCGGCGCGAAGCATCGCGCTGCTGGAGCTCTTTTCCACGCATTACGGCGTGGCGCGCGAGCGCATGTCGATCGCCGGTTACGCGGACACGGCTCCCATCGATTCCAATGATACCGAGGAAGGCCGCGCGCGCAATCGCCGTTGCGACATCGTGATCCTCAATGAACGCGGCGTCGTGGGAGAGCCGGCCAAAGCCGAGAGCGTGAAACCGAGTCCAGGAACCAAAAACTAGTGGCCGGCATTCTAACCGGTAGAATATGAATACGATGATTCAGAAGGTCCGCAAGGCGGTATTTCCTGCCGCCGGCCTGGGAACCCGATTTCTGCCCGCCACCAAAGCCCAGCCCAAGGAGATGTTGCCTCTGGTGGACAAGCCTCTGATCCAGTACGGAGTTGAAGAGGCAATGCACTCCGGCGTGCAGAACATCATTATCGTTACCGGCCGCGGCAAGAGCGCCATCGAGGATCACTTTGACGTGAGCTTCGAGCTCGAGCATTTGCTGGAATCGCGCAACAAGAAGGAGCTTTTGGCGACGGTTCGCGCGGTCTCCGACATGATCAACGTTGCCTATGTGCGCCAGAAGGAGGCGCTCGGCCTGGGTCACGCCGTGTTGCGGGCCCGCGAGCTGGTTGGCGCGGAGCCTTTCGCGGTGATCCTCTCGGACGACATCATTGACGCCGAGACCCCTTGTTTGCGGCAATTGCTCGATGTTTACGAATTTTATGGGGCCCCTGTGCTGGCGCTGATGGAAGTGCCGACGGAAAACATCTCGGCCTATGGCGTGGTGGATGCCGAACCCGTGGGGCATAACGGCGGGCGCGACCGGCTCTATCGCATCCGCAATCTCGTGGAGAAGCCGAACGCGAAGGATGCACCCTCGAACCTGGCCATCATCGGGCGGTACGTGCTCACGCCGGAGGTGTTCGACTCCTTGGAGGCGATTGAACCGGGAAGCGGAGGAGAGATCCAGTTAACGGATGGTCTGAAGCACGTCTTGCGGAGCCGCCCGATTTATGGGTACCGCTTCGAGGGCGCGCGCTACGATGCGGGCGACAAACTTGGATTTCTGAAGGCGACGGTCGAGTTCGCATTGAAGCGCTATGATCTGGGCCAGGACTTCAGACAGTACCTGAAGAGCCTGCCCCTCTGAGTTGAACGTGTGACATGAACATCCTCAAAGACAAGGTAGCGGTGGTCACCGGGGCGAGCCGGGGCATCGGCCGGTCGATTGCCGAGGTGTTCGTGCGGGAGGGCGCGAAGGTCGTGATCTCTTCCCGCAAAAAGGAACCACTCGAGTCAGCGGCCCGCGAGATCGGCCACGGCGTGAAGGCAGTCGCGTGCCATGTCGGGCAGGCGGATCAGATCGAGAATCTGATCGGGACCACCACACGCGAGTTCGGCCACATCGACATCCTGGTGAACAACGCGGCCACCAATATCGCCCAGGGGCCGTGCCTCGAAATGGACGAGGGCCAGTTCGACAAGATGGTGGAAGTCAATCTCAAGAGCACGTTTCGATTGGTCAAGCGAATCGCTCCTGGAATGTGCGAGCGCGGCTCCGGCTCCATCATCAACATCGCTTCCATTGCGGGTTTGCGCCCGCAGTTTCACAGTTTGCTCTACAGCATGACCAAAGCGGCGCTCATCATGATGACGAAGTCTTACGCGGTGGAGCTCGGCCCGCGGGGAGTGCGGGTGAACGCGATTGCTCCGGGGCTCATCCAGACGGTGCTCAGCGAATACTTTTGGAAGGATGAGGAGCGGCGGTCCAAACAGCTCGGCGCGCAGCCGATCAAGCATCTGGGACAACCGGTGGAGATCGCCGAAGTGGCGCTGATGCTCGCGAGCGAAAGCTCGTCTTACCTCACTGGCCAGACCATCGTGGTGGACGGTGGTTACTTGTTGTCTTCCATGTAGCCAACCGCGAGTGGATGTGGGACCAAGTCACGTGGAGCCGACGGCCACGTCGGCGAGCCGGCTTTCATGCCGGCTTGTGGTTCGTGCGGTGAGAAGCCGGTTGGAAAACCGGCTTGCCGGCAAGACTGGCGGCCCCACTCAGGCGCTAGCCACGTTGAATTGCCTAGAAGAACAGTTTCCAAAAATAAAAACGGCCCCGATTGCTCGGGGCCGATTGGTTGAACTCGAAAGAGCGACCTGCTCTGGCTACTTCTTCTTCTTCGGAGCAGCCTTCTTTTTGGCAGGTGCTTTTTTCTTGGTTGCGTTCTTCATCGATTGATTCTCCCTTTTAACATCAAGATTCGCGCCGCCATTATGACAGCGCGCTTGTGTCCCCTTTATAAGGTTCTTTGCGTTGAAAGTCAAGAAAAAAATGAACGAAGCGGACCGCGAGTCGGCACGCGGAAAGGCTCGCGCGGGTCTCCGATCTCGAGAAACATAATCGGATAGAATTGTTTTGAGTGTCCGGAAGGCCAATCCACGGGGCTGCGACGATATACACGATGATATGCGCGAGGACATGCGCGGCGATATGCGCGGCGATGTTCATCGTCATGACCGCGGGGTGCGCGCGAAAAACCACGGCGCATCTTCCGCCTCCTCCGTCCGTGCCGCCGCGCATCGGAGCGACCGAAACCGGACTCGCGAGTTGGTATGGCGCCCCGTACGACGGACGTCCCGCGGCCTCCGGCGAGATCTACGCCATGCAGGAATTCACCGCCGCCCATCGAACTCTTCCGTTCGGAGCGTGGGTGGAAGTGAACGATCTCGATAACGGCAAGCGCGTGAATGTGCGCATCACCGATCGTGGACCGTTCGTCGATGAGCGCATCATCGATCTCTCTCTCGCGGCGGCGCGAGCGATCGACATGGTCGGTCCGGGAATCGCGCGCGTCCGCTTGACCGTCATCGCGGCTCCGGCCGGCGAACTCCCGAGGGGCCAGTCGCGCGAAGCGTACGCGGTGCAAGCCGGAGCCTTCTCCGATCGCGAGCGAGCCGAATCGTTGTGCGGCTCTCTCAGCGAGCGTTTCCACGACACGCGTGTCGTCGAATCATCCGTGCTTTGGCGGGTATTGGTGGGACGGCGGCTGACGCTCGACGCCGCGAACCAACTGGCCGTGAAGATCCGGCGCGAATCCGGCGAGGCAATTGTGGTTCGAGACCGGTAGAGCTATTCACCTACTACCCCCGTTAGTGGGTTGGCCCTCCCCCTAACGGACGGAGCGCCGGTCTCGCTCTGCGGGTCTTGAGGAAGTTTCAAATAGACCGTAGAGTTTATGCTTGGTCAACACACTACAGTTCAAACCGGAAACCGGAAGAATGATTGCCAACAGCTCTGAGGCCAGGCACGTCCTGGTTGGACAGTCTCCGCGCACGCGTCAGGTACTGCATCTTATCGAGAAGCTCGGGAAGTGCCGGTGGCCCGCCTTGTTGCTGGGCGAAACCGGTACGGGCAAAGAGGTGGTCGCGCGCGCAATCCATAGCCTGTCTCCCGCGGGGCCGTTCGTCACCATCGACTGCTCGTCCATGGTGGGCCCGCTCATGGAAAGCGAGCTGTTCGGTCATGTGAAGGGCGCTTTTACGGGCGCGGCGACGGCGAAGATCGGTCTGATCGAGACCGCCAACGGTGGGACGGCTCTATTCGATGAGATCGGAGAATTGCCGTTGGACTTGCAGGCGAAGCTCTTGCGGGTCTTGCAGGAGAAGGAATTCAGGCCGGTGGGCGCCACGGGCACGCGCCGCTCGGACTTCCGGATTATCGCCGCTACGAACCGCGACTTGGCCAAAGAGGTTGAGAAGGGAACGTTCCGGCGGGACTTGTTCTTTCGCTTGAACGTTGTGAACATTCGTCTCTCGCCACTGCGGGACCGGCGCGAAGACATCCCGGCGTTGATCAATCACTTCCTCGCCCGGGTCGGCGCGAACTATTCCCTCACCGCCGAGGTGATGGAGCTAATGCTCACGTACGACTGGCCAGGGAATGTCCGGGAACTCGAGAACTGCATACAGCATATGGTCGCCATCAATTCCGGACCGCTGCTGCATGTCGCGGACCTGCCTTCGAATTTGCAGAACCATCTGCTCCAACGGAGATCGCAATACATGAAGGCTGCCGCCGGCGCGGAACCGTCGGCGATTTCGGTTGCCGTCGGCGCGGAGCCGGATGCGTCTCCTCCAACTTCCGCTCCGCGGCTCGATCCAGGCGTAATCCCTCTGGCTGAGCTGGAACGGCGTGCCATCATGAACGCGCTGGATTATACAAAGGGCGATCGGGCCATTGCGGCACACCTCTTGGGGATTGGACGAACCACTCTTTACCGCAAGCTGAAAGAGTACCAGCTCGCCTAAGCAAAACGCGCCTGAGACAAGCGCTCGCCTGACCCCACTAAGTATTGACCCTTGACCATGAATCTGCGTGTGCTGCTGGTCGAATCCGAAGTGGAAGATGTTCTATTCCTGCAAGATGTTCTGACCGAGATCGAGTCGGGACGTTATTGGAGCAATTGGGTAAACGTGGAGACTCTGCACGCCCCGACCGCGGAGGAGGCCGCCGTCATTCTGGTCAACGAACTCGTGGATGTAATTCTGCTGGATCTGAGCCTCGCCGATACCCAGGGCGTGGGGACATTTCGGGCAGTCGAAGCGAGTGCGCGTCAAATCCCGATCATTCTGCTGGTAGGGCCCGACGATCATACATTAGCCGCGAGAATGGTGCGGGACGGCGCGCAGGACTTCCTCGTAAAGAAAGAAATTGATTGTGAGCCGCTGGCCCACGCGATTCGTAATGCAATTGAGCGCCATCGCCTGCTCACTGCGGCTCGTGCTGCAGCCACTACCGATTCTCTAACCGGCTTGCCCAACCGCGGCGGATTTCTCACGCTCGCGGATCGGGACCGTAAACTTGCCGAACGCTTGCGCCGACGGCTCATGGTGCTCGTGGCGGAGCCGGAAAATGTGTACGAAATCGCCAGCTCTCAGGGCCAGCAACGTCAGGATCTGACGCTCGTCGAGACCGCCGATCACCTCCGTGCTCTCGCGGCCCCCACCGACGTCCTCGCGCGCATCGGCCAGACTCGATTCGGGCTGGCGGTCTTCGATACCGAAGTTGAATCGGTGGAAGAAGCCTGGTCCAGACTGCATGCAGCTGCGCCCGCACATCGAATCCGGGTCGGCGCCGCGATTTTTGACCCCGACCGTCCCGTTTCGCTGGACGCATTACTCGATCAGGCAGCCCTCGACCTCGCTCCCGGAGCACTCGCCATGCGACCATAACAGGCGAGTGCCGATCGCCCTCGATGCGACCTACAGCCTGGACCGGAATCCGTCAGGCATTAGCGTCTATTCGCGGGAGATTTTATTCGGCCTCGCTCGCGCCCACCCGCAAGAACGGTTTTTTTACTGCTACCGGCCCCATCGCTACCTACGGTCGTTCAGTGACGCGTTGCCCAATAACGCCAGCCGCAGATTAATCGCTGGCCGACCGCCCGGCGACATCTTCCACGCTTTGAATCAGCGTGTGGATGTTCGCGGTCGCCGCACAGTTACCACCTTTCACGACCTGTTCGTCCTGACCGGCGACTACTCGTCCAGCGAATTTCGGGCACGCTTCACGGGGCAGGCGCGCGGCGCGGCGGAACGGAGCGACGTTATTATTGCCGTTTCACAATTCACGGCCACGCAAGTCGAACAGCTCCTCGGCTTTCCCGCATCGAGGATCCGTGTTATCCCTCACGGTGTTCGCCAACCCGAGCGCCAGTCTGCCGCGACGCGAGAAAATATGGTCCTCTTCGTCGGCGCCATTCAGCGGCGCAAGAACGTAGCGCGGTTGGTGAAGGCGTTCGAGCGCCTGAAGCAAGCAACACCGTGGCGGCTGGTGCTCGCCGGCGCGCCCACGGGTTACGGCGGCGCTGCGGAGCTCCGCGCCGTTGAAGATAGCCCGCTTCGCAAGAACATCGAAGTTCTGGGTTACGTCTCGCCATCGCACTTGGAAGATCTCTTGCAACGCGCGCGCATTTTCGCATTCCCATCGCTCGATGAAGGCTTCGGCATGCCTGTGCTTGAGGCGATGGCGCACCAGATCCCCGTCGTGACGTCGACGCGGTCGGCGCTACCGGAGGTCGCGGGCGGAGCGGCCTTGCTGGTGGACCCGGAGGACACAGACGCTCTGAGTGCGGCTCTCGCGCGTCTGGCTTATGATGAAACGTTGCGCGAGGATCTGATCCGCCTAGGACTCGACCGGTCGAAGCAGTTCACTTGGGAAGCGGCGGTAGAGCGGACCTGGGCCGTCTATCAGGATCTTAAATAGAATTCGGTTCGCTATCTCCGTGGCAGAAACCGCTCCCTGACGGTCACGGCTCTGTAAGAACCGAGCCGTGACCGTGAGGAAGCGGTTCTCGCCGCAGGCCACCTAGCGGCGGGCAACCAGAACCCGTGAAGGATACCCGGTCTGCCGGACGAATTGATTGGCGACGATACGGAGTCCGGCTTCCTGCACGAGTTCGGGAACCGCACGCTCCACCTGGCGGCCCCAGAAGGCCGGGACAAGCTTACCGCAGACTCCGTACAGCCGATTGAACACCTTGGCGTTCTGACCGATCACCACCAGCGCGAACGTACCGTCAGCGCGCAGCACCCGACGAATCTCCCGCAGAGTCAAGCGAATATCGTCCTGAGCCAGCAGCTCAAACAGATAACAGCACACCACCGCATCAAAGCTCGCATTGCGGAACGGCATGCTGCGGACGTCCACGGCGCCGCAATGCGATTCCGCGGCAGGAAACTCGCGGCGGGCGCGATCCTGCGTGCGAGCCGCCATTTTCGGCGAAAGATCCAAACCGAATGTCTTGCCATCGGAATTCGTTTTCACCAGGCGGCGAAACATCTCGCCCGAGCCAGTGGCGACTTCGAGCACACGCATCCCGTTCTGTATGCCGGCGTGCCGCAGCGCGCACGCATGCGCCTTCGAATGAAAGAAGAAGGTGCTGACCGGATAAATGGACGCGACCGAGTCATAGATACGGCGGGTGCGTTCCGCGATAGTGTGGGGCATCGTATCCGCCCGGGGAAGAAGAAGAGAATAGTTGAGATCGCTCAAAGTGGCTCCACGCAGAATCGTCTACCCGCTACCGACTAATGTTTCAACTCCAACTACCGTACCACTGACTTGCTCCGGAATTTCAATCCCCGTGCTGGTACCCTCACCCGGCCGGCTGTCAATCCACATTTTGTAATCCTCTCCAAAGAGTACCTTTAGCCGCTCATTCACATTATTGACACCGATTCCCTGCTCGAACAACGTCGCCAGCTTGGCTTCCGGGATTCCCACGCCGTCGTCCTCGACCAGGATTTGTAGCCGGCGGCCCACCATCCGGCTGCGGACCCAAATCGTGCCTCCATCAACTTTATTCGATAGACCGTGGCGTATGCTGTTTTCAACTAACGGTTGCAACAGCATGCTGGGCACCAGCAGATCCGGCGTGGCCGGATCAATGTCCTTGATGAAGCGCAACTTATCGCCGAAGCGAACCATCTCGATGGCCAAATAATCGTCAATGAAGGAAAGCTCCTCGCCCAGCGAAGTCAAATTCTCTTGCTGGCGCAGGAGACGCCGGAGGATTTTCGAGAGCTTGTAGATGACCTGGCGGGCTTGATCCGGATCAATCCGGATCAGCGAAGCGACTGAGTTAAGAGTGTTGAACAGGAAATGCGGGTTGATCTGACGGCTGAGCGCCGCCAGTCGCGCCTCGTTCAGGTGCAACTGTTGCTGCTCGAGCTTTTTTTCGTTGCGGCTGCTGTTCCAGACTTTGATTGGCAGGACGGTGGAAAAGAGCGTGGTCGCAAAAATCGCCACGATCATACCCGGGCTGGCATCGGCCCAACTCTCGAGCGCGAAGACGCCA
The DNA here is from genome assembly GCA_050015435.1 of Bryobacteraceae bacterium. Lineage (GTDB taxonomy): Bacteria > Acidobacteriota > Terriglobia > Bryobacterales > Bryobacteraceae > Palsa-187. Next base: position 42,968 of record JBEKBK010000004.1, read on the forward strand.
TTACGGTGAAACACGGCTGCAACAGTCCAGCGCAAGGCCTCCGCCAGCAGGATCACCAGAACGCAGCCAAGGCTGAACGCGGGCAAGCGAAGGTCTCGCTTGCGGAACAATCTCCATAACGCCAGGTCGGGGAACGGAGAGAACTTCCAGATGGCTTCTTTGTCCGGGGCAAGATCGCGCAGCAATCCGCCCAGCACGCCCACGGCGGCAAACAACACCATCGACATGAGTTCCCCGTGCAGAAACGCGGGAATCGAGATCAGCACGCCGGCCAGGAGTCCGGTGACATAGCCGCCCAGCATCCCCATCACCAGGCTGCCCTCCAAGCCTAGGTCAAGGGCTTGATACGCCTCGTCCGGATTCAGCACCCGCACCGCGACACCTGCGCCGAAGATCGCGGCGCAAACCAGCGCCATCTGCACCCGTTGCACTAGCGTGCGTTCCTCCCGCATGAGCATGCGTTGGAAACGGCCGCTGCGCGTGAGAATGCTGGCGAGTGACGCGGACACCGCCAGCTTCACCAGCAGTATCACCAAGTGTTGAGGAACCATTAGCCGCTGCGGATCATTATAATGAAGTTACTCGCCTGTTTTTGCGTCGATGCCCCAGACATTCAAGTTGCGCAAGGTAGCCGAAGCCAATTTTCCCACCCGGTTTGGCTTATTCAGGATCTACGGATTCGAGGGCGGCGCTGGCGACGCCGTGGAAGAAGCGGTGGTCCTGAAGATGGGAGATATTACGGGCGCGCCGCCGCTGGTTCGGATCCACTCCGAGTGCCTGACCGGCGACGTATTTCACAGCCTTCGGTGCGATTGCCGTGACCAATTGGAACTGGCTCTCGAAATGATCCGCGCCGAGGGTCGCGGTCTTTTGGTCTATGAACATCAGGAAGGCCGCGGTATCGGACTCCTGAACAAGCTGCGTGCCTATGAGTTACAGGACCAGGGAGCGGATACGGTGGAAGCGAACGAACAGCTTGGCTTCGATGCCGATCTGCGCGGGTACCAGCTCCCGGCGGAGATCCTCCGCTTCTTCAGTCTGCACGAAGTGCGTCTGATCTCCAACAATCCGGAGAAAATTCAAGCCCTGGAGAACGTCGGCGTTCGCGTCGTGGAGCGGGTGCCATGTATCATCGAGCCGAACGCGTCCACCGAAGACTACCTCCGCACCAAAAAAGAAAAACTCGGCCACCTGCTCGACCCGGTGTAGGCGTTATGAAGTTAGCGGGAACGCTAGTGCTCATCGGGTCCACTGCATTCGCGCAGGCAGGATTCGATGGTCCAGGTCGATATGAAATTAAGAATGTGAAGTCCGGCTGGGTCCTGGATCTGGATCGCTACCAGACTGCGGTTGTCCAAGCCTCGGCGCGCGATTTGGATGCCACTCAGCTGCTATGCGGCCGGTTCGACGGAACTTCTATGCAGCAATGGCGTATCGCTTCGGGAAATGACGGCAATGCGCTCATGACGGCTTGGTCCGAACAGCACCACTCGAGACGGTGCGCGTATCCAGATTTATGATTTGAACGGGGACTCCAATCAGGAGTTCGTATTGCGGCGCATCAACCGGGGAACGGGTCGCATTCGAGTCCGGGAAGATTTCAGCCCGAACTTGGAACCGGAGCAGAACGGACGTTCGTGGGATCCGCAGGATCAGACGTGGAAGATCGCGGGCGATGGCGCATGTTTCTATCGAGGGGGGCTTTCGACGCGAGGCCTGGTGTACGCGCATCGGAAACGACATTAGCGATCTTGAACGAGACGCCTCGTTTGCCTCGGTGAGGCTGGTCGGCCGGGCCCAGGTGGTCGAGACGTTCGAGCGGCCCGACCACCGCGGCGTCTGCGTACGGGTGGTTCGCGACGAACGCGATCTACGACGGATGAGTCTTTCGCTGATTAGTTCGTTCCGCGTGTATTATCCCTTACAGAATATTCACCGCACGCGCGGCGAGCAGAGCGATGGTCGCGAGCGAAATGCAGGATTGGATCATCATCAGCGCCTTCGCCCAACGCGACAAGACCGGTACATCCGTCGGGGAGAACGCGGTGCTGGTGTTGAACGCCAGGAACAGATAGTCCACGAATCCGGGCCGCCACTGGTCTTCGCCCATCTCTAGCCGCACCTCCGGGCTCAGCGTCATTTGCGGAAAGAGAAACGCGCCATCGGTGTGAACACCCTGGATGTCACGGCAATGGGGTCCGCCCGCGTCCAAGCGCCAATACCAGCACGCGAAAGCCAGCACGTTGCATCCCCACAGCGCCGCGGACGCGACCAGGAGTTGGCTGGGCGATTCCTTATGGCTGGGCAGGCGCGCCACCAGTAGCGTCAGCGAGGCAATGTTGGCAAGCGTGACCACGGAGCTGGCAGCATAGCCAAAGGCAAGACCTAATCGCCAAAGCCCTAGGTGGCCGGAAACCAGAGACGGCACCCCCAGAACGGCGACCAGCACGAGGACCAGCCAGTCCGGCCCGACGCTCAGAGTGGATGGTAATGCCCAGAACAGCGCGCCGGTGGCAAGCAGCGCGAGAAGAGCCGGCCATCGCGGCTCGCGTTGGATCGTGGTCTCAGTAGACATCCCTCTATTCTGTCTCGCTGAATCCCGCTAGAATAACGCCATGGGCAGTAAGGGCGACGCAGGAGGCTGCGGCCTCCCCGCTAGTTTAGAGAGTCAAATGCCGCGGCCTTCTGTTGTGGCGCGGTTAGAAGAAACCCGACGTGACTTCCTGGTGACTAAGCTGGCGGCAGGATTCGCCATGGCCGTAACCCCGGTTTCCGCCGAGACGATCACCACAGACACGAAGGATATGACGGCCGGCGAAGTGAAAATCCCGACCACCGAGGGCCAGATCCCCGCGTATAGAGCATGCCCTTCGAAAGGGCGAAAGCCGTATCCGTTGGTGCTGGTAGTGCAGGAGATTTTCGGGGTTCACGAGCACATTAAGGACATCTGCCGGCGGTTCGCCAAGGCTGGATATTGCGCCGTGGCCCCGGAGTTGTTCGCGCGGGAGGGTGACGTATCGAAGATTCAGGATATACAGGAGATCATCAGCAAAGTGGTGTCCAAGGTTGCGGATGCTCAAGTCATGACCGACCTGGATGCGACGGCGGAATGGGCGGTCAAGAAATCGGATGCAAGCAACACCCGTCTCGCGATTGCCGGTTTCTGCTGGGGCGGACGCATTGTCTGGCTTTACGCCGCGCACAATCCATCCATGAAAGCGGGCGCGGCCTGGTACGGACGATTGGAGGGCGAGCGCACCGCGCTGGCGCCCAAAAATCCGATCGATTACGTAGGCGCTCTCAAAGCTCCTGTGATCGGATTCTATGGCGGAAAGGACACCGGCATCCCGCAATCGTCGGTCGTGAATATGCGCGGCGCGCTGAAAGTGGTGGATGACCCTTCGGAGATCAACGTCTATCCCGAGGCCGGGCATGGATTCAATGCCGACTATCGCCCGAGTTACGACCAGGCGGCCGCACAGGACGCCTGGCAGAAGCAGCTCGCGTGGTTCAAGAAATACGGCGTTTAGGCTGGCGAACGTACGTATTCCAGGTTTTCGCGAATAGCAGGAGCGCCGTGGGTTGGCGCCGGCCGCTGAGCATTCGGAGAACCTCAAAGGCGGCCCACACGAAATAGAGAACGGTCACCGCCGGCGCCGCGGCTGTGTAAAGGTAGGGAATAAAGAACAGCACAAACAGAGCCGAGGCTTCCCACCACGCCAGTTCCATGTTGATCAGGAACATGATGCCGACCAGCGCCTGGCCCAGCGTCATGAGTACTTCGATCCTTTGTTGTGAGGTGAGCGTGATGGTGGCGACATTGCCCAGGCTGATCGAATAGACGATCGGCAGCATTCCGACCACGAGCGTCCACTGGTTGATGTTGCTCGAGGCCATGTTCATCAGCGCCATCGGGGCTTGATCCACGGTGCGTGCGAAATATATCGTCGAAGCCATTTCAGGAAACTCGGAAACCAGCGGCGTTACCAGTTGGACGAACCGGAAATTGGACATCCCTAAAGCGGCCGAGATCGCCAACAGACTTCCGACGAAGGGTTCGGTGGCGTATTTAATGACGACTGCGCCGGCCCCGAACAGCACGAAGATGACTGTGATCCGGAGGAAACGGGGAGCCTGCACAATCGTGCGTGGAACGATTTCCAACTCTTGGATCGATTCCGAATCCTCAGGCGGCAGCTTGCTCAGAATGATCAGGTACGCGGCGTAAATCCCCACGAGGATCGCGGAGTCGACCAGAGCAAGCGTACCCTTGGCCGCCACTACCGCGATATACAGGAGCGGAACCAGCAACCCCACCACTTCCACCGAATGATGCTCATCCAGATGAATGGCCCGTAGCGGCGTACCCGAGCGCCTGCGGTGGAAGAACGCGGCGGTGAAGTAAATGACGGGCCAGCCGAAACCCGTAAGCAGCCGGAGCGCTCCCGTGAGGCTGGCCAGCAGCAGTGACGACTGTTGCCTCCAGGCGAACACCGCCTCCACCGCGAATTCCGGCAGGGTCTGCATCCAGGCCAGGATCGCGAGCGCGAACGCCTGAGCCATGAAAAATTGCGCCGATTCCGCCGCCCAGGCCACCATGAGCGACGAAAGCAGAATCGCTGGGGCGGTCCAGAAGATCGCTGACGGACCGGTCTGCCGGATCGGCTCGGCAAAGAAAAGAAACAGGAAAAAGACCGGATAGAGGTTCCGTCGCGGCAACAGGCCCATGGTACAACGAACGTATGCCCAGCTTTCGCGTGGAGACTCCGCTGCGCGCTTACGACGCAATCGTCGAGCGCGGCGCCGTCCGTCGTGTGGCTGAGTTTCTCCCTCCACGCTCCGGCAAGGTTTTCATCGTCACTACGGAAGACGTCTGGAAATATCATGGTGAGGAGCTGGACCGGGGAATTGCGGGACGCGACCACGAAGTTTTGTTCTTGCCACCCGGCGAAGCGCGGAAGCGGCTCTCCGAGTTGGAAACACTGGCGGAGCGCATGCTCTGCGGCGGCGGGGATCGATCGAGTGTAGTGGTGGCGTTCGGCGGAGGCATCGTCAATGACGTCGGTGGATTCCTCGCGGCCATTTTCATGCGGGGCGTTCCGGTCATTCAGGTTCCGACGACACTGCTCGCGCAGGTGGATGCCGCAGTGGGGGGAAAGACGGGGGTTAATCTCGTCTCCGGGAAGAACCTCATCGGTAGTTTTCATCAGCCGTTGGTCGTGTTAATCGATCCTGACGTGCTGGGCACGCTGCCGGAACGCGAGTATCGCGCCGGCCTGTACGAGATCATCAAATGCGGCGTCATTCGCGACGCCGATCTATTCCAGGTGTTGGATCAATCCGTCGAACGAGTCCTGGCACAGGAGCCGGCAACTGTGGAACGCATCATCGCGGCCGCAGTACGCATCAAGGCCGAGGTGGTGACTGCGGACGAACGGGAAGGCGGTCTGCGCCGCATTCTGAACTTCGGCCACACCGTGGGTCATGCGTTGGAGGCCGAAACCCAGTACTCGCGATTCCTGCATGGCGAGGCGGTCGCCTTCGGGATGCGCGCCGCGACCACGCTGGCCGAAAGAACCGGCAATCTCGGTTCCTTCGACGCCGTCACGATTCAGGATGTCATCACGAAGTACGGACCGATCCCATCGCTTGTAGGCGTTACGGCTCCGCGATTGGCGGCACGGCTGGCGGCGGACAAAAAAACGATTCAAGGCACGGTGCACTTCGTGCTTCCCGTAAAGATCGGGGACGTACGCATCGCGTCCGGGATCGATGAGCGGCTGGTTCTCGAATCGATCGAGGCGGCGCTCGCATGACGGGAACCACACCGCCTGGGGTAAGCAGTGAACAGGATGCGGCGCGCTGGGTTCGCGGCATGTTCGGACGGATCGCCGGACATTATGACCTGCTGAACCATCTGCTCTCATTCAATCTGGACCGGCGCTGGCGGGCCCGCGCAGTGGAACGAGTGGCGGCAGCCATGGAGCGGCGCGGCTCGCGCGTGCTCGATTTATGCTGCGGAACCGGGGATGTTTTGCTCGCTCTCGAACGCAGCCACGGGGCCGCGGTGTTCGGCAGCGATTTTTGCCATCCGATGCTGGTGCAGGCTGCGCGCAAAGTCGCCGCGAAGGGCTATCGCTCGCCGCTGTTCGAAGCGGACGCGCTGGCGTTGCCCCTGGCGGACGAGTCCTTGGACGTCATCACCGTGGCGTTCGGCTTCCGTAATCTGGCGAATTATCAAAGAGGGCTTGAGGAGATGCTACGGGTGTTGAAGCCGGGTGGCGTGGCGGCGATTCTGGAGTTCTCTCAACCGGCGAACCCGCTCTTCGGAGCCGTTTACCAATTTTTCTCGATTCGGGTGTTGCCTTCGATCGGTGGTTTGGTTTCAGGCGCAACCGAGGCGTACTCGTATCTTCCTGAATCCATCCGCAAATTTCCAGGAGCCGAAGAGCTGGCGGCGCAAATTCGCGAAGCCGGTTTTTCAAGGGTTGAATACGAGCGTATGACAGGAGGCGCGGTGGCCCTCCATCTCGGATGGAAGTAAGTCTTTTTGTTTTTACAAATGTTCCGCTTGCTCTCTTAGAGAAGGGGGGCGGCATCTTTGTCAGGCGCGGATTCAACCAGCCGACACGTTCGCTCTCTAGGGGCTCGTCTGCGAGTAACGCCGAGTGAATATGCGGAGCAGGTGGAAGCCTATACCATTTTCTTGATTTTGCTTCGACCAGTTTCGTACGGCTTGTAACCGTGGTTTCAATGGAGTGCGCTCCCTGAGACGGTCTGCGTTATCCCGGAAACTGGTCTAACTTCCGGTATAAAGCCGTAACACAGGCGCTAACGAACCGGTTTCCGATCAGGTAAACTATGCTGCATCACGCATATGCCGCTTGCCGCCGGCGACAAACTCGGTCACTACGAAGTCATCTCCCTGCTCGGCGAAGGCGGCATGGGCGAGGTGTACAAAGCCCGCGACACCACGCTGAAGCGCGACGTGGCGCTGAAAGTTCTGCCCGCCTCGTTCCTGCGCGATCCCGAACGCATGGCTCGATTCCAGCGCGAAGCCGAGGTTCTGGCTTCGCTCGATCACACCAACATTGGACCCATTTACGGAATCATCGACTCCGAAGATTCGCACAGGTTGGTGCTCGCACTCATCGAAGGACCGACGCTGGCGGATCGCATCGAAGCTGGACCGATCCCGCTAGAGGAAACACTGGCGATCTCGAAGCAAATCATTGATGCGCTGGAGTACGCACACGACCGGGGA
>JBEKBK010000005.1:0-49969 GCA_050015435.1 Bryobacteraceae bacterium
CCTTTGGATTCTATCCCGCGCGCAAAGCTGCCTATATGGACCCTATCGAGGCGCTGCACTATGAATGATCGTAGCGCCAACGTTATCGAAGTGGAACACCTGGTCCGGACGTTCCGGATTGGGGACCTGACGGTACCGGCCCTGCGGGATGTTTCGCTCGAAATCGAGCGAGGTGATTTCGTGGCGATCATGGGGCCGTCAGGCTCGGGAAAGTCGACTTTGATGAACATTCTGGGATGTCTGGATAAGCCGACGTCGGGAACTTACCGGCTGGATGGAATCAGCGTGGAGGAGATGGACCGCGATCAACTGGCCGAGATCCGCAACCGAGAAATTGGCTTCGTATTCCAGCAATTCAACCTGCTGCCCCGCACCAGCGCCATCGAGAACGTCGAACTCCCGCTGCTGTATACCAGTGAGCCCGTACTGAATCCCCACGCTCGGGCGCTTCAGGCGCTGGAATCGGTTGGCCTTGGAGAACGGGCCGGTCATCATCCGAATCAGCTCTCCGGCGGCCAGCAGCAGCGCGTCGCCATAGCGCGCGCTCTGGTGAACAGTCCCCAAATCATTCTCGCGGACGAGCCGACGGGCGCTCTGGACTCGCGCACGAGCGTCGAGATCATGGCGATTTTTCAGCACCTCAATCGCCTGCAGGGAATCACTACGATCATCGTCACCCACGAACCCGATATCGCTGCATATGCCAACCGCAACATCTACTTCCGGGATGGGAGCATCGTTCGCGATGAGAAGGTCCTGCATCCACAAGAGGCGGATCGTGAGTTGTTGGCCTTGCACTAGCAGCGCGGGCCGTAGGTCCGGCGGACGCCCTGGTCCGGCTTTACCGGCGAAGACGAAGGCCGACGAGGGCGTCGGCCGCGGACCAGGGGGTCCGCCCTACTATGCAGCATCATAGAACGCCGTGTCTTCACGCTCCATAGCGGCTTCCGCCTTGGACTGACACTTCACGCACAGGCGGGCCCAAGGAATCGCGTCCAGAGGCTTCTGAGGTATCGGTTCTTCGCAGTCCTCACAAATCCCGAAAGAGCCTGCCTCCACTTTGGCGAGGGCGGACTCAACCTCGTGCATCAAACGCGTCTCCTGATTGAACCGCAGAACCGCCATATCCCGATCGCTGCTCGATTGAACCTGATCGGCCGGGTCCGCATGTTGTTCGATGTACAGCTCGTCGCGCTCCTGCCAAAGGTTGGTCAGTTCTCTCAGCTTCAGTTCCAAGGCCGCCTTCCAAGACTTCATTTGCGCCCTGGCCATGGTCGTCACTTTTTCACTCATGTAGTTGGCTCCATTGAACAGGACCAGCAAGCACGCGGAAAGCCAACTCGGGCCGAAAAGTGATTGGTGCTTCGGCTGCAATGAATTGTTTGAGCGGGATAGAAAACAGGAAAGCGAGGAGGCGTTATGCCTAGATGGCTGACCTTTGGATTGTTGATACTACTGCTTTTGTTACTGGCGACGTTTCCCTTAGCGAAACAGCTTGAGCCCGAGACGGGATCCATCCAAGGCTTGATTCGCGATCAGGTGGGTCCCTTGCCCCAGGCTTCGGTGGAAGCGCGCAATCTGGCGACGAGCGCTATCTTTTATGCGGAATCGGACGCGACAGGCCTTTACCGGCTGGACAATCTTCACCCGGGACGGTACTCGCTTTGGGTGCAGGCCCGATATCACGATTGCCTTTGGATAAAGCAGGTTCCCGTCGAGCGCGGCCAGACCGTCCATCACGATATCTTTCTGAGCGCAATTGTGACGCAAACTGAGAATCTGCCTACAGGTAACCCTTTTCAGCGAGCTTCGCGATGACGCGACCAGCCGCTGCCTCGGGAGATTCGCGGTCGCCGTGGATCACCACGTCGGGATTCTCAGGCGGCTCGTAAGCTGCCTGGATTCCTGGCACCGTGTCCGCGGATCCGGCCTGGGCTTTGCGATAGATTCCCTTGGGATCCCTTGCAATACACGTTTCCAAGGGAGAGTCGACGTAGACTTCGAGGAATCGGGGGATCCCTTTCCGGGCTTCCTCTCGATAGGCGCGCCGGTTTGCGGTTGCATCGAAGATCACCGGCACTCCTTTCTCAGTCAGGAGCGTTCCGACAAACGTCATCTGCCAATAGAAAAGCTCTCGTTCTGCGTCGTCATAGCGCGGATGGGGCGTGAGGATCGGGCGCAAAGCGTCGGATTCGAGCACGGCTACGTCGATCTTCCGAGCGGCCAACCGAGCCTTCAGGCAAGTCACCAGTGTGGATTTCCCGGAGGCCGGCAGACCCGTGACCCAGATGGCGAACGCCTGCTGCATCACTACACCCCACAATAGAAATTCGCTTTCAGGGGATCGAAAGTCTCGCTTTCCAAAACCGCGAGGACGAAAGCCAGAAGCTTGAGGCGCACGGTGTCCGCGAGCAGAGGGTACCAGAGCGGGCTCGCCATAACCAGGCCGCGAAACGCCACAAATGGCGCGGCTACCTGAAGCATCTCGCGATCCCCGCTTTGCTCGATATAACGTCGCCAGAAACGAACGAACAACGTCTCCAGGGCGCCCTCCAGCCGACCGGCTCGCTGCAAAGAGAAGAACAGATAATTCATGGTCAGCGAGGTCACATCGTCGGCGGGATCGCCAAACTCGCCTCGCGACCGGTCCAGCACCGAAAAGTCAGCGCCGGAGCGGAACAGAATATTCCATGGATGAAAGTCCCCATGCACCTGTCGCAGGCGGTGCGTAAGGCTCTTCAGCCTCCAGCGCCAGTCCACGCAGAGATGCTCGATTCGCCGCAGCAGTTCGGGTGGAATCAGCCGATGCTCGGGATAAGAATCGGTGATTCCCATAATGCACTCACCATGTCCCACCAGTTCCCGGATGCGCCGTAAATACAATCCTGGCTCGTTCCCGCGAACTTTATGGATTTCGACGAGGTAGTCGCACAGCGCATCGGCGCGGGTAAGATCGAGGTCCGTCAGAGTGTCTGTTTCGCGCAACCTTTCCAGATCGCGAGAATAGCTCTCGCCTTCTGCATATTCGGTTAACAGGCACAGTTCCTCGACGTCACCGAGTGGAATCAGTCGGCCGCCGGAGCAAAACGCGCCGACGTCCAGCGAACGGATGTGTCGCGGAAGACGATTGAACGCCTGATTTTCCCACAGCAGTTCCTGCGCCCGGTCGGCCATGTGTTCATGCCCAAATTGTCCGTGGCTTATGGTGTGTAGGACCGCGGTCCGGCAAGACGTTTCGCCGGCGATCCGATAGTCCACCCGCATGGGTGTGCCGTAGCCATATCGCTTCGATTGGTTCGCCGCGTGCGTCTCGCCGAGCGTAACGAGTCTAAGGACGGACACCTGGGTCCCCAGCACCGAGCCCAGATACTGTCCGAGTTTTTCGCAGCTCAATTCAGGCATAGCGAGCAACATCAAAGGTGCAATCGAAAGGCCTTCACGCGGGGACCTGCTGGTTGTGAGAGAAGCGGCGGCGCGCGAGGCCCAACTGAGTCAAATCGCGCAGATTGGCTGCCGTCTGGCTCGCAATGCCCGCAATTGCAAGTATGGAACCCTGCTTGCACTGCCCTCTGATAGGAGATGGGTCTCCCTGGAGGAAAACTAAATGCCTGTTACTGGATCAATTCCGCTTGAACCCCTCGCGCCTAGCCGGATTCACGAGTTTCTTGTTTTGCCGGGTCCATGCATCACTCTGTTGCTGCCACCGCATCATCCAGGGGATGGGAGTGGATCCTCGATCATTGTTCTGAGAACCGCTCTTCGAGCAGCGGCAGAGCAACTCGAAAATCGGAGAGTGCCTCGATCGGTCCAGGAGGAACTCCTCACGCCGCTCGAAGCTTTGGCGACCGACTCCAATTTGCTGGCAGGTTCACGGTCGAGTCGTGTGGTTCTGCGCTCTCGAGACCTTTTCGAGCAGTTCCAGTTGAGCGCGCCCGCCAAAGCATCGGTGACAGTAGCCGGGTCTTTTGCAATTCGCCCCTTTTTCTCAGAGCTCAGCGCGCCCCCGCAGTTCTATCTCTTGACCCTCTCAAAGGAATCCGTTCGCCTGGCTAGAGGTTCCGCGCTCGGACTCACGGCCGTGGATTTGCCGGCTGGTGTCCCGGCAACGATCGAGCAGGCGATGGAGTTCGAGCCTCCCGATCACGACCTCGAAAACCGATCCGTGGTGAGCGGTTCCACCGGGGGCATGCGCGCCGTCCGGTTCGGAACGGGTTCGGGCCGGGAAACTCGCCAAGCCCATCTCGCCGATTTCTACCGGCTGGTCGATCGGGGAATACAGAAACTGTTGCGAGATCCGGAAGTTCCCTTGATCCTGGAAGGTGTCGACGAGGATACGGTGTTGTACAGGTCGATCAGCACGTGCCGTAACCTGGCCAGCGGGAGCATCCGCGGCAATGGGACCCTCCGGCAAAAAGACGCGGATCTGATCACCCAGGCGTTCGCCATCATTCACTCTGAGAGACTTGAGCGCGATGCGAAGTCACTTGCGGACGCCAAGGAAAGAACTTTGCCCAGCCGCTTCTTGACAGTTCTGGAGGCGATTCTGCCGGCTGCTTTCGAAGGCCGGGTGAATCAACTGTACGTGCAGGAAGAGGGCGAAAGCATGGGAATATTCGAGCGTCCCGGTTACCGTAGTTGGGGCTCCGAGGATTTATTGAACCTGGCGATGGTTCAAACGCTTCGCCATCGCGGCAAAGCCTGTATGCTCCCCGGCAATCTGCTGCCGGACGGGGCGCAGGCGGCTGCGGTTCTGCGGTATTAGGGCCCTGCGGGGCAGGGGGGAAATATATGTCACAGCTCGAACGAATTCTTCTTCCGATCGACTTCTCGGCTCAAAGTGAAATCGCGGCGCGCCAAGCGGGCGCGCTCGCACGACGTTTCCATTCCCAGGTCACACTATTTCACGTCAGCGATTTTATGCTGGTTCATCCGCTGACGGGCCCCCTTGGGTTCGGGATCACGCCGCCCGAAGCCCTCCACGCGGAATATTTGAGTAGCCGCCAGAAGGCGTTGAATGAATTCGGCAAGGCGGCCTTGGAAGGCGTTAATGTTCGGCGGATGGTGTGCCGCGGCGATCCGGCCCAACTGATCGTCGAACGCGCGCGGGCAGAACGGTCGGATCTCATCGTGATGCCAACCCACGGCCATGGAGCCCTTCGGCGCTTTCTGCTTGGCTCAGTGACGGCGAAGGTGCTGCATGACGCGGAATGCCCAGTATGGACCGGCACTCATCTGGCCGACGCGCCCGCCGCCGACCCGGCTCAAATCCGGCACGTGATGTGCGCGGTGAATTTCGGACCACAGAGCCAAGCTGTGATCCAATGGGCGGCCGACTTCGCCTCGGAATTCGGCGCCGATCTCACCATCGTCCATTCCGTCCTGGAGACGCCTCCGAATCTGCCGGAGCGCTACATGTTTCAATGGCATGAGGAGGCGGAGTGGGGTACCCAGGAACAGCTCCGGACGCTCCTTCTGGACTCTGGGATCAAAGCCGACGCCATGGTGGCCAGTGATGCTGATGTAACGAAAGCCATCTGTTCGGCGGCCCAGCAGAAAGGCGCGGACGTGCTGGTCATCGGCCGGAGTTGCGCTCGCGACCGGAAGCTCGGCACCCACACTTACGCGATCATTTGCCAAGCTCCATGCCCGGTCGTTAGCGTCTAGTGGGATGCTGAAAAAGGCCAACACATAGCCTGCCACAGATGCACACTGATGGACACAGATTCAAAGGAATTGGTTTCATCTGTGTTTATCGGCGTTAATCTGTGGCTCATGTTCCGGCTTTCGTCAACGCGGTTTTTGCAGCTTCGTCGATAACCGCGGAGACCTTTGCCGGTTCTTCCAGTATGACCATGTGGCAGGTAGGCAGTGTCATCGCGCCCATTTTCTTGGCGGCGCTTCCTCCATTGCAAGCGGAATCATCCGATCGTTTGAAGAGATAATCGCCCACGAGGGCTTAGTCTTCCACGCCGCAACGGTCAGCTTTTCATCGAACATAGGACTGTAGCTCTGGCCCTGCACCGCAAGCGCAAGTTCCCGCTCTGCCATCGGGAGACCTTGTGCAATGTCCTGCAGCATGCCTTCGGAAGTCACTGTTAGCGAACTTCTCGGGGTCCACGCGAATTTGCTTCTGCCCTTTCTTCCATCCGAAAGGGGAGCTTGCCTCGTTCGCGGACTGTCCCACCTCCGGTGCATAGGCCGCCATATACACAAGACCGGCGACCTTAGGATCATCGCCAGCCTGGGTGATCACTGCGCCGCCCCCGGAGTGACCCACAAGAGGTCATGGGATTCTGCACTGCAACTACGTGGTAGCCTATCTCCTGCATGCGCGGAATCACTTTTCGACCAACTTGAGCCGTCCGCAAACGCGCCGTGAACCAGCACGACGTTCTTACCGATGCAGGAGTCTGTTGCCGGACAGCGGAGTGGAGCATGGTCAGCGCGACGCGGCCGCCGTAGAACCTTCGAAGAACGTCAACAGGTCGGCGTTGATTTGGTCCGCGTTGGTCGCGGGCATGCCATGCGGAAAGCCGGGATAGACCTTCAGGGTCGCATTCTTCAGTATCTTCGCGGACATCAGACCCGCGGCGCCGATCGGCACAATCTGATCGTCGTCACCGTGCATGACCTGCACGGGGATATCGATCTTCTTCAGGTCTTCGGTGAAATCGGTCTCCGAGAACGCCTTAATACAATCGTAATGGGCCTTGACGCCTCCCATCATGCCCTGCAGCCACCAGTGCTCACGGATGCCCTCCGAAATCTTTGCGCCCGGGCGGTTGTATCCGTAAAACGGCAGAGTGATGTCCTTGTAGAACTGGGGCCGGTTGGCCGCGAGTGCTTGCCGGAGGCTGTCGAAGGCCGATAAGGGCAGGCCGCCTGGATTCTTATCCGTCTTCAACATCAGCGGCGGCACGGAGCTGATTAACACCGCTTTGGCGACACGCTTGGCGCCGTGGCGGCCGAGATAGCGCGCAACTTCACCACCACCGGTGGAGTGCCCAACCATGATCGCGTTCTTGAGATCGAGTTTTTCGAATAACGCAGCGAGATCGTCCGCGTAGGTGTTCATTTCGTTGCCGTCCCAAGTCTGGGTGGAGCGCCCGTGACCTCGCCGGTCGTGCGCAATCACGCGATAGCCACGCTGCCCGAAGAACAGCATCTGCCCGTCCCAGTCGTCCGCGCTCAAGGGCCAGCCGTGAGAAAAGACGATCGGTTGGCCGGTTCCCCAGTCCTTGTAGTAAATGGACGCGCCGTCCCTAACGGTGATGGTATTCATCTGATGTTCTCCTGTGTCATTTAGATTGTTCTTTCTTCAAACTGGCCACGAGTTGCCTACTTGCAAGTATGAACGCGTGAGACCTCGAAGACATCATTCCATCAGGTGATTTTCGACTACCACTTTCGCTTTTTAGTTCACTACCACCAACGAGGTAGGGAATCACCGCGTTTGTTTGGGCCGGAAATTCTACGCCCGGCCACTCTCACGTGCGTCAACCCTCGCGGTGAGAAACCGGCGGCGGTAGTCGCGGACCAGATCGAGAAACGCCTTTTGCACGGGGCCTTCACGCTGCGGCGACCAGGCCATCACCAGGCCGATGGAAGCTCCGCGGTTGGTCAGTGGACAGAAGACCAGGTCCCGGAACGATCCTCGCTGCTGCATGTTAGTGGGCAGGATGGCGATGCCTTCACCTGCCTGCACCAGCAAGACCACGCTCGACCACACAACGGCAGTGGCGGCTATCTGCGGTGAAAAGCCCGCTTCCGAGCACAGCGCCATGATCTTGCCGTAGAGGGAGGGAGAAGTTTCGCGAGCAACTAGCACAAAGCGCTCCCGGGCCAGCTTTCGCAAGTCGACCGGCCCGCGCGCGAGCGGATGATCCTTGGGGAGCGCCGCAATCAAAGGATCCAGATACATCAATTCCGACCGCAGCACCTGATCGAAAGGCGCCTCGATGGGCCGCGTAAAGCCGACATCCATGGTCCCGTTCATCAACGCTTTCGACTGCTCACTGGGGATCATTTCCACGACGGAGACGCGCACGCCCGGATGGCGGCGCCGGAAGGTCCGGATGACGCTGGGCACCTCTGCGCCGGTTCCGCCGTTGAAGAAACCGACGGTCAACGTCCCGATTTCGCCGCGCGACGATCTGCGCGCGGTCTCCACCGCGTTGTCCGCGGCGGCAAGCACCTTCTTCGCCTCGTCAAGGAAAACCTCTCCATGCGGCGTGAGCTTAGTCTTCTGGCGGCCGCGAACCAACAGCGTGACTCCGATCTCCCGCTCCAGATCGGAAAGCTGCTCGCTGATCGCGGATTGGGAGACGTGCAACGCCCTTGCGGTCCGGCTGAAACCCTGATTCGCTGCCACGGCGCAGAAATATCGAAGATGACGCAACTCCATACGACCAGTTTATCGGTTTCTCCGATCGTTCTGGTCTGAATTAACTGTGATTCCAGGAGGCGGCCAAGCCATCCAATAGGGCAGTTGCAGACCGCGAGGGACTATGTGGATTATTAGAGTCGCGCTCGATCGTCCGTATACCTTCATCGTGCTGGCGATATTGATCTTGCTGATCAGCCCGGTGATGATTCTGCGCACGCCGGCGGACATTTTCCCTAACATTAATATTCCGGTGATTGCTGTGTCATGGCAGTACACCGGCTTGAATCCGGAGGAGATGGAAGGACGCATCACGAGCGTCTACGAGCGCACCCTGACTACCCTGGTCGACAACATTCAACACATCGAATCGACCACTGTGAACGGCGCGGCGATCGTAAAGATCTTCCTGCAGCCAGGCGCGAGCCTGGACACTGCGAATTCGCAGGTGACCGCCGCATCGCAAACTATCCTGAGACAATTGCCCGCCGGCACTCAGCCGCCGCTGATCATTAACTTCAGCGCGTCGAGCGTCCCGATTCTTCAATTTGGCTTATCCGGCAAGGGCCTTTCTGAATCTCAGTTGAACGATATTGCGCTCAACTTCCTCAGACCCCAATTGGTAACGGTTCCCGGCGCCGCCGTCCCGTTTCCCTATGGCGGCAAGCTACGCCAGGTTTCAGTCGCCCTGAACCCGCAGCTTCTCCAGTCAAAGGGCCTTTCGACGGCCGACGTGGTCTCCGCAGTCAACCTTCAGAATCTGGTGCTTCCTTCCGGTACCGCTAAAATCGACCAATTCGAATACGACGTCGATCTCAACGCCAGCCCGCATACCATTGCAGAGCTGAATGACCTTCCGGTCAAAGTTGCAAACGGCGCGACGATCTATTTACGAGACGTGGCGCAGGTGAGTGATGGATTCGCGCCGCAAACCAACATCGTGCGCCAGGATGGACGACGCAGCGCGCTGGTCGCGGTGCTCAAAGCGGGCAACGCTTCGACCATTGACGTAGCGAATGGTATCCGCAAGCTTCTGCCGCGTATCCAGACCACACTTCCTCCTGAACTCAAGATTCAAGCGCTCGGCGATCAGTCCATCTTCGTGCGCGCGGCGGTGGACGGCGTGATTCGAGAGGCCATCATCGCCGCCTGCCTCACCGGCTTGATGATTCTGATTTTTCTCGGCAGTTGGCGCAGTACGCTGATCATCGCGGTGTCGATTCCGTTGTCGATCCTGACCTCGGTGACCCTGCTCGGTTTCCTGCACGAAACGATCAACATCATGACCCTGGGAGGGCTGGCTCTGGCCGTCGGCATCCTGGTGGACGATGCGACGGTGACCATCGAAAACATCGAGCGTTACCTGGAACAAGGGCTCGATCTGCGCGAAGCGATTCTTGAAGGCGCAGGCCAAATCGCGGTTCCCGCGCTCGTGTCCACGTTGTGCATCTGCATTGTGTTCCTGCCGATGTTTTTCCTCTCTGGAGTCGCGCGCTACCTGTTCGTGCCACTGGCGGAGGCCGTAGTGTTTGCGATGCTCGCGTCCTATGTTCTTTCGCGCACGCTGGTGCCGACGCTTGCCTTGTATCTGCTCAAAGTGAAACAACACGCCCTGAAATCAAGAAACCCGTTGGTGTGGTTCCAGTGTGCGTTCGAGAGAGGCTTTGAGGCGTTGCGGCTGAGATATCAGCTCCTGCTGACTACGCTGGTCTACCGCAGAATCGTATTCGCAACGGTGGTCTTGCTCGTGTGCGCGTCGGCGTTCCTGCTCGTGCCGTGGCTTGGCCAGGATTTCTTCCCGAGCACCGATAGCGGACAGTTCATTCTTCATTTGCGCGCCAAGACCGGGACGCGCATTGAGGAAACCGCGCGCCTGTGCGACCTGGTGGAAGATTCGATCCGCCGTGAAATCCCGCAGGCGGAGGTCGACGGCGTTTTGGACAATATCGGCCTTCCGATCAGTCAGATTAACTTTATGCGAGCCACGTCGGGACTCATCGGGGCAGGCGACGCCGACATCTTCGTGGCGCTGCGCGAAAATCATCATCCCACCGCGAACTATATCCGCCAACTGCGCAAGAGCCTACCCGCCCAATTCCCGGGCGTCACCTTCTACTTCCTGCCCGCCGACATCGTTACTCAGATCCTGAACTTCGGATTGCCGGCGCCGGTTGACATTCAGATCGACGGAGCGGATCTGGAGGGGAACCGTGCGGTTGCGGACCACATTCTAACTGAGATTCGCCGCGTGCCGGGCGTCACCGACGCACGGATCCAGCAAAATTTCGATTATCCGAAGTTTCACATTTCGCTCGACCGCACCAAGGCCGCGGAGGGAGGATACACGCCGCGCGATGTTGCGAGCAGCCTGCTGGTTTCGCTCAGCGGAAGCTTTCAAGTGACGCCGACTTTCTTCCTGAACTGGCAGAACGGCGTCAACTACAACCTGGTGGAACAGACGCCGCAATACGCGATTCAATCCCTTCAGGATCTTCAAAATATCCCGATCAGCTCACAAACGCCCGGACAGATCAATGCCCGGCCGGAGATCCTGGCGGACGTCGCCTCGATTACCCGCTCCAATGAAATCGCGGTGCTGAATCACTACAACATTCGCCGTACGGTGGATATCTACGCGGCCGTACAGGACCGCGATCTGGGAGGCGCCGGCCGGGACATTTCGCGGATCGTCGACGCCAACCGAAGTTCGCTTCCACGCGGCAGCTTCCTCACGGTGCGCGGACAGCTTGCCACCATGCGGACGTCCTATATCGGCTTGCTGGCCGGCCTGGGTTTTGCGATTGTCCTGGTCTACCTGTTGATCGTGGTGAATTTCCAATCGTGGCTCGACCCGTTCGTGATCATCACGGCTCTTCCCGCCGCGCTCGCCGGCATCGTTGTGTTTTTGTTCGTCACCCGCACCACGCTCAGCGTGCCGGCGCTCATGGGCTCCATCATGTGTGTGGGCGTTGCAACGGCTAATAGCATTCTGGTGGTCGCATTCGCTAAAGAGCGGCTCGCGCTGCACGGCGACGCAGTGGAAGCAGCGATTGAAGCGGGCTTTACGCGGTTCCGTCCGGTACTAATGACCGCGCTGGCCATGATCATCGGAATGATCCCCATGGCGCTGGGTTTGGGCGAAGGCGGCGAACAGAACGCGCCGCTCGGCCGGGCCGTCATCGGGGGCTTGCTGTGCGCGACGGTCGCCACGCTGTTCTTCGTGCCGGCCGTTTTCAGCATCGTGCATTCGTCGCGACGTCCTGATGAGGAAGCGTATTCGGACGGCGAAATGCAGATGGATCGGAGCAATCTATGACAGTTGAAGAAATCAAGCAGCCAGAGTTGAACAGCTCGCAAAACGCGTGGGCTGGGCGCTCCGCATGGCTCGGTCCGGTGGCTCTTTTGCTCGCCTTCGGCGGGGCCTTAGGTTACGAAATCCGGCACGGAATACTGGTGCGGGCGGCGTCGAGCGAAGAACTTGCCCGCGTCACGGACCAGGCGGCCACGCCGGTGGTGAGCGTGGTTCATCCAACCCCTTCCGCGCCGATGCAGGAAATTGTTCTGCCCGGAAATACGCAGGCTTTTACCGATTCGCCGATTTACGCCCGCACGAGTGGCTACCTGGCTCACTGGTATTTTGACATCGGCGCCCGGGTGAAAAAGGGCGATCTGCTCGCCGACATCGAAACGCCTGAAATCGATCAGCAGCTTCAGCAGGCTCAGGCGCAGCTTGAGACCGCGGAAGCCAATTACACCCTCGCCCAAACCACTGCGGTCCGCTGGCAATACCTTCTGAAGTCCAACTCGGTTTCGAAGCAGGAGACCGATCAGGCGATTGCCAATATGGCCGCGCAGAAGGCCACCGTTGACTCCAACGCCGCCAATGTTCGCCGGTTGAGACAATTGCAGTCTTTCGAAAAGGTCTACGCGCCGTTTGACGGCGTCATAACGTCACGCACCACCGATATCGGAGCGCTGATCGACGCCGGCGCAGGGGGGCAGGGCAAGGAATTGTTCCACATGGCGGCGATAAACACCGTGCGTGTGTTCGTGCCTGTTCCCGAAGTCTATTCGAACGCTGCACAACCAGGCGCGGAGGCGACGCTCACGCTCGACGAGTATCCTGGCCGCGTTTTTCATGGGCTCCTGGTCCGCAATTCGAGCAACATCGACCCCGCATCCCGCACGTTACTCGTCGAAGTCGACGTGGACAACCCGGCCGGGGAACTTTTGCCGGGCGCGTACGTCTCGGTTCATCTGAAGCTCCCGTCGCGGATTCGATCGGTCACGATTCCCGCGAACACGCTCTTGTTCCGGCGAGAGGGATTGCGCGTAGGATTCGTGCGCAACGGCCGTGCCGAGCTGGTTCCCGTCACCATTGGCCGCGACTACGGCGCTACGGTTGAAATCGTCTCCGGGTTACGTGCTTCGGACGAGGTCATTGTCGATCCATCGGATTCGCTGGTCAGCGGCACGCCCGTGCGGATAAACGCGGGAGGCTCCAAATGAAACGCGTCGGTTTGAGCGTCAGCGTTATTCTCGTGCTATTGCTTGGAGGCTGCATGGTTGGCCCGAAGTACGCGCAGCCGACGGTTCCGGTGTCGCCCGCGTTCAAGGAGCCGCCTCCGAATAGCTTCAAGGAAACCAAGGATTGGAAGATCGCGCACCCCGGCGCACCGTCACTATCGGTGAAGTGGTGGGAGAGCTTCGGCGATACACAACTCAATGCGCTGGAGGAGGAAGTCGCCGCCGGAAATCAGGACTTGAAGATTGCCGAAGCCCGCTTCCGCCAGGCTCGCGCGATGATCCGCGTCAATCGTGCCGCTCAGTTCCCGACGATTTCCACCGGCCCCAGCGTCTCATCGTTGCTCGACTCCGCGAACCGACCTTACTTTCCGCTAACTCCTGCGGCCACTGGGGACTTTGTGCTGCCCTTCGACTTTTCCTATGAAGTCGATCTGTGGGGCCGGGTACGTCGCACGGTCAACGCCTCGCGCGAGGAAGCGCAGGCGGTCGCGGCCGACCTTGCTACGGCAACGCTGAGCATTCAGGCTGAGCTCGCGTACGATTATTTCGAACTTCGCGCGGCGGACGCGCAGGAGCAGCTTCTTGACCGCACAGTCGAAGATTACACCGATGCGCTTCGGCTCACGCAGAACCGGTTTGAAGGCGGAGCCTCGCCCAAGTCCGACGTTGCGCAGGCGAAAACCCAGCTCGATACAGCCAAGGCTCAAGACACCGACATAGGCGTCGAGCGTGCGCAATACGAACATGCGATCGCGACTTTGCTCGGCAAGCCGCCGGCGGCCTTCGAGCTGCCTCCGGCGCCGCTCCATCTCGATCCGCCTGCGATACCCGTGGGCTTACCGTCGCAACTCCTGGAACGCCGGCCCGACATCGCAGCATCGGAGCGCCGCGCAGCGGAAGCGAATGAACAGATTGGCATCGCACGCGCTGCCTTCTTTCCCACCGTTACGCTGGGCGGTTCCACTGGTCTCGAAGGCACTTCAATTCTCAACTGGCTGAACTGGCCGAGCCGGTTCTGGGCAGTCGGTCCCTCGTTCGCGCAAACGCTGTTTGACACGGGGCGCCGCCGCGCCACCTCCGATGCGGCTCTGGCCGGATATGACGCCGCAGTGGCTGCGTATCGCGAAGCTACCCTCACCGCATTTCAGCAAGTCGAGAACAATCTGGCCGCGCTACGCATTCTGGAGCGCGAAGAAGTCCAGCAGCGTGATGCCGTCGCGTCCGCGCAGGAATCGGTGCAGCTCTTCACCAATCGCTATCAGGGCGGAGTCGACAACTATCTTCAAGTGATTACTGCGCAAACCACGGCGCTAGAGAACGAGCGTAATGAAATCGATATCCAGCGCCGCCGCATGGACGCGAGCGTGCTGCTCATCAAAGCCCTGGGCGGCGGCTGGAACGTCACCGATCTTCCGAAGCTCTCTTCGGTCGGCCGTGGGTCTAAGCTGGACAGCGAATAGTTTCAACCGACCCTTGCGGCGACCTCGGACAGCGCATAGTCTTCCAACCGGCGCGCATCGCTATTGAATTTGCGGATGCCTTCGGCCAGCTTCTCCGTTGCCATCGCGTCTTCGTTGTGCATCCAGCGGAAAGTCTTCTCGTCCAGGTGCAGGCGATCTT
Source organism: Bryobacteraceae bacterium (assembly GCA_050015435.1). Taxonomy (GTDB): domain Bacteria; phylum Acidobacteriota; class Terriglobia; order Bryobacterales; family Bryobacteraceae; genus Palsa-187. Next base: position 14,531 of record JBEKBK010000005.1, read on the forward strand.
CCTTGGCCGCCTGCGCTTTTGCCGGATCCAGTTTGCGATCCAGGACACCCTCGGTCTGCTCCAACTGTTCAAGAAGTTCCGGACTGATAGTGAGCAGGTCCGATCCAGCCAGGCGGACGATCTGATTCACATTCCGAAAACTTGCCCCCATCACTTGGGTCTTGTAGCCGTATTTCTTGTAGTAGTTGTAAATGCGTGTTACGGACGCAACGCCAGGATCCTGATCCGCGGGAATCTCTGCGCCTCCCTGCTCTTTCTTGTGCCAATCGTAAATGCGGCCAACGAAGGGCGAAATCAAGGTTACTCCAGCTTCCGCACACGCGACCGCCTGGGCGAAGCTGAAAAGCAGCGTCAGATTACAGTGGATGCCTTCCTTCTCCAGCAGCTCGGCTGCCCGGATACCTTCCCAAGTGCTGGCGATCTTAATCAGGATGCGCTCGCGGGCCACGCCTTTCTTGTCGTATAGCAAGATCAGTTTCCGCGCCTTGGCAATGGTACCTTCGGTATCGAAGCTCAAGCTGGCTGCGACCTCAGTAGAAACGCGTCCGGGAACCACCTTGAGAATCTCGCATCCGAACAGAACGAAAAGACTATCGATGAACTCCTCCGCCATGTGTTCGTGGCTGCCGCCCCCCTCCTGGGCAAGTTCGGTCGCTTCTTCCACTAAGCGCCTATAGGCCGGCATCTGAGCGGCGTGAAGAAGCAGCGAGGGATTAGTAGTAGCGTCCTGCGGACGGTGCCGGGCGATGGCCTCAATATCACCTGTATCCGCCACAACGGTCGTGTATTGCCTCAAGGATTCGAGCAGCTTCATGGGTTGTCTCCTATCAGTCTGGCCTCATAGTCATCGTGACACAGCGCGGGGCAGACCACACCATCTCAAGTATTACTACAATGACAAGTACCGCAAATGATCGTCAGGATCAAACTGCACCGGCCCGCCGGCCGGCGTTCTGCGACTATCCGCCCTATTCTTGAACCGCCTGGGCAAGGGCCGCGATCCGTGGACTTGGAACTAATCAGTCTCAAGATCGACCGTAGCAAGAAAAGACCCAAGGAATCTCTCTGGGCTAAGTCATGGATCCTGTTCGGCATTTTCGCGCTGGCATTGCTGGGCGCCGGTCTCGCCTACCCGGTTCTGACTCGCGCCACGGAAGTGGAAGTCGTTCGCGTGCGGGCGACTTCGCCTGAAGAGGGCGCGCGGGGCGGGGACCTCGTCCTCAACGCCACCGGCTACATTGTAGCGGCGCACAAGATCGAACTTGCCGCGAAGGTGATCGGTAAGGTCGCCTGGATCAAAGTGGACAAAGGCGATCGCGTGACTGAAGGGCAGGAACTCGTGGGTCTGGAGGATGAGGAGTATCGCGCCCAGGTCCAGCAGGCGCACGGAAATGTCCAAACTTTGCAGGCGCGCATGGACGCGCTGATAAACGGATCGCGCCCCGAAGAGATCGCGCGGGCCGAAGCCGACCTCGAGAGCGCGAACGCGGACGAAGTGAACGCCAAAGTGTCTCTTGACCGGATCAGACAAATGGTCTCGGATCACATTCAAGCGAGGCAAAGCCTGGATGACGCTCAGGCCAAGTACGATGCCGCCGTGGCGCGGAGGGCCTCCCTTGAGCGCACCTACGATCTAGCCAGGCTCGGCACGCGAAAAGAAGATATCGAAGCCGCCCGGGGCCAGTTGGACCAGGCGCAAGGTCAGCTCGCCTATAACCAGGTGCAGCTCGAAAATACAATCATCCGCGCGCCGGTGAGCGGTACGATCCTCGAACGCAATGTCGAGATCGGCGAGTTTGTGACCACCGGATTCGTCGGAGACAAGGGCGCCAAAGGCTACGTAGTTTCGATCGCGAATCTGAATGATTTGAAAGTGGAGCTGGACATCAATCAAAACGACTTCGCGAAGCTCGCTCCCCGTCAAAAGGGATTCGTGACTACGGACGCCTTCCCGGACCGGCGCTACGAAGGCGTAATCGACGAGGTGTCGCCGGAGGCCAATCGCCAGAAGGCTACCGTGCAGGTTAAGGTTAGAATTCTGAAGCCGGACCAGTTCCTTCGACCGGAGATGAACGCGAGCGTCGCGTTCGTGGCGGAACCGAAACCGCAGAGCGTCACGGAAGCTCAGAAGCCGGCGATTCTCGTGCCATCCTCCGCCGTTCGCGATGGCGCAGTGTTCGTGTTTAGCAGTGGACGCGCCGTCCGGCGACCGGTCAAGCGGGGCGCCGTGGTCGCGCAAAGCGTTCATATCGAGGACGGTCTTATTGGCGGCGAAGACCTGATCGTGAATCCCCCGGCGGACTTGAAAGACGGCGACCAGGTCAAGACGAAGAAGTAGTCTCATAATCACAAGCCAACTCACATCGACGGATGGGTGTACAATTCCGTCGTAAGGGAAGGTGAGGTGCAAATGCCGGCTAAAAGCAAAGTTTCGCGCCGCGAATTCCTGGAGGGTACGGGAGTAGCCCTGGTGGCGGCAACGGCGGCGCCCGTAATTCACGCACAAGATCCGGACGCAGGCCCGGCCGCTATCCAGGCGGACCCGGCGGTTCCGCGCACCACCATCCGAGTGGTGGTTAACGGCGCAAGCCATCGCGTCGAAGTGGAAGACCGATGGACGCTGGTCGAACTGTTGCGCGACCGCCTTGGGCTGACCGGCACCAAGATCGGCTGTGACCGTGGCGAATGCGGAGCCTGCACAGTCCTGCTGGATGACAAACCGGTGTACTCGTGCAGCAATCTGGCGGTGTGGGCGGACGGGCGGGCGATCCAGACCATCGAAGGGCTAGCACGCGAGGGACACCTCGATCCCTTGCAACAAGCCTTCATGGACCACGACGCGCCACAGTGCGGTTTCTGCACCTCGGGCCAGCTTATGAGCGCCAAAGCGCTGGTGACTGCGAATCCGCATCCTACCGCCGACGAAGTTCGCGCCGCCATGACCGGCAACATATGCCGCTGCTCGAACTACAATCGCTACGTCGAGGCCGTTCTAGCGGCCACAGGGAAAGGAAGTGCGGTATGAGCGAGTCCATGCTTCCCCTCAAGACCGTAGGCCACGCGACGACGCGCATCGACGCACTCGAGCGTGTCACGGGAAAGGCCACCTACACCGGAGACGTGCAACTTCCTGGGATGCTGTACGCGCGTGTACTGCGCAGCCCGTATCCGCATGCCCGCATTCGCGCGATCAACGTTTCTAAAGCGCGCGCTCTCGCGGGCGTCAAAGCCATCATCACCCACGAAAACTGCACCGTGGTGTGGGGCGCGGGATCGGTGGCGGGCGGGGTGCAATACAACGACGAGATCAAGAAAATCACCAAACAGCGCCGGTATGCGTTTAACAACCCGGTGCGTTTCGTGGGCGAGCCAGTCGCGGCCGTGGCCGCCGTGAACCGGCATGTGGCGGAAGAAGCGCTCCAACTGATCACGGTGGATTACGAAACGCTGCCATTCGTGCTCGATCAGGAGGAGGCGCTCAAGCCGGGCGCAGTCCAGATCTGGCCGGAGGGCAACCTGGGACTCAATGCCAAGAACGAGGCGTTGCCGTTGGGAGTCAAACGCGGAAACGTTCAAGAGGGTTTCCAGACAGCGGATCAGGTATTCGAGGACCGCTATTCGACCGCCTTCGTGCACAATGCCCAGATGGAGCCCCGGGTATGCGTCGCCACCTGGGATGGAGACAAGCTCACGGTCTATACGCCCACGGGCGGGATTTCAAACTGCCGCAATGACATGGCACGGGACCTGGGGATTCCCTTCGAAAATGTGCGTGTCGTCTGCAAGTATATGGGCGGAAACTTCGGAAACAAGAATCAGAATCAGGACGCCGACCTGATCGCGGCGACGCTGGCGAAGCAGGCTGGCGCACCGGTGAAACTGGAGCTCTCCCGCAAAGAGGATTTCATCGGGGTGCACGGCCGCTGGCCGACGACTCATTATTATAAAGTCGGCGTCGAACACGACGGCGCGCTGAAAGCCATTCAACTTCGCGGCTACAGCGGAATGGGCCCGTACCGTAAGAATTCGGGAGCGATGGCCGGCGTGGAGCTGTACCAGTGCGCCAACGTGGAGACTGCCGTCCATCCGGTGTATACGAACAGGACGGTTTCGGCCAACTTCCGCGGCCCCGAATACCCGCAAGGTTTCTTCGGCATCCAGTCGATGATGGATGATGTCGCTTCGAAGCTGAAGATGGACCCGGTCGACTTCGCGTTGAAGAACATGGCGCGAACGCCGGTTGCCGGCGCCGTCTTTACCAATTACTCGCTGGAGGAGTGCATCCACCGCGGCGCGGAGGCGTTCGAGTGGAGCAAGCGGTGGCGTCCGCGACCGGGTTCCGATACTGGCCCGATCAAGCGCGGCGCAGGCATGACCTTCATGAACTTCCGGTCGGGGCTGGGTCGCAGCGGGGCCGCGGTTCGGGTCAATTCTAAGGGGCAATATACGCTTTCTGTCGGCGTTACCGATGTGGGCGCGGGCGCCAAGACCACCATGGGCTTGATCGCGGCGGAAGCACTGGACGTGCCGCTGTCGAAGGTCGATGTGATGTGGGGCGACACGGACCGCTGCCCATATTCGGTGGGCGAGTCAGGTAGCCGCACCACGATCATGACCGGAACCGCCGTGATCGAGGCGGCGCGGGATCTCAAACGCCAGATCGCGGAAAAAGGTTTACCGAAGGGAAGCGACGTGCTGAGCGCATCGGCCATGCCCAGTCCCGCGATGCCCCAGGGAAAAGTACGGGCGGCATTTGGTGCGCACTTTGTCGAAGTGGAAGTCGATGTCGAGCTAGGCCACGTACGGGTCTTGAAGTATGTGGCGGTGCATGACTGCGGCCGCTTGATCAATCCTCTTTCGGCAAAGGGCCAGATTAGCGGCGCGGCCGTTCAGGGAATCGGAATGGCGTTGCACGAGGATCTGCTATACGATCGCCGCAGCGGCCAGCCCCTGACGGCCGGATATTACGGCGCGCGGATCATGACCCATCTGGACGCGCCCAACATCGAGGTGATCTTCATCGAAAGCGACGATGGATACGGAGCCTATGGCGCAAAGAGCATGGGCGAATCCGGCATCATTCTTTCGCCGGGCGCGGTCGCCAATGCCATCTTCAACGCCGCCGGCTTGCGAATGAAGGATCTGCCAATCACCCGCGACAAGATTCTGGGAGCAAAAGCATGAAAACCTTTACCAATTCCAATGCTCTCGATCTACACCAAGCCGTGACGCTCGCGCAGCAGGCGCGCCGGGAAGGCCGGACCGTCTCGTTTGCCGGCGGAGGCAGTGATCTGCTCGGGATGGTGAAGGAGCGCATCGCGACTCCGGACGTACTGGTGAATCTGAAAACGATCAAAGGGCTCGACCAGGTGGAGACGGCGGCGGGCGACGTGAAAATCGGTGGCCTCATCACGCTCGACGCGCTCCACCAGCATGCACTGATTCGCCGCCAATACACTGCACTGTCCGAAGCGGCTGGAAGCGTGGCGACGCCCCAGATCCGCAATGTAGCCACGCTGGCGGGCAACGTCTGTCAGCGCCCTTGGTGCTGGTATTATCGCAATGGATTTCCGTGCTACAAGGCCGGGGGCAAGCAGTGCTTTTCCATCACCGGCGAGAATCAGCTTCACGCGATCTTCGGCGGCGGCCCGAGTTTTATCGTGCATCCGTCGGACACGGCGCCGGCTCTGGTGGCGCTTGACGCGAAGTTTCGGGTAGTGGGGCCCTCGAGTGAACGCACACTAACGGCTGCAGATTTCTTCGTTCTGCCCCGGCAGAATGCCTCGCACGAGAATGTACTGGCGGACGATGAAGTCCTAGCCTCGATCCAGTTGCCTGCCGCGCGTCAAGGGACGCGCAGCACCTATCACAAAATCTTCGATCGCGAGACGTGGACGCATGCAGTGGTAAGCGCTGCCATCGTGCTCGATATGGATAAGGAAGTCTGCAGGGCTGCGCGCATTGTGCTGGGAGGAGTGGCTCCGATTCCGTGGAGGGTACCGGAGGCCGAGCGCCTTTTGGCGGGCCAACGCCTCACGGCGAAGCTTGCCGCTCAAGTGGCGGAAGCCGCACTGGCCGGCGCAACGCCGCTGCCCAAGAACGCCTACAAGGTTCCGATGACCAAGGCAGTAGTGCGGCGCACTGTGCTGGAACTCGCAAGCCGGGCGTAAGGGTCTTTGTATAAGCGCTGAAGCTGTGGAGCATTTCTTCGTGTGCCCCTACTGCTGGGAGCAGATTTCGATGGTATTGGACACTTCGGTCGGAAACCAAACCTATGTGGAGGACTGCGAAGTTTGCTGCCATCCGATCGAGGTGCACTATTCCGTGCAAGACGGCGAGATCGCTGGGTTTGAAGCGAACGTGCTTGAGTGAACGCCCTGCGGGTTATTTTTCTCCAGCGGCTATTTCCATCCCGCTGGTTTTCATAGCGGGTGCGGCCGCGGCGCTGGTGAGAAACCGGATCAGCGCCTTTGCGGAATCTGCGTTGGCGGCATTGGCACTGACGCCTGCGGACATCACAATCGGGTCTTGGAACTCCCTCGGGAATAGACCGAGCACGTCGATGCCTGGCACGGTCTTGATTTCACTCAAAGGCGCCAGGACAAGTTCGTTTTCACCTTGCGCAACGCTCTCTTCAGCGCGGTCAGACGCGGTTTGGAATACGGTCTTAGCGTTGATTTGGTCAGCGATTCCGAGTTGCTTCAGCATGTTGTTGATCGAGGCGGTGGAAGCGCCTTCCTTCGTGTAGGTGATCGATTTTGCCGCCAGCAGCCTGCGCTTGATCGCAGCGGCCGTGCTGATGTCCGTTTTCGCCGCACCGGCGCGCATCCCCACCGCAAGGTTGGCTTTTGCAAGGACACGGGACCCGGGAGCGATCTTGCCCTCTTTGGTCAAGTCGGCGATCACGGCTTGCGTCAGGATGGCCAAGTCGAACGCTTCGCCTCCCTCGATTGAGCGCTTAATGACCGCTGAGGTTCCGTATTGGATCGCAACGTGTTGGTGAGACGTGCGCTCATACTCCGGAAGAAGCGCCTTGATCGCGCCCTTGATGCCGTTCGAGCAGATCACGTATAGTTCGGCCTGCTGCGCGGCTGGGCCTTGCGCCAAGGCTGCCGCGCCTTGAAACAAGAGGATAGCCGCTGTAGATGTTGTGAACGTCGATTTTCTCATTGGACCTCCTTATATTACGATTCGCAGGCGGCCCGCGCTAGGGAACACCCAGACAATCTATAGATGTACTAGAATAGGGACCGACCGGAAAGTTCCAGGACACTTTATGAAACGATTCCTGATGTCATCCGTGACGATGGCTATGCTCGTCGCCCCGCCTTCGTTTGCGCAGAAAAAAGCAACCATCGAAGGCGTTCCTGAGATTTCATTCTCACCTGTACCGAATTTCTTGAAACTTCCCGCCGGAGAGTATCTCGGCGAATCGGTCGCGGTGGCGACCAACTCCAAGGGCCACATTTTCGTCTTTCACCGGAGCGCCAATACGCGGTTGTTCGAATTTGACAAGGCCGGCAACTTCGTCAAGGAAATCGGCAGCGGCTATATCGGCTTCGAATTCGCGCATTCAGTGCGCGTCGACAAGGACGACAACATCTGGACGGTGGACGAAGGCACCAACATGATCACCAAATTCAGCCCGGATGGCAAGGTGCTGATGGTGCTCGGCAGCCGGCCGCTCGCCGTTCTGGGCGCCACGCCTTACCCCGTCGGCCCGAACCCACCAGCGCAGAAATATATTCTATGTCGCCCAACGGATGTGGGCTGGGACCCGCAGGGCAATATTTTCGTGTCTGACGGCTACTGCAACAATCGCGTCGTGAAATATGACAAGAACGGCCGCTTCGTGGCGCAGGCAGGCAGCGAAAAGGCAGGCAGCGCCCCGGGAGAATTCAATCTGCCGCACAGCCTTCAGGTGGATGCCCAAGGCAACGTCTGGGTTGCCGATCGCAGCAACAACCGGTATCAGGTGCTAGACAACGACCTGAAGCCGCTCCGGCAGATTACAAACCTGGGCACTGGCTGGACTGTGTGTGTTTCGGCTGGTCAGCACCAATACGCGTTCATGTCGAACTCGAACCCCAATGGGAACATGCCAGGGACCTGGGATACCACGGGCGAGATCTACAAAGCAGAGTTGGACGGGACCGTGCTCGGCAAGTTCGGCCACCCCGGTAAATTAGCTCCCGGATTCCAGGTGGTTCACATGATGGATTGCCGCAATCCGAATGAGATTATTACGGGCGAAATAGAGTCGTGGCGGGTGCAGAAGCTGGTTCTGCAGACAAGCTCGGCCAGCGCAGGCAAGACGGGACAAGGAGGACGCCAGTGAAACGCGCAAATCACGTGATGCGGGTCTGGCTGCCCGCGGTGTTGATCGCCGGGTCGGGAGCGATCGCCCAAACCCAAGCTCCGGAGATCAAGTTCGATTATGTCCCCAATGCTTTACAGCTTCCCGCGGGGATCTATCTGGGCGAAGTGGGCGGCGTGGCCACCAATTCGCATGGCGATGTGTTCGTGTACACGCGCACGGGCCATCCCACTATCACGATTGGCACCGCGCGTCCGTTCGCGCACGGCGGGTCACGACTGTTCGAGTTCGACCGTACCGGCAAATTCGTTCGCGAAATTGGCAAGGATACCTACGGGTTCATGGTTGCCTCGCAGGTCCGGGTCGACCCTAGCGACAACATCTGGGTGGTTGACGAGATGACCGAGATGGTCATGAAATTCGATCCGCAGGGCCACGTCGCGATGTTGCTGGGACGTAAAGCGGAGAATGTTAATGTTCCCGCGCGTGCGGGGAGGGGAGGAGACAGCGGCGCAGGACGGCCGACCGACTTGTTCTCACGTCCGACCGACGTTGCCTGGGACGCGGCCGGAAATATCTTCGTGGCCGACGGTCTGGGCGCCGATGCACGGGTTGCAAAGTTCGATAAAGATGGGAAGTTCGTGAAGTCCTGGGGAAAGAAGGGTACGGCCCCGGGCGAATTCTCGAACGTCCGCAGCATCGCTGTTGACGCGCAGGGCAATGTTTACGCCGCGGATGGCGGGAACGAGCGCGTTGAGGTCTTCGACAATGACGGCAATTTCAAGACTGCCTTCACCAATGTCGGCAACGCGCAGGCGCTGTGCATGACGAAGGGACCCAATCAGGTCCTGTACGTCTCGAACTCCAATCCCGTCGACGACCTGGATCGTGATGGAGAAATTTACAAGATGCGCCTGGATGGAACGGTAATCGGCAAATTTGGCAGGGCCGGTAAGTTGCCGAAAGAGTTCGGTACCGTGAATGCTATCGATTGCCGCGACCAGAACGCGCTCTATGTGGGTGAGCTTGGCAATCTGCGCGTGCAGAAGCTCATGCTGCACTAGATTACTTCTTGGTCTCTAACCCGACGATGAATGCCCGCGCTTCGTTGTTCGCGAAATCGGTGAGACCGATGTGGCCCTTATCCGTGTAGTGGATAAACTTGTGCGGAACCTTCGCTGCTTCCAGCGCTTTGTCCATATCGAGGGCTCGCTGAATCGGCACGGACCGATCGTCGCCGGAGTGGAGCAGGAGGATCGGCTTCGCGCCGGGACCGATGTTCTTGATCGGCGATGCGAGCCGGCGGGCCTCCTGAAGAGCCGCGCCGGATAACGTCGTGAACCCGGTATTGGGATCGCCTGCGATCGGCGTCCAGAGATTGCCCCAGGAGAGCGTATTCAAATCATAGGCTCCGGAAACGCTGATCACGGCCCGAATGTCGCTTGCGGCGTCTGTCCAGCCGCCAGTTCGCGGATAGGGACCGGGACCCAGCGTGGCAGCTAAGGCGGCCTCGTGACCGCCGGAGGAATTTCCCATCACGTAAATTCGAATCGTATCGATGTGATATTCCAAGGCGTGCGCGTGCACCCAACGGATTGCCGTGTGTAGGTCCTGATAACACGGCGGAGCGGGCGAAGCGCCGATCAGACGATACTCGAGATTCATGGCGAAGAAGCCCATTTGAGCCCAGGTACCGACCACGTTGTACTGTTTTTAGATCCGGTGCGCCAGCGGCCGCCATGCACGATCACGATCGCCGGAAAACGATCTCCTGCGCAGGGGTAAGCGATATCGGCCAGCAGACCCGAACCGTCCTGCAGCCCATACAGAACATCGTTTTTGCGGATCACGTTAGGTGTTTCCTGCGCCCATACCACTTCGATTGCCAAGAGAATCCCAACCGCCAAAACAGACACGAGCCTTCGCATGTTTCCTCCTTCACCCTTCAGACGCCACGAAAGTTCTGCACCATACCAGATTCCCCACGGGGTAAGAAGTCGGGACCACCCGTCGCGTGCGACGTGGGCGTTACGATCTCCCTTTCGCCGACTTGGGCGCGAAGCGGTTCAAGGCGGTGACAAAGGGACGTGCTCCACGCGGAGGGACGATGCGCTTCGTAAGGATTTCTTGACTGGCGATGCTCCGCCCGTAAAGTTTGCGATTTTCATTTTTATCGGGCCGCAGAGAGGCGCCTTCAAGCGATAATCCGATAAATAAACCTTTCGAACGCGACCAGGAAATCATCGGAGCGCGTATGAAGGCGTCGGTGTTCACGCCCGTGTCGTAGCCGACGCCTTGCACCACGGCGAGGTCCGCTCCGAGAGTGAATTTTTCGTGCAACAAATGATTCATGCCGCCGCGCGTCATCACCAGCATGATCAGGTCCGTGGCGGAACCGCCGAGTTGGCCGCCATAGCTGCCGCCTTCGATGATCATCGCCACCGGTGCGCTCCAGCCTCCAGGACGACGGCAGGAGGCGAAGCCGCGGCCGTATTTACCGCCAAACAGGAATGCGCCTTTGAGGAGTCCCGGGATGATGATCACGCACTGGGCTCTGTTCAGGAGGGCGGCCGGGATAGGTCTATCGGAGCTTTGGATCGTCTTAATCGAATTGGCGGCATGTTCCAGACGCTTGTCCGGAGTCAACTCTTGCGATAGAGCAGCCGTCGCCAGCAAGCTTCCCAACATCAGGATCATCGGGGTTTTCATTTGCAATTCACCTCACGGAAGCACCAGGCGTGGGCCGGGAACTGAAATTAGTCCGCCGGAGAAAGATTCTTGAACTGGACGCAGAAACGCGCTGCCGTATTGGTCACGGCAGCGCGATTGGCGGGCGGGAAGCTTAGAAGGAGAACCGTGCAGGTCCTTTCTTAGCGCCAGTAATGGTGCCAGCGAGGCCCCCAGTAGTGCCAGGTGAAGTAACTGTAAACGGGAACCGGAGCCACGTACGCAACGGTCACGGGCGCAACGGTTGCAACCGGCGCGGCGGGAGCCGGCGTATCGGTAGTGCAATTCGTCACCGCATCACCGGCGCTCAGGGCGACTTCAACTTCGGGATGCGCAGTGTTCACCAGGACGTACCCTCCGTCGACATAGTCCACGTAAACCGGATCGGTGTACAACCATCCGTCCGGCCACGGATCAGCGAAACCGAACCAGAATCCGCCGAATTGAAAGCTGGCTTGACCGCCGATCATTGTCGGATGGCCGATGTGAAATTGATGGTCGTGGCCGAAGCGGGAGCGGAAGCGATCGTCAGGAATGTGTCCTCCGCCGTGGAGATTTCCGCCGCCGCGGTTGTAGGAAGCGTTCCTGAACTGGCCACCTCCACTTGCATCTCCGTGTCCACCCGGTCCACCGTTGTGCGCGACGGCACCATGAGCATCACGACCTGCGGGCCGCGAATTGCCCGCACGGGCCGTGTTGGGTCGTGCCGCGCCTGGCCGGGCAGCGTTAGCGTGTTGGGCAGTGTTGGGCCGCGCTGCCGCTGGCCGACCGGCGGCTGGCCGGCTAGCGGCTGCTGGCCGATTGGCCGCGGCTGGACGGGAAGCCGCGGGTCGAGCGGCCGATGGGCGGGCGGCGCTCTGAGCAGGCCGTGCCGCACTGGTGCGGGCCGGCGCTGAGGGTCTAGCCGCTGGACGTGCTGGTGCGCTGCGTTTCGCCACGCTATCGCTGGCGTTATCATTCCGAGAGTCATCGGATTTTGCGGTCACCGGCATGGCTAGCACGGCGGTCAGCGCGAGAGTAAAAGCCGCGAGGCGCGTCGCCTGCGGTGTGATCAAACTGGTGTTGGATTTCATGGCTTGTTCTCCTTTTTTCATAACTGCCTCTCGCTTGGATAGGGCGCTGCACGGCAGGCGGGATTAGTGCGGCAAGAAAATATTTTTTGGATCGGCCCGGACGAATTCGGATTCCGCGGCAACATATATATGGTGCTGCCGGTTTCGGCTCTGGCCTGCAAAAAAGATCCCTACGGCACTAATGTCGCTGCCACCCCACCGCCTGAGCATGGTGTCCGAGAGATTTCAAGGGAGGACCAAAATCATGAATATCGATAATCTTTGTCTTAGTTGCATGGAGAGCGATTCAGGTGAGCCCATCTGTTCCAAGTGCGGGTCGCCCTTTGAGATCGCGCCATCCAATCCGCGGCAGTTGCCGCTCCGAACCATGTTGCGCGGCCAGTACCTGATTGGGAAAGTACTAGCGGAAGGGGTTTGCGAGACCACCTATCTAGCTTTCGACACTGGCCTAGAAACCAAGGTCGCCATCAAAGAGTACATGCCCAAGGGCGTTGCCGAGCGCACTGCCGGACAAACTCAGGTGGAGATCCCGCCGTCCGGTCAGCATGACTACGAGTCCGGACTGGCGAGCTTCCTGGATGGGGCGCGAACGATGAAGAAGTTCAGCAATCAACCCAACATCGTCGCCATGGAGACTGTTTTCCGTGAAAACGGAACTGCATACATGGTATTGGAGTACGTCGAGGGCACGACTCTCGAGGAGTTCCTGCTTCGCCGCAATCAGACCATTTCATCTGAGAACGCGCTCCGGATCCTTACTCCGGTGATGGATGCGTTGAGCGTCGTCCACGCCGAGAATGTCGTGCATGGCGACATCAATCCGTCCTGCATCATTCTGAGCAAGAGCCGCAAGGCGGTCCTCACCGGCTTCGATTTCTGCCCGAAGCGTCCGAACCAGCGTATGGCAAGCCTGAAAGAAGGCTACGCGCCGGAGGAGCTGTTCCGTCCGAGCGGTGTTCCCGCTCCAGCGAGCGACGTGTACGGCGTAGCGGCCGTCCTCTATCGCGCCATCACAGGATTAACACCGCCGTCAGCGCTAGACCGCTTGGCCGAGGATCAGTTGGAGAGTCCCTCACAATTGAGCATCGCGATTCCCGCCAACCTGGAACAGGCCATGATGAAAGCGCTCTCGGTCCGTGCGGCCGACCGCTTCCCGTCAATCGCGGATTTCAAGGACGCTTTGAGTGGATCCGAATCGCCCGCGGCGATGCCCGTCGCGAAGGAGACGCGCATTCCGCCCGTTCCTCCGCTTCCACCGCCGCCCGCACCGAAGGCCGCAGCAGCTCCGATCGTGTTATGGCTGAAGGAGCGCGTCCGGACGCCGAAACGAATGGCACTTACGGCCGCGGGTGTGCTCGTGATGATTTTGGGCGCAATGCAACTCCGCCATGGGTTAGCCGAATTAACCGCCGGAACGGAACCGCAGGCGGCGTCCAGCACCAGCGGGCAATCGGATCAAGATGGCAATAAGCAAGCGGACGATCAACAACCGCAAGCATCCTCCAATGAGCCGGACCAGGCTTCACAGAACACCGATCAGGACTCGCAGGATGCAAACACCGCATCCAATGACCAGCCCGATGCTCCCGCACCGGTCCAAGTGGTTCGGCCTCGTTACCGTCCGGTGGTCCCGGTTGTAGCTGCAGCCCCAGCCGTCGCGCCGGCAATGGCTGTTGACGCACCGGTCGCCGTAGCAGCCGCTCCGGCTCCTCCGATAGTGGCTCCCGTCGTGGTGAGCCGTGGTTATGAGAGCATGCTGGCGCAGGCCGACGGGATGGTCCTGAACACCCAATACACGGATGCCGCGGCATTGCTCGGTCAGGCAATACAAATGTATCCGGCACGGTGGCAAGCTTATGATGCCCTGGCCAAGGTGGAACTCTATAACCTGAACGAGCCTAACGAGGCCTTCGTAAACTATCGGGCCGCACTCGCTCATGGCGGGCACGCGACCTTCTTTGTCGAGCATGACCACGGCAGCGAAGAGTTCAGCGTTACGTGCTCCGGCTGGCTGAGCGTCTCCAAGGGCATGGTTTCCTTCAAGGCAGCCGATGCCGTTCACACCTTCCCTCCGACCAGAATCAAGGAGGCGAAGCGGAACAAGGTGTTCGGACGAATCCTCAGCGCTTCCGGCAAATCGATGCACGCGTTTCATATCCGCCTGGCGAACCATCAGAACTTCAACTTCGCGCCAACCAGCAGCGCGCCTAAAGCCGAAGCTGACTTCATCGTGAGCGTCGCCGGGGTGTAACATCCGGCAAGCGGAAGTCCTCCCCTGGTCCTCGAGGACTTCCGGCCGCTGGCGCTTCGGGCCGGGAGGGTTCACGTTCATTGCCTCATAATGAATGGTGATCTCTCCCGGCCGAAGCGATGAGCGAACAGTTAACACAGGGCCATCTATTCGCGCAGATGGACGCGAAGGCACGAGATGTGATCGAAAAGCGTTTTGGCGTCAGGCTCAGTTCCACCCAATCCACCGAGAAGCATCAGGCCGCCTGGGATGTTTATCAGAACGCCACGGTAAAAAACCTCCGGGCGATCAACAGTAGTTCCCGCATCGACGATCCCTCCAGTTACGCAGCCACCATTGCCCGCAATAGCTGCCGCGATTATTGGCGCTTGCGCAATCCCGGCTGGGCCGATCTCAAAGGCAGGTTGAGCCGCTTTTTCCGCAAACAGGACCGGTATGAATTGTGGGGCGTCGAGGAGATGCTCGGGTGGATCTGCGCGCCGGCGGGATGGAAAGACAAACCGATGGCGGAGGGAAGCAAGGTCAGCGCGCTGATCGAGCAACCGCGCCGCATCCGGTCGGCCGCGCTTCCTAAGTCGGAAGTCATGGAACGGCTCGACGCGACTGACTGGGATCGCCTGGTGCAAGGCTGCTTCGAATACTTGAAGGGACCCGTTCGCCTCGACGACCTAGTGTCGATCATCGGCGTCTTGTTCGGCGTGAAGGGGGCTCGGGAGATGGCTTTCGATGAACTGACTCCCGGCACCGATGAGGACGCGCCTGCATGGGAGCCGCCCGCTCGCGAGCCTGGTGCCGATACGCGCCTGGCGCTCCGCGAACAGCTCCGTATCTTATGGACTCATCTGAAAGCGATGCCGCGTCGATGGGTACTTCCGTTTCTGCTCAATCCACCAGTGATGAAAGGGGCGCAGGGATCCAAGCCGCGCCGCCGGGGCGGCGAGACTGACGAGACGCCCGAGCGGGCCGATCGCGGCGAGGTGGAAGTTTTCACTACGAACGGCATTGCGACCATCGCGGAGATCGAATCGATCCTCGATTTTGGCGACCGGCATTACGCACTGCTGTGGCGGGAGCTCGACGTCCCAGGCCGGGGAGGTCCGCCGCTCGAATCGTTGACGGATTCCCGTCACCGGTTTGCGGTGATCTGGAACCTGCTTCCCATCGCCGATGAGGTGATCGCCCAGATCATGAGCCTGGAGTCGGCGCAAAAGGTCATTAACTTGAGGCTGGTCGCGCGCAACCACCTGGCCAAGGCTTTGATGGAGAGCCGCGTTCCAAGACGCTAGCCCGTCTGCAGTAATACACTAAAAAATCATGGCCGAACCGGACGAGTGGTATTACCTCGACAACTCGAAAACGCTCGGTCCGGTATCCGCCGCCGAACTCGCCAGGCTGATCAAGTCCCGTTCGCTCAGCCCTTCGACGCAAGTTGCGCAGGCCGGTTGGCCCAAGTGGATGGATGCATCCCAGGCGCTGGCTTCTCAGCTCGCGCGCCAGGACCTGTCTTTGGATTCGGCCTCCACCCGAAGGGCGTACGCGATCAAGGTTCGATGCGTGTCGGGGCCCGATGCCGGCAAAGCCTTTATGATCGGCGCGTCTGAACTCTCCCTGGGACGTGTCGCCGGAATCGGTCAAAACGATCCGCAGGTCGCTGAGAATCACGTAGTGCTGAGTTGGCAGGACAACACTCTTCACTACCGCACCT
This sequence comes from Bryobacteraceae bacterium, assembly GCA_050015435.1. Classification (GTDB taxonomy): domain Bacteria; phylum Acidobacteriota; class Terriglobia; order Bryobacterales; family Bryobacteraceae; genus Palsa-187. The sequence goes on from JBEKBK010000005.1 coordinate 30,604, forward strand.
TGGGCGGAGCGAAGCTGAAGGTCGCGGGGGTGGAGTCGACTCAGGGCGCGCTCTCGAATGGCCAGACTTTCGGTTTGGGAGCTTCCACGTGGCAGGTGGGGACTGCGCCGGTCGAGCTGGCATCGCTGCTCAGTTCTTTGGCCGCCCGGTTGAACAAACTAGCAACTCCGGAAAAGCTGGAAGGCTTCAGCCTGAAAACGATGTTCTCGGAGGTGTTCAAAGCCCGCAAACCGGGAGAAGTCGAAGACTATTTTTCAGTCGGCACGGCGAAAACGACTCCTCCGCTCGAAGAAGTGCAAACCGGCTGGCCCAAACCGTGGTTCTTCATGCGCGTGCTGATTTTCATGCTGGCGCTGTACCTGGTGATGTCCAAAACCATCGATTGGTTTGGAAATCCGCGGATGGTTCCAGGCCTGATGGTCATCGGATCTTTCGCGGTTCCACTGGCGACGCTGGTTCTTTTCTGGGAGTTGAACACGCCGCGCAACGTCAGCTTCGTCCAGGTGCTGATGCTGGTGTGCCTGGGCGGCGTGATCTCTCTGTTCGTCACGCACCTGGTCGGCGATATCGCGAGTCTGGGCTGGCTGGGACATGCCAGCGCCGGCATCGAAGAGGAGGTTGCCAAGCTGCTGGCGGTGGTGCTGGTGGTGAGCAACACCAGATACAAGTACATTCTGAATGGCATTGTTTTCGGAGCCGCCATCGCCTGCGGGTTCGCGGCGCTAGAAACGGCCGGATATTCGCTCTACAACGGATTTCTGCGGGATTTTCTCCGGTTCCTGCTCGCGCATCTGGATATTCTTGCCAAAGTGGACTCCTCGAACTTGAACTCGCTGAACGCCGTGATCGATGCGGCGAGCCAGCGGGGATACACTTCCATGTTCGGTGTAATCGAGTTCCGTTCTTACCTGGCTCCGTTCGGCCATATCGCCTGGACCGCGATAGCGGCCGGAGCGCTGTGGCAGGTGAAGGGCGGAAAGCCTTTCCACATCAAGATGCTCGCCAACGAGACCTTTCTCAAGAAGTTCTCCGTTCCCGTGTTGCTGCATACGGTTTGGGACGCTCCAATATTGGATTTCAACGGCGCACTGTTTTACGCCAAGTACGTGGGCTTGGGCGTCATCGCCTGGTATATGGCGTTCGTTCTGGTTCAGCAAGGCTTGCGGCAGATCCGCGCGGCGCAACTGGTCCAGGCGGAGACTGATCTGGCGCAGACTCGGGAGATTCTCTCGACCACTTCACGACTCGACGCGTTGGATTTGGCTCATTGACCGCTTCCTTACGGTCGCGGCTCAGTAAGTGCGATGAACCGATACGACCGAAGCTGAGCCGCGACCGTGAGGGAGTCGGTGCTCGAACCCGATAAATAGGCGGGCAGCCCTGCTCACTTGGAACAGGGCTGCGGAGAGGGTATCGGGCGGAAATTGTGGCGGGCGATCGAGGGTGAGCGGGCGGTAAACAAGAATCGTTAGTAGCCCCATCGGTGCCAGTAGTAGTGATACCGGTAGTAGGGGCGGTAATACGAATATCCGTAGACAGGGGCGACGTAGGGGCTGTACACCACGGTTGGAGCAACGTACGTGCGGTAGCCGAACCAGTGAGTGGTAACCACCCAATAGTTGCTCGCCATTTCTTTCAGGGAACTACCGTTTGAGGAACCCTGTTGATTGCCTGTGGAAGCCAAGGCCACAACCGCTGTCAGGACCAGAGCCAGGATCAAGAGCTTCTTTTTCATAACTACCTCCTGCCTGTAGAAGGCGGTCCATGGCACCCCGGATTAGTGCGGCTTTAAAAAACTTTCGGCCGAGTGGTCAGTCAGTTTTCACAGGGCGGCTTTGCTACTTCGATCGCGTGAGCGGCGGAGTTGCCCACATCAAATTTACTGAACAGGAACCATCGTCCGTCGACCTGTTGACGCCTCGAAGTCCCACACGCGCCCCGTCGCGCCGTACTTTATCCGCCAAGTCAGCCACATACGAGGTGAACAGATTTGGAAAACCGATTTCTCGAACCCTCGGACGATCGTAGACAACGACATTTGGCCTGATCATTTCGCACCCCGCCACCGGGTTGATCGCGAGGAGACCAGAGGCGTCGGGCGAATTAACAATTCTGGTCGTCACTTCCCCGTCCCTGCGCGTGCCGTGTTCGTAAATGACGGGGGGCTGAACCACTAAAACGGGGTTCTCTTCCTCCGCGCATTCCGTACCCCGGTAAGTCCAGTCATGAACAAACGGAAAGGTTATGCCCGCGATGGTTCCTCGAATTTCCTCAGCCCCAAGGTCCCGGAATCGATATAGTTGGTTGGTCCAATGACCCGAACAGAAGCCGCCAACGCGCGCGTCGGACGGAATCTCGTCGTAGCTGCTGATCAGTAGTGCGGCGTGGCCGTCGTGACTCATGTCGACCAGGTGCCTGGTGCCCGCCCCATTTTCGCCTTTATATACGACCGCAAAGAAAGGAACCGGCATGCCGTCGTCGTCCATGAGGAGGATCGATAGTGAGAACAGGGGCGTCGTGCGGCCGTTGAAGTACGGTCCGGATCCGAACAAAATGTAATCCTGCGTCCCATTGCCGTCCAGGTCAGCTCTCCAGACTTCGTCGAGACCGAAAATATGAGCCTCCCACCGCTTTCCCGATTTTCCGGTGCCGCGCAATTGCACTTCTCGAGAGTCGCCCCCTGCCGCCGTTGCGATCGCGCCGTCAAATCTTGCGCGTGAACCCTCTTGCAACCAGCCCGATCGGACCCTAGAAAGCGGGAAGTGGGGGAGCGTGTCCAGTTCGATTCCAGTAGACGTATCATTCCAGTTCCCCCACACTGCCGTCCAACAAGCGGTTGCGACGATGATGAGGCGCAAACAGAGTCGAAGCATATGACGGCAAGATCTCAGTTAGTCGTGAGGCGAAAATCGGTAAGCCCGATCTCGTCCCGGCCGGGAATGTGGAAGCCAAACTTTCCCGCAGGCATGCCGACGGAGGGCTCCCAGTCGTCGAGCACGCGCTTGTTTGGACCGTTGGGGATGCTATGAACGATGCTCTTGGGGCTCACCGCGATTGAGATTGTGATGGGCTCGCCGCGCTTCGAGGTGTAGGGAACTCGAAAAGGCTTGTCTCTTTTTCCATCCGCGATCGAGGCTCGCTCGAAATTGCTGCCGTCAATCTGAAATAGCGCATAGTTCTTCAGGTCGCGGTACCCCAACACCCACTCAAGGCGTTTGCCGCGTATTAAGGAAACGGTAAATTGAATCGCCCCTTGCCGAAGATCCACGGGAGCGATAACAAAATCGCCACCCTGACGCGTCAAAGCGCTTCCCTCGCGGTTCCACTGCCCGAGCTTCAACCAATCTTCGAGCAAGAAGGTTGTCTCTTTCGCGACGGGAATCGTCGCCGGCGGAGGCGCGGCCGGAGCCGCAGCCACTTTGTTCAATGCCAGGTTTGCCGTGACCGAGTTCTCCGCGGTCACTCTCACAGTGGAAACCGCATCCTGGTAACCGGTCGCCGACGCGCTCACGGTATACGAACCTTCCGGCAGATTTAGAGCCGTCTCCCGGATCTCTCGGTCCTGGGATTCGCCTTGTCGCCGCAGGCGCAGGTGCGCGTCGGGTACCGCCGGGTTGAGCTCTATTTTGAGCGTCCCGGCAAGACTACGAAGCGCTCCCTCGATCTCAGTCGATTTGCCGGCCACGAACGCTTGATCGGTCTGCATCGGCCGGTAGAGATCGTTTCCAGGCGTTCCGACGAAGATGGTATGTTTGCCTGGCTCGATATGCGCCGCGGAAAACTCTCCATCCGGGCGCACAATTCCAAGGCGATTGCCATCCAGACGGATTTCGGAACCGGGGAGCCCGTGATGGATGTTCAGGGAAGCTTCCTGGGGGATCAGCTTGACCTCGAGTTTGGCTTCTTCGCCGCTGCGCAACACAACACTTTGGTCCGCGGAAACGCCTGCGCCCTGCTTTTGCACGCGAACGGAATACGTTTTCGGGAATAGATACAGACGCAAGCGGCCGCTCTTGGTGGTCCCGCGCATCTTTTCGCCATTGAGATAAACGTCGGCCCCATCTTCAGTGGTTAGGATGTCGAGAACACCCAGATTTCGATTGGTGACCAGCGACAGCAGGATGGCAGTGGCCGGTCCGGAATCGAAGACGAGTTTGCTGACGTGCCCGCCGGCTTCCTCGATTTCGACCTCGTGAGAGCGCTGCCCGAGATCCTTGAGATCTAGACCGTCCGCACTCAGCATTCCGGCCTCGTTCCCGTCCAATTTTACTTTGAGCCCCGCGACGCTGCCGTACAGACGGGCGCTATCGCCTGAGTGAACGATCGCGAAACCCGACATTCCTTGAGTTTGAATGCGTCCGTTGACCTTGGGAATCGCATCGGCGGAAATCTCTAGCGGCACCGATGCCCGGAACGCTCCGTTCTCGATAAACAGTGTGTGCGAACCCGGCGTGAGCTTTGGAATCTCGATTTCCCTTCCCTCGATTTTGGAGGCTTCAACATTGTCGAGCCGAACGGAGCCTTGAGCCAGATCGGTGGAAATGGTGATCAGCGGCGGAATGGCGGATAATTTCAAGTCGATTTCGGGAGGGGTGGGCCGGTCCGCGTCAACGTGGAAGCTGACTGTCGCGGGAAGATAATCCGCCAGCCGGGCCTCGGCCTGATATTCACCCGGCGATAATTCTATTTCGCATGAAGAGTTCCCGCAGGGCGCGCCGTTCACGCTGATTTCCGAACCCGGCGGCGAGGAACGCAGCGTAACTTTAATCTTGGCAGGCGGCGCTGCTACCGGCGCGACTGCGGGGTGGGGCCGAAGTCTCGTATAGATTCCGCCAGCCACCAACACGATCAGCACCGCCGCAGCCCCCAGGACTGCGAGATTTCGCTTTCGATCCGAAGGCTCGGATGCTTTGCGGGCTGGGATTTCCGGTGCGGGTTCGGCAGCGGATACGGCGATTGGGATCGGCGGCAGCGGAGGTCTGGGCGGCGGAAGTGGCGTCGCTTGAGGATCGTTTCGCTGCCGCGGCGGAGCGGCGAGCTGCTGGCGCTGCGCTTCGCCCTGTGCGCGCTGCAATGTGGCTTGCAACTGGTGCAGACGAGGCTCTTGCGGATGCGCATTGAGTCCTTCGCCGGCGAGCGCTAACGCGCCGGGGAGATCCCCTTCCGTCTGAAGCCGCCGCGCCTTCGCAAGGAAAGAAACAATGGAATCCTCACGCTTGCGGTCGTCAATTTCCGCGGCCAGGCTCTTCGCCGGCGCATGGTTTGGATCGATGGCCAGCACTTCCTGGACGGCGGCATGCGCTTCTTCCCAGTTTGTGTCGACCGACCGCCGCGCCTGATCGAGGAGAGTGTTGACCAATACGGTGCGAATGACCGCGTTCCGAGGATCGAGCCGGTGCGCTTCTCGCACCAGATCGAGACCGCGTTCGAGTGCGCCTTGGTCCACCGACGACTTGTCAATCGACTCGCGCGCCTGGCTGAGCAACTGAAGCGCCTGCTGAGCCAGTTCCTGATTCTTGCGAACCAACTTCTGCAGTTCCAGCAGTTCGGCCTCGCCTGGAAACTCCGCCAGAGCGCGGTCGACCGTCTTCATCGCGCGATCGTAATCGCCGCTCTCCAGATACTTGTCCGCCTGCTCGACCCACCGGGCTTTCGAATTGTGACGGGCCTGTTGATCACGCCGCTTGATCAGGCGTTCAATCTCAAACGCCAGTCCGGGGTGTTGCTCGTGAATCGATTTGAGGATTTGCCACTGGTCCAGGGCTTCGGTGAATTGTCCCCGCTCTTCAAAGAACCGCGCTTTTGCGACGATGGAGTTTACCAGATCCCGTTTAGAACGCACCAGCTCCATGGCGCGCTCGAAATGGGGTTCGCCCGGATACAGCTTCATCGCCTCGTCGAGAATCCCGGCCCGGCGGTCGAGATCCGGCTCGTTCTCCACCCGGCGATCGGTCTCGGCGATCACCGCCGAGCGATTCTGCCTTTCCCGCTCGACAACATCGAACATCAAGGCCTGAAAGAGTGCGTGGTTGGGATATTTCCCCAGGTTCTGTTTGCAGATCGCCAGGGCGCCTTCGAAATTGTTGGTGGACAAATAGCGGCGCGCTTCGTCGTAGGCGCTTTTGAGACTGTTGTGTTCGGAGTGGACCCGGTTGTAAAAACTTTGATAGCCGCTGCCCCGGCTGGTGTCGGACTCCGGCATGTCCCGCTCCATGGCCATCAGGCCTTCGAGTTTCGTCAGCGCGGAACTGATTTCACCCTTTTCCCACGCCTGAATGGCGGCCTGATACAGGACGCCCTTCTCTTCGCGAATGCGGGCCACTTCCCTTTCGCGCCGGCCGACTTCCGCCATCAGTTGCAGAGCCTCCGTCTCGCTCGGCTTCAATTGCAGAATGTTATCGAGCGCGTCGCGAGCCTGGCGGAACGCCTGATTGTCGAGATGCTGGCGGGCGATGGTGATCCATTCGGAGATCTTCGTCTCCCGGCGCTGCCTTTCCACCTGACTCTTCAGGGAGAGCGCGGTGGCCTCATTCGGATCGAGCTCCAGAGTTTCCTCGATCTTCCGCAGAGCTAGCGGATACTCCCCGGCCTGGAAGAAGCGGCGCGCGTTCTCGAGCATCTGCTTGATGCGGATTTGCCGGACGGCTTGGTCCACTTGCCCGCGCAAGAGCGCGATCCCCTGATCCAGATGGCCCTCGGCTTCGAGTTCGGACAGGACCTCCGAGGCGAATTCGTGGTCGCCCTGTTCAAAGCTCTGGGCAGCGCGTTCGAGTCGAGGCTTGATTTTGCTGCTGTCCAGATAATCGAGCGGCTCATTGCGGAACGCTTTCAGAAGCGTCTCGCCATATTCGCGCATGTTGAAGAACCGATGCGAGGGCTGCTTGGCCAGCGCCTTGTGGACCACCTGGCTGATGGCGTAGCTCGCTTCGTGATTCAATTCGGATACCGGCGGAGGACTGGAATGGCGAAGCGCCTCGATCAACTGCCGCTCGCTCGGGCCTTGGAAGGGACGTCGTCGGGTTAGAGCTTCGTAGGTGACTACGGCCAGCGCAAATTGATCCGACAATGGCGTAGCCGGCTTCATTTCCAGCTGCTCGGGCGCCATGTAATACAGCGTTCCCTTTAGGGTCGTGGTGGAATGAGCAGAGACCGAACGCGCGATTCCAAAGTCGATGATTTTGACCGAGCCATCGTCCATTACGAAAATATTGCTCGGCTTCACATCACGATGGATCAAGCCTTGTTCGTGCGCGGCATGCAGACCGCGGCAGGCCTGTTCGATGATATCGATGACGCCCTTGACGCTGAGCCGCGGGCTGCCTTCCCGGATCAGCTTGTCGAGCGTGACGCCCGGCAGCAGTGGCATCACGAAAAACGGTTTCGTGACGCCGTCCTGCTCGAACTCCCCGATGTCATAAATATTGATGACATGTGGGTGCACCATGGTGACCAGGGTGCTCCATTCCTTGTAAAACAAGGCGAGATTTTCAGATTTGTCGATATCGAGGATGGTTTTGAGCGCCACCTCGCGGTTCATCAGGCGGTCATATGCCTTATATACGACCCCCATGCCCCCGCGGCCAAGGATCTCCCGCAGTTCATAGCGATCTTGGAGCTTGGTGCGTTTGACGGACACGCGTCAACTCGAATCTATTGATTTTATTAGTATACTTTCTCGTCGCGCCCGAGGACTAATGGCCGCGTAACGAGGTTACATGGTCCAAAAGCAATCCGCCTTGTTCGGACCGGGTCTCCTTAACGGCTTCGAATTCCTGGCGGGCGAGCGATAGCAACCCGAGTGATTCAGCCACGGCGCCCATGGCCAGCGGCCCCGGATTCGTCGCGCGCAACTCGGATAGCTGCTGGTCACCGGTTTGGCTGAGCACGCGGAAACTCGCGCGCCGCGTCACGCCCGCAGCCTGGACTTCCCAGGTGTACATTGCTCCGCGCGTCAGCCGCACCGGCGGTTGCCAATGCGTTTGCAGAATCATCGGGCTGCGTGTCATCAGTATGCGTTGTGAGTTATAAATCGAGACTATATAAAAGGACCTGGCGAAGGGCTTCCACCGAAGATCCGGCGTCGTTTCTTCGATTACTTCCGAGACCGGGTAATCCAGATTCACATCCGTGTTCGGCGACAGGCCCGCGAGAGCGGCGGGCCGTTCCGAAGATTGAGTATTCAGCGCCGCCATCGCTCCGCCGCGCAATGAGCTGGGGACGGCGTCGAGCTCGGTTGCATCCGAGTTTGGCGTAGTCGAACCCGTTGTGCTTGCGGTGCGAAGGCTGGCGGTGAATTCGCTCCGTGCCGACTCGGTCCTTTTGATGACCGCGAGGGGACCCAATACGGCGACCGCTACGGCTGCCGCCGTTAAGGCAGCCATGCCCGGCGCGGAAAAGAATGCTCGCAGGCGATCGACCAAGGTCAGTGGAGTCGCGGCCGGAATTCGTACCGGGGCGCTCATCACCGGAGCGTAACTCTCGTAGGCTTGAAGCTGGCGAGCGCACGGCGGACACAGGCCGATGTGCGCCATTACAAATTCACGTTCGCCCGGCTCCAGTTCGCCTTCGACCCAGGCGTCCATCTGATCGTAAGTGAGATGGTCCGTTTGCGCTTCGCGGACGGCTGAAATCATCGCGTTGGCGGACGCGAGACTCGCAGCCTCGGCCAGCTCTTGGCGGCACTCGGGACATGTTCCTAGATGCCCGTCCACCGAACGCAATTCGGCGGGCGCAAGAGCGCGGTCCCGGTATTTCATCAACTGTTCATGGCTCGGATGGGTCGGCATTGTCGTTACCTCGCCTCACCATGAGAAGGCGGCATCCGCGCATCTATATTAGTGGCCGCCATGTTTTTCTTTTGTGCGCCGCCACACGCTCAAAATAAAGGACTTCTGCTCCGATCGGGGACCGGACAGATCCAGTATACCTGCCGCTGGACGATCCTTCAAAAAAAATCGGTCCGGCCGCTAATTCGCGTGGCCAACGCCCGCCCATACCTGACAGAGGCAGGACATCCAATGAAACCGAATACCTTTTCAACCCGCCGCCGTGAAAAAACTTTGGACGAGCAACTTGCGGAGCTGTTCGAGATTGAGGAGTCATATTTTGCCCCAGCGGTTTACAGCGCCCCTCCGGCCGAGCCCGCGAAGACGGTCATCGAGTCCGCGCAGCCGGTTCGCCGCTCTTATTTTTGCGAGCGCTTCATATTCATATTGCTCGCAACCTGGATCCTCTGCTGCCTTGGCGGATTTTTCCTGTTCGTGCCGCTTCTGCCCGCGTTCACCGTCGGTGTTCTGCTGAGCGGCGTCCTAGCGATGTTCTGGATCGGCATTCAATTGGGCAGCACACGTTGGTATGATCAGCGACAGACACGCTGAAGACCCCAGATTAGCTGCGATACTGCTCCTCGCTGACCTTTTCCATCCAGTCGACAACCTTGCCGTCGAGCTTTTCCTGAATGGCGATGTGCGTCATGGCCGTGGTCGGGGTGGCGCCATGCCAGTGCTTTTCGCCGGGCGAAAACCAGACCACGTCACCGGGGCGAATCTCCTCGATCGGTCCGCCTTCGCGCTGAACCCAACCGCAGCCTGCCGTGACGATGAGGGTCTGGCCGAGCGGATGCGTATGCCATGCGGTCCGCGCACCCGGCTCAAAAGTGACGCTGGCTCCTTGAACCAGCGCCGGATCAGGCGCCTGAAAAAGCGGATCGATACGTACCGTGCCAGTGAACCATTCCACCGGTCCCTTGGTGGAAGGTCGCGAACCAACTCTCGTGATGTTCATAATCAATATTCCTGCCTCGTCGGCCTGAACAGGATCTCGTTGACGTCCACGTCTTCCGGCTGGCTCATCGCAAACACCACCATGCTGGCGAAGGAGTCGGCGGGTATAGCGATCTCGTATACCTTGCGGACTCTCTCCGCCACGTCGGGGTCAGTGATGCTGTTAGGCAGTTCGGTCGCGACCGCGCCTGGCGAGATGATGGTGGTGCGGATGTTGTACGGCTTGACCTCCTGCCGCAGTCCTTCCGAGATCACGCGCACTGCATGTTTCGTCGCGGAGTAGACCGTGCTTCCTGGCGCCACTTTATGGCCGGCAACGGAGGAAACATTGATGATGTGCCCACTCTTCTGTGTCTTCATGTACGGCAGCGCGGCGGCGATGCCATAGAGAACTCCCTTGATGTTCACATCGATCATCCGGTCCCATTCCTCGACCTTTAACCGTTCAAGGAGAGATTGCGGCATCAAGCCGGCGTTATTAATGATCACGTCAATGCGCCCATGGGACTGCACAGCACGATCCACGAGATTCTTCACCTGTGCGTACTGAGTCACGTCGGTCTGCACGGCGGCATCATCGCCCAATGAAAGCTCTTTGGCAAGCGCCTGAAGCCTTTCGACGCGCCTCGCTCCCAGCACCAGTTTGGCCCCTTGCCGGGCAAGATGACGGGCGGCAGCTTCTCCCAGTCCGCTGCTTGCTCCGGTGATGACGACCACTTTGTCCTTGATCTGTGTCATGGCGTTTCCTTCTTAGGCCAGGTCCTGCGCGGCTCAGCGACCGGTCATTTGCTCCAGCTTTTCGGGGTAGCGAGCCCCTTGCACCGTAATCTTGGAGGCGGCGACATCGATGTCACGCAGATCGTCGGAGGTGAGCTCCACTGAGAATGCGCCGATGTTCTCGTCCAAACGATGCAGCTTCGTGGTGCCTGGGATCGGTACAATCCACGGCTTCTGGGCCAACAGCCACGCGAGCGCGATCTGGGCCGGCGTCGCCTTCTTTCGTTTCCCGATGCTGGCGAGCAGATCGATGAGGGCCTGATTCGTTTTGAGCGCTTCCGGCGTGAAGCGAGGCAAAGTGCTGCGGAAGTCGGTACTGTCGAACTTCACGGTTTCGTCGATCTTTCCCGTGAGAAATCCCTTGCCCAGCGGGCTGTACGGGACAAAGCCGATTCCGAGTTCCTCCAGGGCTGGGATCACTTCGGCTTCAGGGCGTCTCCACCACAGCGAGTATTCGCTCTGGAGCGCGGTGAGCGGCTGGACCGCATGCGCGCGGCGGATGGTTTGCACGCCCGCTTCGGAGAGGCCGAAGTGCTTCACCTTGCCCTGATGAATCAGGTCCTTCACCGCTGCTGCTACGTCTTCGATAGGCACGTTCGGGTCAACCCGGTGCTGATAGTACAGGTCAATAACCTCGACCTTGAGCCGTTTGAGCGAGCCTTCGACGGCCTGTTTGATGTGCTCTGGCCGGCTGTTTAGACCTGCCGCTCCCGGTCGATTATCGCTGCCACTTAGATCAAATCCAAACTTGGTGGCGATGACGACCTGCTTGCGGAAAGGAGCGAGGGCTTCGCCCACAAGTTCTTCGTTCAGGAACGGGCCGTAGACTTCGGCCGTGTCGAAGAAGGTGATACCGCGTTCGACGGCCGCCCGAAGAAGGGCGATCATCTCCTGCTTGTCTTTCGGCGGACCATAGGAAAAGCTCATTCCCATGCAGCCGAGCCCAAGGGCTGAGACCTCCAAGTTACTGTTTCCAAGTCTGCGCTTCTGCATTGTTTCCCCTTGAACCGTTGCTCTCATCTCCAGGTTAGAGTCTAGCCCCAAGACACGGTATCCAGCGCCACGCCTTCACCCGGCCGGGCACGCGAATTACGGTCTGAGTTCGCTCGCAAAATTGCCTTTTCGATCGGCTCCGCAGAGAAACGGGTAAACAGACGTCCCGGCTTGCAGCTTACCCGGTGGACTGCCCCGACGGCTCCGATCTCCGTAACCTACGAGTCAAGTCTGGCTGTAGTCGCGCAGGGACGAACGCAACTAGACCTCGGCCGGACAACGTTCATCTACGACTCGTCACGATTCCTGCTGACGTCGCTCGATTAGCCAGTCGTTAGGCAGGTGAAGAGGTGCCCTATCCCGGCTTCTTGCTCAAGCTCGAAATTCCCCCAGTCCGGGAGCTTTTGAGTCAGCGAATCTCGATGAATTCCTGGGGCATGAAGTCTCGGTATTCGTTCTTTGCCACAGATGAACGCAGATGAACACGGATAACTTGCGGAGAAGAACCTATCGATGTCGCCAAAATCTCTTTATCGGTGGTCATGTTCTGCCGGAACACTAGGGGCTTCCTCGTTGCAACTGATGCAGTTACGTTGAGGCGAGGCCACCCAGCCCAGCGAGGATGGAGGCGAGGCTAGAGATAGCGATCACCGGCGGCGCCGCCGCTACCACCAGCGAATGCCGCGCGCCCAAGACCCGGCCGCTTATCTCGGCCGGGACGAGCCGCTGCAGCAGGGTGGTTTCAATCGGCGTGCAGGGCGCCCAGGATGCCCCAGCCCCACCGAGGAACGGCATCTGCCGGCTGAAACCGGTGCTTGGGGCCCCTGCACATATATACCTTGACACGCATATGCGGTGTAGAGTATATTAAGAGAGTGGAATCTGTGTTCGAAATCATTGCGGAGCCGAACCGCCGCGCGATATTGAGCCTCCTGGTCTCGTCACAACAGTCGGTTGGAGAGATCGAGCGTCAACTTCGTATGCCGCAGCCGACCGTGTCAAAGCACCTGCGAGTACTGCGCGAGGCCGGTTTCGTAGAATCCACGGTGGACGCACAGCGCCGTCTCTACCGGCTGAAACCTGGACCACTTCAGGAGGTGGATGCCTGGCTGGCTCCATTCCGCCGGTTCTGGTCCGCTCACGTAGATGCTCTCGAACGCCACCTCGACCGTATGGATCACATGGATCAACCAACATCAACGAAAAGGAAGACACGAAGAAAACGACGCGGCCCAACCCGCGAACGTGACAAAGGAGAAACGAAATGAAAATCAAATTGACCAGCCTATACGTGGACGACCTGGACAAAGCCCTGCGCTTCTATACGGAGGTACTTGGCTTTGCCAAGAAGGCCGATTTCAGTAACGGACCATTTCGCTGGCTGACCGTGGCCTCGCCCGAAGAGCCGGACGGCACTCAGCTGCAGCTGGCACTGAACGACAACCCCGCGGCCAAAGCGTATCAGCAGGCGATCTTTCAACAGGGCCAGGCCGCGGCCATGTTCTACACCGACGACGTCAAGGGCGACTACGAGCGGATCAAGGCCCGCGGCGCCCAGTTCACGATGCCGCCCACCGACGTGACTGCCTCGACCATTGCGATGCTGAACGACACCTGCGGCAATCTCATTCAGCTCACCCAGCTGGCACGCTACTCACGCTAAGGAGACGAAGATGACCGATCGCGAGCGGTACACACCGGGTCCGGCCAGCGGCGCGGAGGTGCGGAAGGACGGAGAGAAGTGGACGCTCATTCTCGTGAGAGAACTGCACCACTCGCCGGAAAAAGTCTGGCAGGCGCTAACCGACCCGGCGCATCTGCGCGAATGGGCTCCCTTTGAAATCGCCGGGAGCCTGGGTACGGTTGGAACGGTGAAACTCACCTGGGTGGGAACGCCCAAGCCGCTCGAAACAACCGTGACGCGAGCCGACGCTCCCGAGGTGCTGGAGTACGGCGATATCCGGTGGGAACTCGAAGCCGCCGGTGGCGGCACGCGCCTGACGCTGTGGCACAACATCGACCGCCGCTTCATCGCGTGGGGCGCCGCGGGCTGGCACATTTGTCTCGATGTTCTGGATCACCTTCTCAGCGGAACTTCCATCGGCCGCATCGTCGGTGGCGAGGCGATCAAGTTCGAAGGTTGGCAGCGGCTGAACGCCGAGTACGCCAAGCAGTTCGGTATTGAAACGCCCAACCGGCCGCCTCAGGCGGCTCAAAAGTCGTGAATGGAGGACAAATTAATCATGAAAGATGCTACCAAACGTTCGATTTTTCGCTGGGTTCACATCGTTTTCAGCATTCCGATCCTTGGCTATATTTACAGTCCGTTTGAAGAACTTCCAAAGTACGCCGACCGTGTTCGGTTTGTCGTCGTTCCTGTAATGCTCCTTTCGGGATTGTGGATGTGGAAAGGCCATGTGCTTCGACGTCTTCTTTTGAAGAGACCGACCAAACAAGGCGCCGCAGAGAAGCTACTCGCATGAAAACGGGACAAGAATTCGAGGCATAAAGATCCAATGACTCCATCGGAACGTATTGACCAGCTAATCGCAGGACTCACAGACTGGCGTGGCAAAACGCTCGCCAGCATCCGCAAGAGCATTCTTGCGGCCGACCGGGAGATCATCGAGGAATGGAAGTGGATGGGAAGCCCAGTATGGTCTCGCGACGGAATCATCGTAGTCGGCAACGCCCACAAAGGTAAGGTGAAGCTTACCTTTTCCCACGGGGCGAGCCTCCCGGATACTGACAAGCTCTTCAACGCGGGCCTCGAAGGCAACGCGTGGCGAGCGATCGATTTTTTCGAGGGCGATAAGATTAATGAGCGTGCTCTAAAAAATCTCATCCGTGCCGCGGTTGATTACAATCAGATCAAATTGAAGAGGAAAGCGCCTGCGAGTACTCGGGCGAAAGTACATAAAAGTAAAAAGTGATAAAACTACAGGTGGATCGCAAAACAATGCACCAACCACGCTCCACCATGAATACCGCTCTTTGGACCGTGCAAGTGTTGTGGGGCGTCTTGTTCAGCGTCACCGCTTTCGGCAAAGTCTGCTGTTACAAGCCGGCCCTGTGGAACCAAGCGCTCCATGAAGTGCCTTGGTTTTCCGCTGGCTTCCATGCGTGCCGGTGAGTACTGATCAGCGAGCCGGATGCTGCTCAGGCAATACCGGTAGCCCGTCTCCGGGTGCGGCTTGTCGGCGAGGACGCGCTCAAACAGGCGGGCGGTGTGCGGGCCGATAGTCTGCGCCCAGTGCACCATCCGCGATGGCGTCCATTCCAGATGCGCCGGGTGGGAACGCGGGCGGTGCTCAGCAATCGTGATCTCGATGGTCGTCGGCGTTGAGCGCACTTCAACCAGATCGTGGATCAGGTTGTAAGGCACGCTGTAGAAGTTACTGTCGAAGGCAACGTGATAGTCGATGTTGACCGAGCGCGGGACTATTCGTTCAGGTCGAACCGCTCGGTAGGGGGCGGACTCAGTGCAGGCTTGTCCACCGCTTCGAACTGTTTTGCTCGTGAACCCTCGCGCTTGCGGAACGGTCGCTGGTTGATCCGGTCGCGAAGCTCCCGGATACCGTGGTTTCGACCAGAGGCACCCCCGATTCAACTTTGGCCTTGTCCCGAGGCTTGTATGGCCGCGCCGGAACCACGCCCACTCCAGATAGGTCGGATTCAGATCGGGATCGTGTTGTCCGGCACCACGAGCTTCGGCACACCTGATAGAACTCGAAGGCGCGCACGTGAGCGCCGATCCAACTCGCCAAAAGTTCGTCAGGCGTCGCTTCCGCAAGGAGCTGGCTCGCAGGACCGCGACGAATAGATGCGCCTGCTGTACTGGACCACCGCGCGGATCGTAAATCGGTATCATGGTGCCCGCCCAATCCACGAACAGCTTCTCGCCGGCCTTGTGCTCCTGCCGCAGCACGACATGCTGCTTGCGGCGCCAGCGCTGGTACAGTTCGCAGAATCGGGAGTAGCGATAGCCGTCCGGGTTGGCTCGCCGGTACTCCTCTCACAGCAACTGCTCGGTCCAGTGTGGATGCTGCTGACGCTGGCGGTGAAGCTTCGCGAAGTCAGGCATTGGCAGCACGGTCGGGCGGCTGCGCGGTGGCCGCCGAACAACGCAGCCTCAAGCCGGTCATAATCCCACTCCGGTCCCAGCGGCCACCTGATCTCGGCAGCCTCGGCTCGCTGTAGATACTCATGTGCGGTGCCGAGGCCAATCGAGCAACTACGGGCGATCTGCCGCAGCCCCAGACCCACTGAAAACTTTAGTCGAAGAACTTCTTTGATCTTGCGCACGGATTATGTTCCCGGTAACATAATCCGTGTAATGTGGCCAGCCGTCGTAGACCGCGGCCTTTCCAAGCATTCAGTTGCCGAACCGGGAACATAACGCTTCAGTTGTGCGTGCGATCATCTCCTGAGCCTCCCTAAAGAGAGAAGATTTTCGTGCTGAACCGTTATTGCATCCGCCCGACCACGGTCGATCGAATTCGAGCATCCTGGATCGGCGACGCGGTAGAGCGTTACGTTGCCTGGCTCGGCGAACAAAACTATGCCGCGCGGAATGTTTTGGACATGTGCCAATCCTGCTCCGATTCGGACAGTTTGCACAAGAGGCTGGAGCAAGGAAGCGCATCCCCCTTTTTCGAAAGTGCAGATCAGGATAGTAGGTTGATCGCGTGTGATCCATGCGTCAGTGGACCCCCAGTCGGTTCCCCCGTAGAGTCCAATGACAACGATGCTTTGAGCAGAGATTCCGCGCAAATCTTGCTCAAGACGTTGCTCCACCTCTGCAGCGAGAGCACGCGACGTCACTAGGTAGAGAACAAGGTTATCCCTCAGAGCTTCTAATCCTTCAGGAAGATTTGGGGTTGGTTCAAAGAGGGCTGGACTGTAGTGGACCCCATTTTCTGGACACGAAAACGGCCTTTTCTTAGATGGTTGGCGGCATTGAAAATGGAGGAGAGTCAATGCCCAAAACCCGTAAAAGTCACCCACCCAGCCGGAAAGCCAAGGTGGCTGTCGAGGCCATCACAGCGCACACGACGGCAGCGCAAATCGCGCAGATGTTCGGTGTCCAGCCAACCCAGGTGGGGGGCTGGAAGAAACAAGCGCTGGCCGGTTTGCCGAACATCTTCGGCAACGGCCGCGAGCAAGGTGCGCCAGCAGTCCGATGCCGAAAAGGACGAGTTCTACAAACAGATCGGCCAATTGAAAGTGGAGCTGGACTTTCTCCAAAAAAGAGCGGGCCTCATCGACTGAAAATATACGGCAATGGATCGATCCCGCTCATCCGCGCCTCAGCATTCAACCGCAGTGCGAACTGCTGGCAGTGCCGCGCTCGACCTACTACTACCCGCCGCGGCCGGAGAGCTCCGAGAACCTGCGACGGCTCCGCCAACTGGACCAGCTGTATCTGAAGCGTCCTTTTTCGCCGGGTCACCAGATCTATCCGTACCTACGGCGCGGGGTGGACATCCTCCGGCCCAACCACGTCTGGAGCACCGATATTACTTACATTCCGATGCGCGGCGGCCTCCTGTACCTGGTCGCGGTGATGGACTGTTCAGCCGCTTCGTGCTCAGTTGGGAACTCTCTAATACGATGGAAACCGGTTTCTGCCGGCGCGGGAGGCCGCGTTTCGTTTCGGCCAGCCCGAAATCTGGAACTCCGATCAGGGCTCGCAGTTCACCTCGGCGGACTATTTGGCTCCGCTGAAAAGCAACCAGTGGCCTCTCTTCTTTCCGCGAGGACCCCCTCTTCTACCCGAACCTTCTGGAAAAATCGGCATTCAAAACCCATAGCTAGCGGCATCCTCCGCGCCGCGCCAACCGCTTCCTTCTTACGACTCTATCCGAAGCGCCCGTCCCCATCTTGTCTCGCTCCTCGATGTTAGTCTGCCGGGACGCTTCCGACAGAGATCTGACGTCAGGCGCTAACCGCTTCACACTTCGCCTAAGATCGGTGAACACTACGCGACTACAAGTTATCTATCGTCAGGCCCGACCGCTTCCGCCTCTCCTCGATACTTCGGTGCTGCAACAATGGGCAGCATGGCGTTGATCGTTTTCTTCCGGGGTATCAACGTTGGAGGACACCGGGCTTTCCGTCCAAGCACGCTCGCCAAAGAACTCTGCATCTACGATGCCGTGAACGTGGGAGCCGCAGGCACGCTTGTCGTTCGCAAACCTGGGTTGCGCGCAAAGTTCCTTGCCGAATTGCGCCGGAAGCTGCCGTTTGAAGCAACAATCGCGTTCTGCGACGGCAGTGATCTGATTCAACTAGAGATGGACAACCCGTTTGGAACTGAGCCACCGCCCGCAGATGTTGTTCAATTCGTAAGCATCCTGTCGGAGGCTGGACGCCGCAAAGTTTCTCTTCCGATTGCTCTTCCCGAAGGTGAGGACTGGCTGGTGCGAATCATTGGCTCGAAGAATCGTCTCGTGTATGGGGTGTACCGCCGCCACATGAAAACGATTGGCTATCTCGGCCAGATCGACAGGCTCTTTGGGGCGCCGGCGACAACGCGCAGTTGGAACACAATACTCTCCGTGCTGCGGATTCTGAAATCCGACGAGCCCGGCAAGTAGACCGCCTGAGCTGGGAACGTGGATAAGCGATGATAGACGCCGCAGCGTAGACCAAAGCCGCCCCGGCTCCAGGATTGTCCGGTGTCTGGAAGCTACTTTTGGTGGCTCCCCACCTCTAAGCCAAACGCGAATTTGAAAAAGTACTGTCCGGATGGGCCGTGATCCAGGCGCAATCGCTAGTTGAGTCGGATATGGGGCCATTTATGAGCGCCGCGATTTACGATTCGCAATTTCTCCCGGACCAGGTATATGGGGATTTTTGCACCGGCGCTGACACCTTGACCTTAATGCAAGGTAGTGCGCTATTGGTGATGGCGGGTCTGAGATTGAGGGAAGTAATTCCGGGAAGCGGCGGGAGCCAATGCATATTAGACTCCCGCCGCCCAGCCCGAGGAAACAGGACCACGGGGCTGCAGGTCGCCGGAGGCAAGGACCTGCCCGTACCGGACAGGTCTTGTTTACCCCGAGATACCTACTATACCCGTGCTTAGTTCTTGTTGCCGCCCAACGCGCCGGTTCTGCACGAATTGCAGAGACCGTAGCCGGTGCCTTCCACCTGGATGAAAGCGCAGAGCTGGGTCAGACCAGCCAGTTCATGACCTGGAACGATAGGGAGACCGCCGGCGATTCCAGTCTCGTCAATCTTGAGCCAGCCGCCTTTGTAGGGAACGTTGACTGCGTTGTAGGTGCCGGCCGTACCGCTCGGCTCCAGCGTGCTGCCCCAAACCACCAGCCCATATTCCAGCGGATTGAAGCCGTTGGTTCCAGCAGTGGCCGGGTTGCAAATGCTGAAGGCACCCGTCTTGTCGACGGTGGGCTGCGTACCGGTGATCTTGATCACGATGGAGCTCGGGATGGCCGGCGTGAGAACGTTGTTGATCAGATCGTTCTTAGCCGAGAGGGAGTTGAGCCCGTTCGGCGTAACCAGACAAGAGCAGCAGGCGACTTCCTCTTCCTGCGGGTCGAACACGTACACATTGGCGCACATGTTGCCGAGCGAAGCCGGGGTGGCGCCGTACACGCCGCCGTTGAATCCGTCGTTAGAAAGATTGATGACGGAGTCCCCAACGTTGAGATTGGCGGCATAACCGAGTTGGTAAAAGCCGTCATCGTAGGTTGCGGTGAGGAGCGTTGGCCATTGGCCGAATGCAGCCGTGGACATTGCCGCGGCCGCGAAAACGATTGAGAATTGTTTTAGCATTTGCAAAAACCTCC